>NZ_FLSP01000004.1 GCF_900091315.1 Streptomyces sp. DI166
TGCCCACCCACCCCAGCCACCCCCAACCCGTCCGGCGCCTGAGGACGAGGCCCGTTCAGGGCCGACGGGGGTCCAGGGGGCGGAGCCCCCTGGTGGGGTCGAAGGGGCGAAGCCCCTGGAGGTGGGACGGGTAGGGGCGGCGGGGGCGAAACCCGCCGGAACACGCACCCGCCGCATCGAAGGCCTCCTCCTCGGCCTCGCCGCAGGCGACGCCGCCGGCTGGCCCGCCGCCCGCCACAGAGCCGCCCGCATGCCGGAATGGACCCGCCGCCTCACCCGCGAACTGGACACCTTCGCCGACCAGAACGCCACCACCACCCTCCCCGTCCCCATCGCCCTCAACCAACCCCCCGAACCCCTCCGCCTGGGCCCCTCCGACGACGCCGAGTGGGCAGCCTTCGCCGCCGAGGCCGTACTCCGCGCCGGCGACGACACCGCCCTCGGCGACCTCAGCAGACACCGCCGCATGCGCGCAGCCATCGACCTCACCTGGAACGCCGTCGCCAGCGAGGTCGCCGCCGCAGCGAACCGCGCCCCCGAGATCGAATCCGCCGTCCTCCCCCTCCGCGCCCGCATCTCCGTCCGCGCAGGACTCGGCAACCTCGCCACCGGCCTGCGCCCACCCGCCACCGGCCACGACAACCCCCACTACTTCGACGACGCCGCCTGCGTAAGAGCCTGCGTCCTCGCGGTGGCACACCCCGGCGACCCCGAACTCGCCGCCGAACTCGCCGAGTTCGACGCCCGCTACACCCAGGACGGCGACGGAGTCCACGGCGCCCGCGCCATGGCCGCCGCCCTCTCCCTCGCCCTGACCGGCGAGCCCCCGGACGCCTGCGTCAAAGCCGCCCTCGCGGAACTCCCGCCCGGGACGGAGATCGGCCGCAACGCCCGCCACGCCCTGGCCCTCGCCGACGCCGCCGACAGCGCCTTCGCCCTGATCCCCCACCTGGAACACCAGATCGTCGACCACGTCTACAGCTACGGCATCGCGGCCGCCGAGACGGTTCCCGTGGCGCTCGCCCTGACCACCGCCGCCCAGGGCCGTATCGCCGAAGCGGTCCCGGCGGCGGCCTGCCTCTCCCGGGTCGCCGACTCCGCCCCCGCCCTGGTGGGCGCCCTCACCGGCGCCCTGGGCGGCGGCGCCGCGCTCCCCGCGTCCTGGAGCGACGCCTGCCGCGTCCTGTCCGGCTGCGCACTCCCCCGCCTCACCGGTACGGACCTCGTGGAACTCGCCGAACTCCTGGAAGCCGCACAACCGGCCACAACAGGAGGATGATGCGCCCCATGAAACCACCTGAACACCACCAAATCCCCCCACCTCACCCAGAAACCGCCTCGGCCACCCTCGACGACCGCATCACCTCCGCCCTCGTCGGCGCGGCCGTCGGCGACGCCCTCGGCGGCCCGGTCGAGGGCTACTCCCCCGACCAGATCCTCGAACGCCACGGCGGCCGCGTCCACGGCATCGTCGGCCCCTGGAACGGCGACGCCTGGCGCACCGCCCGCCCCCTCGCCCCGTACCACAAGGGCGACGGCCACGTCACCGACGACACCTTGCTGACCCACGCCCTGATCCGGGTCTACGCCAAGGTCCGCGACCACCTCGACGCGTACGCGATCGCCGACCACCTGGTCCCGGACCTGATGAACACCCCCCGCTGGATCCCGGAGTTGGAGGCGGAGGCACTCCCCCTGCACCGCGTCTTCCTCGCGGAGAAGTGGCTGGTGGCCCGCCTCCACTACGGCCACGTCGACCCCCGCGAGGCCGGCACCGGAAACATCGTCAACTGCGGGGCGGCGATGTACATGGCCCCGGTCGGCCTGGTCAACGCGGCCAACCCGCACGCCGCCTACGCCGAGGCCCTGGACATCGCGGGCGCCCACCAGTCCTCCTACGGCCGTGAGGCGGCGGGCGTCTTCGCGGCGGCGGTCGCGGCGGCCTGCACCCCGGGCGCGACCCCGGAGTCCGTCGTCGACACCTGCCTCGCGCTCGCCAAGGACGGCACCCGCGAGGCCATTGAGAAGGTCTGTGAAGTCGCCGCCCGCCACAGCGACTTCGAGTCGGCGCTGACCCCGATCCGGCAGGCGGTGGCGCCGTACGACACGGTCGGCCCCGACTACCGCTCCCCCTCGCTCGGCGCCCGCCGCCCCTCCCGGCTGCACGCCATCGAGGAACTGCCCGTCGCGCTCGGCATGTTGCTGGTGGCGTCCGGCGACTACCGCCGGACGGTGCTCGGCTCGGTGAACTACGGCCGGGACTGCGACTCCATCGCCACCATGTCCGGCGCCCTGTCCGGCGCGCTGGGCCACCGCGTGCCCGAGGACTGGGCGAAGCAGGTGGCCGACGCCAGCCGCCTCGACCTGTGGGAACCCGCCCGCACCCTCGCCGCCGTGACGCGCGAGGTCTTCGACCGTGACGTACAGCGCCGCCGCGCCCACGAGCGCGCCCTCACCGCCCTCGGAGGTCCCGAATGCTCCGACTGACCTGGGTCCAGCCCGAGGACCTGATCGGTCACGAACTGCGCCAGGCGGCCCTGGACGGCCGCGAGCCCTCCCGGATCGCCAACCGCTGGAGGGCGGCGGGCGGCCTCGACGCACCCGCGCGCTCGGGCGCGTCCCCCGACCGCGCCTCCCGCTACCTCCGCCTCCTCGCCGAGGACCTGCTCGACGAACTCGCCGACCTGCCCAGCAGCCTGACGGACCACGAGCCGACCGACCTCGCCGCCATCAGGGCCGCCTGCCCGGACTGGCCGACGCCCAGGACCGCAGCCCCCGAAAGCGCCACCGAGACCACCACCGAAACCACCCCTGAGGTCACCCCGGACCGCTACGAGGCGGCCTGGCTGGGCCGCGCGGCCGGATGCCTGCTCGGCAAGCCCGTCGAGAAGCTCCCCCTCGACGCCGTCCGCCAACTCGCCCTCCCCACCGGCAACTGGCCGCCCACCACGTACTTCACCGCCAAGGGCGTCCCCGAGGACCTGCTGCTCACCCACCCCTGGAACCGCCGCTCGGCCCGGACCTCGCTCGCCGAGAACATCGACGGCATGCCCGAGGACGACGACCTCAACTACCCCCTGCTCAATCTGCTGCTCCTGCAGCGCCACGGCCGGGACTTCGACACCGCCGACGTCGCCCGCCTCTGGCTCGACGAACTCCCCGCGGGCCGTACCTTCACCGCCGAACGCATCGCGTACCGCAATCTGCTCACCGGTCTGGAACCGCCGCACACAGCCCGCCACCGCAACCCCTTCCGGGAGTGGATCGGCGCCCTCATCCGCGCCGACGTGCACGGCTGGACCAACCCCGGCGACCCGGCCGCCGCGGCCGAGCAGGCGCACCGGGACGCCACCCTCACCCACACCGCCAACGGCGTCTACGCGGCCATGTTCGTCGCCGCCGTCATCGCCCGGGCCGCGACCGGCGCCCACGACGTCCACGACTGCCTCGCCACCGGCCTGCGGGTGGTCCCCCCGGCCTCCCGGCTGCACCGGGCGGTCCGCCACGCCCTGGAACTCGCCCACGAGCACGAGGACTTCGACACGGTCGTGGACCACCTCCACGCCACCTACGCAGCCGCCCACCACTGGGTACACGCCGTCCCCAACACCGCGCTCGTCGCCGCCGCCCTCACCCACGCGGACGGCGACTTCACCGGCTCCGTCTCCCGTGCCGTGTCCGGCGGCTGGGACACCGACTCGGGCGGCGCCACCGCGGGCAGCATCGCCGCTCTCCTCGCCGGGCACCCCGGCGCGCTCCCCGACCACTGGACGGCCCCGCTGAAGAACCGGCTGGCCACCTCCGTCGGCGACTTCAACGGCACCGGCTTCGACACCCTGGCCCAGCTCACCCACCGGGAGACGCTCCGCCCATGAACCGAGCCCCGCTGACCGGACTGCGCGTCCTGGACCTGGCCACCCTGTTCGCCGGCCCGCTCGCCGCCACGGCGCTCGGCGACTTCGGCGCGGAGGTCATCAAGGTCGAGCACCCGGACCGGCCCGACCCGTCCCGCGGCCACGGCCCGGCCAAGGACGGCATCGGGCTGTGGTGGAAGCACCTGGGCCGCAACAAGCGCGCCATCACGCTGAACCTGTCCACCCCCGGCGGCCGGGACACCCTGCTGCGGCTCGCCGCCACCGCCGACGTGATCATCGAGAACTTCCGCCCCGGCACCCTGGAGAAATGGGACCTCGGCTGGCCCGAGCTGTCGGCGGTCAACCCGCGGCTGGTGCTCACCCGGGTCACCGGCTTCGGCCAGTTCGGCCCGTACGCCCACCGCCCCGGCTTCGGCACCCTGGCCGAGGCGATGAGCGGCTTCGCCGCGCTCACCGGGGAGCCGGACGCGCCGCCGACGCTGCCGCCGTTCGGCCTCGCGGACTCGATCGCCGGCCTGGCCACGGCGTACGCCGTCCTCACGGCGCTCGCCGCCCGTGACCGCACCGGCGAGGGCCAGGTCGTCGACCTCGCCCTGATCGAGCCGATGCTCTCGGTCCTCGGCCCGCAGCCCACCTGGTACGACCAGCTCGGCTATGTCCAGCAGCGCACCGGCAACCGCTCCGCGAACAACGCCCCGCGCAACACCTACCGCACGGCGGACGGCAGCTGGGTCGCGGTCTCCACCTCGGCGCAGTCGGTCGCGGAGCGCGTGATGCGCCTGGTGGGCCGCCCGGATCTGGTGGACCAGCCGTGGTTCGCGACGGGCGTGGAGCGGGCCCGGCACGCCGACGAACTGGACGCGGCGGTCGGCGGCTGGATCGCCGAGCGCACCCGCGACGAGGTGCTCGCGGCCTTCGAGAAGGCGGAGGCGGCCGTCGCGCCCATTCAGGACGTGCGCGACGTGATGACGGACCCGCAGTACCAGGCGCTCGACACCATCACCACGGTCGACGACCCGGAGCTGGGCCCGCTGCGTATGCAGAACGTCCTCTTCCGGCTCTCCGCGACCCCCGGCGCGATCCGCTGGACCGGCCGCCCGCACGGCGCCGACACCGACGAGGTGCTCACCGAACTCGGCCTGACCCCGGCCGAGGTGGCGGCCCTGCGCGCGGAGGGCGCCGTATGACGCCCCCTCTGACCTGGCTGTACGTACCCGGCGACCGGCCGGACACGGTGGCCAAGGCGCTGCGGACCGGCGCCGATGTCGTGGTGGTCGACCTGGAGGACGCGGTCGCCCCGGACCGCAAGGAGTACGCCCGGGACGCCACGGCCGAACTCCTCTCCGACCCCCAGCCCGTGTCGGTCCACGTCCGGGTGAACGCCCTGGACGGTCCCCTGGCGGCGGACGACCTCCGCGCCCTGGCCCACCGGGCCGGGGTGGCCGGGCTGCGGCTGCCCAAGGTCACCTCCCC
This sequence comes from Streptomyces sp. DI166, assembly GCF_900091315.1. Lineage (GTDB taxonomy): Bacteria > Actinomycetota > Actinomycetes > Streptomycetales > Streptomycetaceae > Streptomyces > Streptomyces fuscus. Next base: position 5,349 of record NZ_FLSP01000004.1, read on the forward strand.
CGAGCAGATCCTCAGGGTCGCGCGGTGCACCCCGCACCCGCTGTACGCCCTGCTGGAGTCCGCCCTGGGCATCGAGCACGCCTTCGCCATCGCCGGGGCCCATCCCGCCGTGCACGGCATCGCCCTCGGCGAGGCGGACCTCCGGGCCGATCTCGGGGTACGGGACGACGCGGGCCTGGACTGGCCGCGCTCCCGGGTGATCGTGGCCGCCCGGGCGGCGGGGCTGCCGCCGCCGCCCCAGTCCGTGTACCCCGACACCCGGGACCTGGCGGGCCTCGCGGCGAGCTGCGCGCACGGCCGCGCCCTGGGCTTCCTGGGCCGGGCGGCGGTCCACCCCCGCCAGCTCCCGGTCATCGAGCGGGCCTACCTGCCCACCGAGGAGGAGCTGGCGCGGGCGGAGACGATCGTGAAGGCCGCCGCGGCGCACGAGGGCGCGCAGGCGCTGCGCGACGGCACCTTCATCGACGCGGCGGTGGTGACGGCCGCCCACCGCACGCTCTCCCTCGCCGCCCGCCGCGGCTGAACACGGCGAAGGGCGCCCGGAACACTCCGGGCGCCCTTCGCCGTCGTACGACCGACCGGTCAGCCCTTCTTGGCCGACCCGGCCTCGTCCTTGGTCCCGTCCTTGGTCTCGGAGGACTCGGCGGACTCCGCGTCTTCGGAGGACTTGGCCGGCTCCACGGAGTCCGACCCCTCGGCGTCCCCGTCCCCGGAGTCCGAGGACTCGACCGCGGGGGCCGCGCCCGGCTCCACGACCTCTTCCCGGCCGGGCCGCTTCTTGGCGGAGATCACGATGTAGGCCACGGCCAGCAGGAAGACGAGCACCGCGGTCCAGTTGTTCAGCCGCAGGCCGAGGACGTGGTGCGCCTCGTCGACACGCATGTACTCGATCCAGAACCGGCCCACGCAGTAGGACGCGACGTACAGCGCGAACGCCCGTCCGTGGCCGAGCTTGAAGCGCCGGTCGGCCCAGATGACGAGCAGCGCCACACCGGCGCACCACAGCGACTCGTACAGGAACGTCGGGTGGTAGGTGCCCGGCTCCCGGCCGTCCGTGGAGGAGGTGATCTCCAGCGCCCAGGGCAGGTCGGTGGCCTTGCCGTACAGCTCCTGGTTGAACCAGTTGCCCCAGCGGCCGATGGCCTGGGCGAAGGCGATACCGGGGGCGACGGCGTCGGCGTAGGCGGGCAGCGGGATGCCACGGCGGCGGCAGCCGATCCACGCGCCCAGCGCGCCGAACGCGATCGCGCCCCAGATGCCGAGACCGCCCTCCCAGATCTTGAAGGCGTCCACCCAGTCACGGCCCTCGCTGAAGTACAGCTGGTAGTCCGTGATCACGTGGTACAGACGTCCACCGATCAGTCCGAAGGGGACGGCCCACACCGCGATGTCCGCGACCGTGCCGGCCCGGCCGCCGCGGGCGATCCACCGCTTGTTGCCGAGCCAGACGGCGACGAAGACGCCGATGATGATGCAGAACGCGTAGCCGCGCAGCGGAACGGGTCCGAGGTGGATCACTCCGCGCGACGGGCTGGGAATGTAGGCAAGTTCCATGGCAAGGTCGACGCTACCCTGCCGGGCCCCGCACGCGACGGGCAGCCCGGCTACGGCTCCATAACAGGCGCGCCCGAAACCTAGCTCTGGGCCGCCTCCTGCACCTGCTGCTTCAGCTTCTGGGGCGTCATGGACTGGTCCTGGTAGATGTTCTCACCGTTGAGCAGGACGGTCGGGGTGCCGGAGAAGCCGCCGCTGCGGAAGGCGTCGTTGGACTTGGCCACCCAGGCGTTGTGCGTACCGTCCTCGACGCACTTGCGGAAGGCGGGCGTGTCCAGGCCGTCCACCTTGGCGGCCAGCTCGAACAGCTTGCTGTTCTGGGAGAAGGCGTCGTCGGTCTCGGGCGGCTGGTTCTGGTAGAGCACGTCGTGGTACGGGACGAACTTCCCGGCGTCCTGGGCACAGGCCGCCGCGTTCGCGGCGTTGCGGGAGCCGCTGCCGCCCAGGTTGCCGTCGATGATCGTCGCGAGGCGGTACTCGACCCGGAGCTGACCGGCGTCGGTCAGCTCGTGGATGGTCGAGCGGTAGGCGTCCTCGAAGGCCTTGCAGGCGGGGCAGCGGAAGTCCTCCCAGACCACCAGGGTCGAGGGGGCGTCGTCCTTGCCGACCGGGATGGCCAGGCTGTCCTCGCCCTGCGCGCCCGAGGGCGCCACGACCGGCCCGGCGGAGTCGCTGTCGTCGTCCTTGCCGGTGTTGGCGGCGATCACGCCGATCACCGCGGCGAGCCCCAGCACGCAGACGACGCTGGCGCCGACGATCAGCGCCCGCCGCCGCTTCTCCGCGGCCTTCTGCTTCTCTCGCTCGACCGCCAGCCGCTCCCGGGCGGTGCGCTTTCCCTCACGGTTCTTCTCGCTCACACCCCGGAAACGAACCGGGGAGGCGCGCAGCGCCTCCCCGGTCCCAGGTCCACCCGTTCGAGTTACGCGGTGCCTCGCACGCCCTTGGCGAGTTCACCGGCGAGGGTGCGCACGGCCGCGATGCCGGCGGCGTGGTCGGGCGCGTCCAGCATCCGCTTCACGAACGCCGAGCCGACGATGACACCGTCGGCGAACCCGGCCACCTCGGCGGCCTGCGCGGCGTTGGAGACGCCGAGCCCGACGCAGACGGGCAGGTCGGTGCCGGTGCCCCGGGTCCGCTCCACCAGGTCCTGGGCCTGCGCGCCGACCGACTCGCGGGTGCCCGTGACGCCCATTAGCGAGGCGGCGTAGACGAAGCCGCTGCCCGCCTCGGTGATCTGTGCGAGCCGCGCGTCCTTGCTGCTCGGCGCCACCACGAAGACCGTCGCGAGACCGTGCTTCTCGGCGTGCTCGCGCCACAGCGCGGACTCCTGGACCGGCAGGTCGGGCAGGATGCACCCGGCGCCGCCCGCCTCCGCCAGCTCGGCGGTGAACCGCTCGACGCCGTAGCGGTCGATGGGGTTCCAGTACGTCATGACCAGCACGGGCTTGCCGGTGGCCGTGTGGGTCTCGCGGACCGTGCGCATCACGTCGGCGATCTTCACCCCGCCGCGCAGGGCGATGTCGTCGGCGGTCTGGATGACGGGGCCGTCGAGGACGGGGTCGCTGTGCGGCAGACCGACCTCCACGACGTCCGCGCCGCCGTCGAAGGCGGCCTTGATCGCCTCGATGCCGCCGTCCACGGTCGGGAACCCGGCCGGGAGGTAGGCGATGAGCGCGGCGCGTCCCTCGGCCCTGGCGGCGGCGAGGGTGTCGGACAGCAGTTGGATGTTCCCGCTCACTGGGCGTCCCCCTCGATCTCGGCGGTGTCGGCGGCGTTGGCCGGGACCTCGGCGTCGGCGCCCTGGTCGTACAGCCCGAAGTAGCGGGCGGCGGTGTCCATGTCCTTGTCGCCGCGGCCGGAGAGGTTGACCACGATCAGCCCGTCCTTGCCCAGCTCCTTGCCGACCTCCAGAGCCCCGGCGAGCGCGTGGGCGCTCTCGATCGCCGGGATGATGCCCTCGGTGCGCGACAGCAGGCGCAGCGCCTGCATCGCCGCGTCGTCGGTGACGGCGCGGTACTCGCCGCGGCCGGAGTCCTTGAGGTAGGAGTGCTCCGGGCCGATGCCGGGGTAGTCCAGACCGGCCGAGATCGAGTACGGCTCGGTGATCTGGCCCTCCTCGTCCTGGAGGACGTAGGAGCGCGAACCGTGCAGGATGCCCGGTTCGCCCGCGGTCAGGGTGGCCGCGTGCTCGCCGGTCTCGATGCCGTGCCCCGCGGGCTCGCAGCCGATGAGGCGGACGCCCTCGTCGGGGATGAAGGCGTGGAAGAGGCCGATGGCGTTGGAACCGCCGCCGACGCAGGCGACGGCCGCGTCCGGGAGGCGTCCGGCGCGCTCCAGGATCTGGCGGCGGGCCTCGACGCCGATGACCCGGTGGAAGTCGCGGACCATCGCCGGGAAGGGGTGCGGGCCCGCGACGGTGCCGAAGAGGTAGTGCGTGTGGTCGACGTTGGCGACCCAGTCGCGGAACGCCTCGTTGATCGCGTCCTTCAGCGTGCGGCTGCCGGACTTCACGGCGACGACCTCGGCGCCGAGCATGCGCATCCGGGCCACGTTCAGGGCCTGGCGCTGGGTGTCGACCTCGCCCATGTAGATGGTGCAGTCGAGGCCGAACAGGGCGCAGGCGGTGGCCGTGGCCACGCCGTGCTGACCGGCGCCGGTCTCGGCGATGACCCGGGTCTTGCCCATGCGCTTGGTGAGCAGGGCCTGGCCGAGCACGTTGTTGATCTTGTGCGAGCCGGTGTGGTTGAGGTCCTCCCGCTTGAGGAAGACCCGGGCGCCACCGGCGTGTTCGGCGAACCGGGGCACCTCGGTGAGGGAGCTGGGGCGGCCGGTGTAGTTGACCAGGAGGTCGTCGAGCTCGCGGGCGAACTCGGGGTCGTTCTTGGCCTTGTCGTACTCGACGGCCACCTCGTCCACGGCGGCGACGAGGGCCTCCGGGATGAACTTTCCGCCGAAGGCGCCGAAGTAGCCCTCCGGGCTCGGGACTTGACCCTTCGGGTCGGGGATGAAGAAGTCGCTGGGCATGCGTGTACCTCACGGTGAGTGTGTGTTGAGTGCACTAATCGCCGTGGGGGCGGGGCTGTTCGGGCGGCGTCAGGCCGCCCGTGGTTGTTCGCGCTCGCGCGGCGGTAGCCGCACGTCGAACAGAGCCCCGCGCCCCTGAGGGGCGCGCTGCCATCGACGGCCGTTGACCTGGCCCGGTTCGTCTCCGATGACGTACCGCACCCGGCGGCCGTGGACGCGCCTCGCCGGGGCTCGGCAGCCCCGGGGGCGGCAGCCGCGCGCGAGGCGGGCGTGCCGGTCCACGGTCGTCATGGTGAGAGTCATCGGAATCAGCCTAGCGAAGTTCAGCCGCGTCCATGCCGCAGTGCCGGGTGCTCGCCCGCCGCCACCAGGTCGGCCACCGCGGACTTGGGGTCGCGGCCGGTGACCAGGGACTCTCCGACCAGGACCGCGTCGGCGCCGGCGTTGGCGTAGGCGATGAGGTCGTGCGGGCCGCGGACGCCGGACTCGGCGACCTTGACCAGGTGGTCGGGGATCTCGGGGGCGACCCGCTCGAAGGTGCCCCGGTCGACCTCCAGGGTCTTGAGGTTGCGGGCGTTGACGCCGATGATCTTCGCGCCCGCGTCCACCGCGCGCTCGACCTCCTCCTCGTCGTGCACCTCGACCAGCGGGGTGAGTCCGATGGAGACGGCACGCTCGATCAGCGACTCCAGGGCCGACTGGTCGAGGGCGGCGACGATCAGCAGGGCGAGGTCGGCGCCGTACGCGCGGGCCTCCCACAGCTGGTACGACGTGACGATGAAGTCCTTGCGCAGGACGGGGATGTCCACGCGGGCGCGGACGGCCTCCAGGTCGGCCAGCGAGCCGCCGAAGCGGCGCTGCTCGGTGAGGACGGAGATGACGGCCGCGCCGCCCGCCTCGTAGTCGGCGGCGAGTCCGGCCGGGTCGGCGATCGCGGCCAGCGCGCCCTTGGACGGGCTGGAGCGCTTGACCTCGCAGATCACCTTGACGCCCTCGCCCTTCAGGGCGGCGACGCCGTCCTTGGCGGCGGGAGCCTTGGCCGCGCGTTCCTTGAGCTCGTCGAGGCTGACGCGCGCCTGCCGCTCCGCGAGGTCGGCACGGACACCGTCGATGATCTCGTCGAGCACACTCACGCGAGCGGCCCCCTTCCCGGTGCGAATACGAAAACGGATGGTCACTGCGATGGTATCCGCAGGAGGGCGTAGGCCTCGCATCCGGTTGACGGCGGTCCCACTACCTGGACATTCGCCTGTTGATCAAGGATGGAGCCAGCCACCGAAGGGCAGGTTCCGGACAACCGTGAAGACCAGCAGCAACGTGCCCAGCGTCCACAGGTGCACCGGGCCGGGCTCCAGCCGCAGGGGCCGTCCGCGGGCCGCGCGTACCACCCAGACGGTCCACAGGACGGCGAAGGCCAGATAGCCCAGTACGGCCGGCGCGTTGCTGTGCAGGGCGGTCGCGAGGTCGCCGTGGACGAAGGCGTGCGCGCTGCGCAGTCCGCCGCAGCCGGGGCAGTACAGGCCGGTCACCTGGAGCAGGGGGCAGGCCGGGTAGTGGCCGGGCTCGTTGGGGTCCACGCGGGCGACGTACGCGAAGGCGGCGACCACGGCCGCGAGCACCCCGGCGGGCACGGCGAGCCGTCCGAGGGCGGCCGTGGCTCCGCGGCGGGTCACGCTGCGACTGTCGGTGTTCACGCCTGGCATTCTCCCCCGAAAACGCCCGAGGGGCGGCTGTGGGGCCGCCCCTCGGGTACGTCGTGCGTGCTTGTCAGCTCTCGGCGCGCGCCGCGTCGCTGGTGCGCAGGGGCTTGCCGGCGTCCTTGGCCTGGCCGAGGCCCATGCCCTTCATGACCCAGCCGACCACACCGCCGAGCACAACGACGCCCATGCTGGCCCAGAAGCCCGCCGGGTTGGCCAGCACCATGAAGGCGCCCGCGGCGCAGAAACCGATGAAGGCGATTGTGACACCGGTCCAGGCGGCCGGGGTGTGACCGTGGCTGCTGCCCGCCATGACTTGCTCCTCGTTGCTGTGTGTAAGTCTCCGAGCCGGACGCTCGACGACATTGTCGCGCATGCGCACACGGGAGGTGATCGGGGGTCACCCTCGCGCGTCGGACGGACCGCCCCTGGCCGGAAGGAGCAGTGGCTAGGGCCTGTCGTTTGGATCATCCTGGCGTCGCGGGGTCTGGCACGCGCATCTGCCGCGTTGTCGTCGGTCGCCGACGCTCCGCGTCGACTCCCTCCTCCGCCTTGCAGCTGCACGCACCAGACCCCGCTCGGCTCAGTCACGACGGACCGTCGATCAGAGCCAGGCTGATCCAAACGAAAGGCCCTAGGCGCCCGTCGGGTCCTCGCCGCGGTCGAGGGCCTTCCAGAGGTCCTCGGGGCGGTCCGGGTCGACGGCGGGGGCGCGGCGCGGGCGGGGGGCGCCGGAGCGTTCGTAGCGGCTGGACATCGCGGGCCAGACGGAGGCGTAGCGCAGGGCGAGCAGTCCGGCGAGCAGCATCAGCAGTCCGCCGACGGCGGTGACGTAGGGCCACGCGGTGTGGCTGAGCGCGGCGACGGTGGCGCCGGTGTCGCCGGTGGCGCGGGCCGCCTTCTCGTCGAGGGCGCCGCTGTCGCTCGCGCCGATCAGGGAGGCGGCGATGGTGCCGGCGCCGGAGAGGGCGAGCAGCCCGGCGACGAAGGTGCGGCCGAGGCGGCGTACGGCGAAGACGGCGACCAGCGCGGCGAGGCCGACTATGGCGAGCGCCGCGGGTACGCCCGTGACGTCGCTGCCGTTGGCGGTCAGCGGGAAGTCGCCGCCGGCCACCGTGGCGGTGCCCTCCGACCACTGCTGACGGGTGGCCAGCAGCGCCACGGCCGCGCCGAGCGCGCCGGACAGCAGGGCCGCGGCGAGGCTGACGCGGCCGGCCCGGGCGGGTCCGGCGGCTTCGGAACGGGGGTGAGGTACAGCAGTCACGTACTCCACTATCGCCTGAACCCCGGGCGAACCGGCACCCGGGGTTCGTATGAGAAGCGCCCTATTTCCCCGGAGCCCTATTTCTGCAAGCGGTTGGCGGTGTGCACGGCGCGCAGGACGGCGGCGGCCTTGTTGCGGCACTCGGTGTCCTCGGCGACCGGGTCGGAGTCGGCGACGATTCCGGCGCCCGCCTGGACGTAGGCGGTGCCGTCGCGCAGCAGGGCGGTGCGGATGGCGATGGCGGTGTCGGAGTCGCCGGCGAAGTCGAGGTAGCCGACGCAGCCGCCGTACAGACCGCGCCGGGAGGGCTCCAGTTCGTCGATGATCTGCATCGCGCGGGGCTTGGGCGCGCCGGAGAGGGTGCCGGCCGGGAAGCAGGCGGTGAGCACGTCGAAGGCGGTACGGCCCTCGGCGACCTTGCCGGTGACCGTGGAGACGATGTGCATCACGTGCGAGTAGCGCTCGATGGACATGAAGTCGACGACCTCGACGGAGCCGGGTTCGCAGACCCGGCCGAGGTCGTTGCGCCCGAGGTCGACGAGCATCAGGTGCTCGGCGCGCTCCTTGGGGTCGGCGAGCAGGTCGTCCGCGAGCGCCTGGTCCTCCTGCGGGGTGGCACCGCGCCATCGGGTCCCGGCGATGGGGTGCACCATGGCCCGGCCGTCCTCGACCTTGACCAGGGCCTCGGGGGACGAGCCGACGACATCGAAGCCCTCGAAGCGGAAGAGGTACATGTACGGCGAGGGGTTGGTCGCCCGCAGCACCCGGTAGACGTCCAACGCGCTTGCCGTGCACGGCGTTTCGAAGCGTTGGGAGGGGACGACCTGGAAGGCCTCGCCGGCCCGGATGCGCTCCTTGATGTCCTCGACGGCCCGCTGGAAGTCCTGCCCGCCCCACAGGGCGGTGTACTCGGGCAGTTCGGAGGGCGGCAGGACGGCCGGGGGCTGGGCGACGGCGCGGGAGAGGTCGGCCTCCATGGCGTCGAGGCGGGCGATGGCGTCGGCGTAGGCCTCGTCGACGCCGGTGTCGAGGTCGTTGTGGTTGATCGCGTTGGCGATCAGCAGGACCGAGCCCTCCCAGTGGTCCATGACGGCGAGGTCGCTGGTCAGGAGCATGGTCAGCTCGGGCAGTTTCAGGTCGTCGCGCTCGCCGGGGCCGATCTTCTCCAGGCGGCGGACGATGTCGTAGCCGAGGTAGCCGACCATGCCGCCGGTGAACGGGGGCAGGCCGTCCTGGTGGGGGGTGTGCAGGGCCTCGATGGTGGCGCGCAGGGCGGCGAGCGGGTCGCCGTCGGTGGGTACGCCCACGGGCGGCGCGCCGAGCCAGTGCACCTGGCCGTCGCGCTCGGTGAGGGTGGCCGCGGAACGCACGCCGACGAAGGAGTAGCGGGACCAGGAGCGGCCGTTCTCCGCGGACTCCAGCAGGAAGGTGCCGGGGCGCTCGGCGGCGAGCTTGCGGTAGAGCGCGACCGGGGTGTCGCCATCGGCGAGGAGCTTGCGCGTGACCGGGATGACGCGCCGGTCGGTGGCCAGCTTGCGAAAGGTCTCAAGGTCCATGGCCGGTGACCTTACTGATCTCCGGCGGGTGCGCCGGAATCCTTGAGGAGGACGTCGGCGTCGAAGCAGGTGCGCGCCCCGGTGTGGCAGGCGGCGCCGACCTGGTCGACCTGGACGAGGACGGTGTCGGCGTCGCAGTCGAGGGCGACGGACTTGACCCACTGGTAGTGGCCGGAGGTGTCGCCCTTGACCCAGTACTCCCGGCGGCTGCGCGACCAGTAGGTGCAGCGGCCGGTGGTCAGCGTGCGGTGCAGGGCCTCGTCGTCCATCCAGCCGAGCATGAGCACCTCTTTGGTGTCGTACTGCTGGGCGATGGCGGGGAGGAGCCCGTCGGCGCTGCGCTTGAGGCGCGCGGCGATCTCCGGGTCCAGCTGGCTGGGCTGACGGGGGGTGCTGGTCATGGAGCAATTGTGCCGCGCCGCCCGGCCCGTCCCGGCCGTATGTCCACTGTGCGGACCTCCGGGGCGGCCGTAGGCTGGCGGCATGTCGACTTTCGCCAAGCGTGAACGACTTCTGCTGGCCGACCTCCTGGAGGCCGAGGGCCCCGACGCCCCCACCCTGTGCGAGGGGTGGACCACCCGTGATCTCGCGGCCCACGTCGTGGTGCGCGAGCGCCGGCCCGACGCGGCCGGCGGCATCGTGATCAAGCCGCTCGCCGCCCGTCTGGAGCGGGTGATGGCGGAGTTCACGGACAAGCCGTACGAGGAACTGATCCAGCTCATCCGCACCGGCCCGCCACGCTTCTCGCCCTTCGCGCTGAAGCAGGTGGAGGAGATGTCGAACACGGTGGAGTTCTACGTCCACACCGAGGACGTCCGCCGGGCCCGCCCCGACTGGACGCCCCGGGAGCTGGACCCGGTCTTCCAGGACGCCCTGTGGTCCCGTCTGGAGCGCACCGCCCGCCTGATGGGCCGCACGGCACCCACGGGCCTGGTCCTGCGCCGCCCGGACGGCCAGACGGCGGTCGCCCACCGGGGCACCCCGGTCGTCACGGTCACCGGCGAGCCCTCGGAACTGCTCCTGTTCCTCTACGGCCGCCAGAACGCCGCCGAGGTGGAACTGGACGGCGACAAGGAGGCCATCACCAAGCTCCACGAGGCGAAGCAGCTGGGCATCTGAGCGAAAGCCCCGGCCGCCGGAACCGAAGGACGGCGCGACCGGGGCTTCGACGGGCCGTTCAGCGCACGGGGTGCCCCGCCTCGCGCAGCGCCTGCTTGACCTCGCCGATGCGCAGGTCGCCGAAGTGGAAGACGGAGGCGGCCAGGACCGCGTCGGCGCCCGCTTCGACGGCCGGGGCGAAGTCGGCGAGCCTGCCCGCGCCGCCGCTGGCGATGACCGGGATCGTGACGTGCTTACGGACCGCCTGGATCATCTCCAGGTCGTAGCCGTCCTTGGTGCCGTCCGCGTCCATGGAGTTGAGCAGGATCTCGCCCGCGCCCAGCTCCGCCGCCCGGTGCGCCCATTCGACGGCGTCGATGCCGGTGCCCTTGCGGCCGCCGTGGGTGGTGACCTCGAAGCCGCCGGACCCGTTGCGGCGGGCGTCCACCGACAGGACCAGGACCTGGCGGCCGAAGCGCTCGGCGATCTCGCGGATGAGGTCGGGGCGGGCGATGGCGGCGGTGTTGACGCCGACCTTGTCCGCGCCCGCGCGCAGCAGCTTGTCCACGTCCTCGGCGGTGCGGACGCCGCCGCCGACGGTGAGCGGGATGAAGACCTGCTCGGCGGTGCGGCGCACCACGTCGTAGGTGGTCTCGCGGTTGCCGGAGGACGCGGTGATGTCCAGGAAGGTCAGTTCGTCGGCGCCCTCGGCGTCGTAGACCTTCGCCATCTCGACGGGGTCGCCCGCGTCGCGCAGGTTCTGGAAGTTGACGCCCTTGACGACCCGGCCGTTGTCCACGTCCAGGCAGGGGATGACTCGGACCGCCAGGGTCATGTGTGCTCGGCTCCTCTGAATGCTTCTACTTCTACTTCGACCAGGATGCGCGGGTCGACGAAGCCCTCCACGACCAGGAGGGTCGAGACCGGGCGCACCGCGTCGAAGATCTCCTTGTGGGCCCGGCCCACCTCGTCCACGTCCCGCAGATGGGTGAGGAACATCCGGGTGCGGATGACGGACTCCGCCCCGAGCCCGAACTCGCCGAGCGCCTCGATCGCGCTGGTGAAGGCCACCTTGGCCTGTTCGTACGGGTCGCCCTCGCCGTACAGGACCTCGCCCCGGAAGGACGTGGTGCCCGCCACCAGGACCCGGTCACCCGCCGCGACGGCGCGTGCGAAACCGAAACTCTCTTCCCAGGGGCTTTGGCTCTGCACGCGCCGCACGGCTTCGGACGTCATGACGACACAGCCTCCAGGGCCTCTTCCAGGGTGAACGCCTTCGCGTACAGGGCCTTCCCGACGATGGAGCCCTCGACACCGAGGGGTACCAGCTCGGCGATGGCGCGCAGGTCGTCCAGGGAGGACACCCCGCCGGAGGCCACGACCGGGCGGTCGGTGGCGGCGCAGACGTTCTTCAGCAGCTCCAGGTTGGGGCCCTGGAGGGTGCCGTCCTTGGCGATGTCGGTGACGACGTAGCGGGCGCAGCCCTCCTTGTTGAGGCGCTCCAGCGTCTCGTAGAGGTCGCCGCCGTCGCGGGTCCAGCCGCGCCCGCGCAGCGTGGTGCCGCGTACGTCGAGGCCGACGGCGATCTTGTCGCCGTGCTCGGCGATGACCTTGGCGACCCACTCCGGGGTCTCCAGGGCGGCCGTTCCCAGGTTCACCCGGGTGCAGCCGGTGGCGAGGGCGGCGGCGAGCGTGTCGTCGTCGCGGATGCCGCCGGACAGCTCGACCTTGATGTCCATGGCCCGGGTCACCTCGGCGATCAGGTCCCGGTTGTCGCCGGTGCCGAAGGCGGCGTCGAGGTCGACCAGGTGCAGCCACTCGGCGCCGGACCGCTGCCAGGCGAGGGCGGCCTCCAGGGGCGAGCCGTAGGAGGTCTCCGTGCCGGACTCGCCGTGCACCAGGCGGACCGCCTGGCCGTCGCGGACGTCAACGGCCGGGAGGAGTTCGAGCTTCGAAGCCATCAGAGGGTTCCGATCCAGTTGTTCAGCAGCTGGGCTCCGGCGTCGCCGGACTTCTCGGGGTGGAACTGGGTGGCCCACAGGGCGCCGTTCTCCACGGCGGCCACGAAGGGCTTGCCGTGGGTCGCCCAGGTGACCTTCGGCGCGGTCATCGCGGCGTTGTGCGTCTCCAGGGTCCAGTCGTGGACGGCGTAGGAGTGCACGAAGTAGAAGCGGGCGTCGGCGTCCAGGCCGGCGAACAGCTCGCTGTCGGCCGGGGCCTCGACGGTGTTCCAGCCCATGTGGGGCACGATCTCGGCCTGGAGCGGCTCGACCGAGCCGGGCCACTCGGCCATGCCCTCGGTCTCCACGCCGTGCTCGATGCCGCGCGCGAACAGGATCTGCATACCGACGCAGATGCCCATCACCGGACGGCCGCCGGACAGCCGGCGGTCGATGATCCAGTCGCCGCGGGCCTCGCGCAGCCCGGTCATACAGGCGGCGAAGGCGCCGACGCCGGGGACGAGGAGCCCGTCGGCGTTCATGGCCTTGTCGAAGTCACGCGTTATCTCGACCTGGGCGCCGGTGCGGGCGAGGGCGCGCTCGGCGGACCGGACGTTGCCGAAGCCGTAGTCGAAGACGACGACCTTCTTGGCGGACGCTGACGCGCTCAATTCCACACCTCCAGCCTGAGGACACCGGCGGCCAGGCACATCGCGGCGCCGATGGAGAGCAGCACGACCAGGCTCCTGGGCATTCCCTGCTTGACGAAGGAGATGATGCCGCCGACCAGGAACAGGCCGACCACGATGAAGACGGTCGACAGGCCGTTCACTGTGTCCCTCCGTTCGCTTCTCCGCCCGCGCGGCGCAGAGGTGCGGCCATCGTCGCCGTCTGCGGCCCGGCGGCCGCGCGTGCGTCGCTCACAGGGCACCCTTCGTCGACGGGAGGATGCCGGCCGCGCGCGGGTCCCGCTCGGAGGCGTAGCGCAGGGCGCGGGCGAGGGCCTTGAACTGGCACTCCACGATGTGGTGGGCGTTGCGGCCGTAGGGCACGTGCACGTGCAGGGCGATCTGCGCCTGGGCCACGAAGGACTCCAGGATGTGCCGGGTCATGGTGGTGTCGTACTCGCCGATCATCGGCGCCATGTTCTCGGGCTCGGTGTGCACGAGGTACGGGCGGCCGCTGAGGTCCACAGTCACCTGGGCGAGGGACTCGTCCAGCGGGACCGTGCAGTTGCCGAAGCGGTAGATGCCCACCTTGTCGCCGAGGGCCTGCTTGAAGGCGGCGCCCAGCGCGAGGGCGGTGTCCTCGATGGTGTGGTGGGAGTCGATGTGCAGGTCGCCCTCGGTCTTGACGGTGAGGTCGAACAGACCGTGCCGGCCGAGCTGGTCGAGCATGTGGTCGTAGAAGCCGACGCCGGTCGACACATCGACCTTGCCGGACCCGTCGAGGTCGATCTCGACGAGGACCGAGGTCTCCTTGGTCACCCGCTCTATGCGTCCTACGCGGTTCATGCGCTCTGCTCCTTCTTCAGTTCACGGACCGCGTCGAGGAACGCGTCGTTCTCTTCGGGGGTCCCGGCGGTCACCCGCAGCCAGCCGGGGACGCCGTTGTCCCGGACCAGGACGCCCCGGTCGAGGATCTGCTGCCACACGGCGTGGGCGTCGGCGAAGCGCCCGAACTGCACGAAGTTGGCGTCCGAGGCGGTGACCTCGTAGCCGAGCGCCCGCAGTTCGGTGACCAGCCGGTCCCGTTCCGCCTTCAGCTGCTCCACGTAGCCGAGCAGGGTGTCGGTGTGCTCCAGGGCGGCCAGCGCGGTGGCCTGGGTGACGGCGGAGAGGTGGTACGGCAGCCGGACGAGCTGGACGGCGTCGACCACGGCGGGGTCGGCGGCGAGGTAGCCCAGGCGCAGCCCGGCGGCGCCGAACGCCTTCGACATGGTGCGGGAGATGACGAGGTTGGGTCGCCCGTCGAGCAGCGGCAGCAGCGAGTCGCCGTGGCTGAACTCGATGTACGCCTCGTCCACCACGACCATCGACGGCTTCGCCGCCTGAGCGGCCTCGTACAGCGCGAGGACCGTCTCGGGCGGGACCGCGTTGCCCGTGGGGTTGTTGGGGGTGGTGATGAAGACGACGTCGGGCCGGTTCTCGGCGATGGCCTTCTCGGCGGCGGCGAGGTCGATCGTGAAGTCCTCGTTGCGCGGCCCGGAGATCCAGCCCGTGCCGGTGCCGCGGGCGATGAGGGCGTGCATCGAGTACGACGGCTCGAAACCGATGGCGGTGCGGCCGGGGCCGCCGAAGGTCTGCAGCAGCTGCTGGATGACCTCGTTGGAGCCGTTGGCGGCCCACACGTTGGCCAGGCTCACCGGGTGACCGGAGGTCTTCGTCAGGTACTCGGCGAGCCGGGTGCGCAGCTCCACCGCGTCCCGGTCCGGGTAGCGGTTGAGGTGACGGGCCGCCTCACGCACCCGCTCGGCGATCCGCTCGACCAGCGGCTCGGGCAGCGGGTAGGGGTTCTCGTTGGTGTTCAGCCGTACCGGCACGTCCAGCTGGGGCGCGCCGTAGGGGGACTTGCCGCGCAGCTCGTCCCGTACGGGGAGATCGTCGATGCCAGTCACTTGCCTTCAGGAACCTTCCAGCCGAACCGTGCCTTGATCGCCGCGCCGTGCGCCGGCAGATCCTCCGCCTCCGCCAGCGTCACCACGTGATGCGCGACCTCGGCCAGCGCGTCCTGGGTGTAGTCCACGATGTGGATGCCGCGCAGGAAGGACTGCACGGACAGGCCCGAGGAGTGGCAGGCGCAGCCGCCGGTGGGCAGGACGTGGTTGGACCCGGCGGCGTAGTCGCCGAGGGAGACCGGCGCCCAGGGGCCGATGAAGATCGCGCCCGCGTTGCGGACCCGGTCGGCCACGGCGGCGGCGTCGGCGGTCTGGATCTCCAGGTGCTCGGCGCCGTAGGCGTCGACGACCCTGAGGCCCTCCTCGACGCCGTCCACCAAGACGATCGCGGACTGCTTGCCCTTCAGGGCGGGGACGATCCGGTCGTCGATGTGCTTGGTCGCGGCGACCTGCGGCTCAAGCTCCTTCTCCACCGCCTCCGCGAGCTCCAGGGAGTCGGTGACCAGGACGGCGGCGGCCAGCGGGTCGTGCTCGGCCTGGCTGATCAGGTCGGCGGCGACGTGCACCGGGTCGGCCGTGGCGTCCGCGAGGATCGCGATCTCGGTCGGGCCGGCCTCGGCGTCGATGCCGATCTTGCCGGTGAAGTAGCGCTTGGCGGCGGCGACCCAGATGTTGCCGGGGCCGGTGACCATGTTGGCGGGCGGGCAGGACTCGGTGCCGTACGCGAACATCGCGACGGCGGTGGCGCCGCCTGCGGCGTACACCTCGTCCACGCCGAGCAGCGCGCAGGCGGCGAGGATCGTCGGGTGCGGCAGTCCGCCGAACTCGGCCTGCGCGGGCGAGGCCAGCGCGATGGACTCCACGCCCGCCTCCTGGGCGGGTACGACGTTCATCACCACGGACGACGGGTACACCGAACGCCCGCCGGGCGCGTACAGCCCGACCCGCTCGACCGGCACCCACTTCTCGGTGACGGTGCCGCCGGGGACGACCTGGGTGGTGTGGGTGGAGCGGCGCTGTGCGCGGTGGACGAGCCGGGCGCGGCGGATGGACTCCTCCAGCGCGGCGCGGACGGCCGGGTCGAGCTCGGCGAGCGCCTTGGTGAGTGCCTCGGCGGGCACCCTGACCTGCTCCAGCCTGACCCCGTCGAACTTC
Source organism: Streptomyces sp. DI166 (assembly GCF_900091315.1). GTDB lineage: Bacteria > Actinomycetota > Actinomycetes > Streptomycetales > Streptomycetaceae > Streptomyces > Streptomyces fuscus. The sequence goes on from NZ_FLSP01000004.1 coordinate 21,254, forward strand.
TCGGCGAAGTCGATCAGCGCCGCGTCGCCACGATGATGCACGGCCTCGCAGATCGGACGCACCTTCTCCAGGGCGGCCTGAACGTCGAAGTCGGCTCGGGGCAGCAGGTCGCGCAGGGCGGGGCCCTCGGGAAGGGCGTCGCCGCGCAGATCGATTCGGGAGATCACGCGGTCAATTCTCTCAGACCGGGCTCGGACGCCGTTCGCGCGTATCAATGGCTGATACAGAACGCATGCGTCACGCGGAAGATCCGCTTCACCGTTAGCGTTCCGTCCGTCACTCAGCGGGCATGAACGGTTGTACGAAACCGGTGGGCCGCCCGCTGTGCGGGACCCATGAGCCGCCAGGGAGGAAGGCGCACTGTGACCGAGGGGGCCGGTATCCGCGGCGGGGACCTGCCGGACGATCTGACCGCCGCCGAGGCCGGGATGTGGCAGGCGTTCCGCAACGGCAGCGTCTACGACCTGAGCAGCGGCGACCCTCTGGTCGACGATCCGCACGGGGGGCACCCGTGGGGGCCGGAGCGGACGGTGCGGGCCCGCATCGTGTGCTGGCTGCTGCTGGACGGGCCGCCCGCGCTGGCCGGCCGGGTGTCGTCCCTGAAGCTGGTCGGCGTACGGATCGACGGCAGCCTGGACCTGGCGGGCGGCACGGTGGAGCCGTACGTCGAGATGCGCGGCTGCCGGTTCGAGCGGGACGTGCTGCTGCCGGAGGCCCGGTTCTCCACGGTGCGGCTGGTGGACTGCTCGGTGCCGCGCCTTGAGGCGGCCCGCGTGCACACCGAGGGCGATCTGCATCTGCCGCGCTGCCGCTTCCTGGGCGGCATCCGGCTCACCGACGCCCACATCGGCACCGATCTGCTGCTCAACCAGGCCGTGGTGTACCGCGACCGCAGCGGGCGTTCCCTCTCCGGGGACGGCATGACCGTGGGCCAGGACTTCCAGGCCGAGCTGCTGGAGTCGCACGGCGAGCTGACCCTGCGCAGCGCCAAGATCGGCGTCTCGCTGAGCCTGCGCGGGGCGCGGCTGGCCAACCCGTACGGCAGGCTGGCGCTGAACGCGCCCCAGCTGACCGTGGAGCGCTCCCTGTACCTGACCCCGGCCGGACTGGGGAACCCGCTGCTCAGTGGGACGACCCCGGCGCGCGGGACGCGGATCCAGCGGTTCGAGTGCCGGGGCGGGGTGCGGCTGGACGACGGGCGGTTCGGGGACGCCGTCGACATGGAGCGGGCCAGATTCACCCTCACGGATGAACAGGAGCTGTCGCTGCGCCGCATCCAGACGCCGGAGCTGCGCTTCCTGGGCGAGCGCCCGGCGCGCGGCACGGTGGTCCTGTCGGGCGCGCGGGTCGTCAACCTGATGGACCGGGCGGACGCCTGGCCGGGCCCGGGGCGGCTGCACATGGGCGGCTTCACCTACGAGAACCTGGTGCCGCGCGGCCCGTTCCCGCTCTCCGAGCGGCTGGACTGGGTGGCCGCCGCGACCGCCGAGTACAACCCGGAGCCGTACGAGCGGCTGGCCACGGTGCTGCGGGCGGGCGGCGAGGACGCGGACGCCCGCGAGGTGCTCCTGGCCAAGCAGCGCCGCCGCCGGGAGAGCCTGCCGCTGGCCGCCAAGCTGTGGGGGTACGTGCAGGACTGGACGGTCGCCTACGGGTACCGGCCGGGGCGGGCCGCGGTGTGGATGGCGGTGCTGTGGGCGGCGGGCTCGGTGGCGTTCGCGCACGCCGGGCATCCGCCGATCAAGCGGGGCGAGCATCCGGAGTGGAACCCGACGCTGTTCGCGCTCGATCTGCTGCTGCCGGTCATCGATCTGGGGCAGGTCGGCTTCTGGCAGCTCAAGGGCGGCTGGCAGTGGCTGGCGGCGGCGATGGTCCTGCTGGGCTGGACGCTGGCGACGACGGTGGCGGCGGGGGCGACCCGGCTGCTGCGCCGGGGTTGAACCGCCCGCGCGTTTTTACCGCTCCTTGACCCGAGGTCGTACAACCTTCCACGATTTGCCCAGAGCCTCTGGCGCCGTCCCGACCTGCGGCTTTTCAATGGTCGGCACCATGGCTCTGCTGCTTCCGTTCATCCGCGGGCCGCGGATGACAAGGACCGCGCCCCGCGTCGCCGGTGCCCGCGCCGACGACGAGGTCCTGCTGGACGTGCCCGACGCCCGCCTGGGCCCGGCCCTGGTCGCGGCGGCGGACGGGGAGTACGCACCGGCCGCCGAACTGCTCGCCGCCACCCGCGCGGCCGGGCAGTGGGAGCACCGGGACCGCTACACCGCCCGGCTCGCCGCCTTCGCCCACGCCCGCCCCGACTGGTTCGAGGCCTGGCGCACCGCCGCCCCGCACCACCCGGACCGGCTGGTGGTCGACGCCCAGCTGACGGTGGACCGCGCCTGGCGCTCCCCGGCCCGCGCCGAGGTACTGCGCGAGGTGAGCCCCCTGGTCACGGCCGCGGCGCACGGCGACGACCGGGACCCGGTGCCCTGGCGGATCGCCCTGGACCACGCCCGCGGCTCCGGCGCGGGCCCGCGCTATGTCGCCGAACTGTGGGAGGCGGCCGTGCGCCGGGCCCCCCACCACTACGGCTGCCATGTCGCGGCCCTGCGCTATCTGGCGTCCTTCTGGCACGGCTCGCACCGCGAGTGCCTGAACTTCGCCGACCGCGCCGCCCAGGACGCCCCGCCCGGCAGCCCGGTCCAGGCCCTGCCGCTGAGGGCGGCCTTCACCTGCCTGACGGACGGCGCCGGCCCACAGGTACCGCGGGCGAGGCTGGACGCGGCGGCGGACCGGGCGATGGAACTGTCGGCGTCGCTGCCGCCCGCGGACCCGTGGTGGGCGGAGCTGCGCAACCTGCTGACGTTCGTCCTGCTCCGCCTGGGCCGTGTGACGGACGCCCGTGACCAAGTACGTCTGACCGGCCCGTACGCGACGTCCTTCCCCTGGGACCGGTTCTCGGACGACCCGCTGGGCCACTGTCTGCGGGTGCGCGAGGAGTTGTACGCGCCCCCGGAGCGTCCGACGGGCGGGCAGCACGGACGCGCACGCTCCCGGGACCATTAGGCTCTACCGTCGTGACCATCGTCCGGCTGCCGCTCTTCCCCCTGAACTCCGTGCTGTTCCCGGGGCTTGTGCTTCCTCTGAACGTCTTCGAGGAGCGCTATCGCGCCATGATGCGCGAACTGCTCAAGACCCCCGAGGAGGAACCGCGCCGCTTCGCCGTCGTGGCGATCCGCGACGGCCACGAGGTGGCACCGAGCGCGCCGGGGATGCCCGACCAGACGGCCCTGCCGCAGCGGGGGCCCGCGGCCGGTTTCGGCGCCGAGCCCATCAAGTCCTTCCACTCCACGGGCTGTGTCGCGGACGCGGCGACGATCCGGGAGCGGGCGGACGGCACGTTCGAGGTTCTGGCGACGGGGACGACGCGGGTACGGCTGCTGTCGGTGGACGCGAGCGGCCCCTTCCTGACGGCGGAGCTGGAGGAGCTGCCGGAGGAACAGGGCGACGAGGCGGGAGCGCTGGCCGAGGGGGTGCTCAGGGCGTTCCGCCAGTACCAGAAGAGACTGGCGGGTGCCCGGGAACGCTCCCTGTCCACCGGGGCGGACCTCCCCGACGACCCGTCAGTGGTCTCCTACCTGGTGGCCGCGGCGATGATGCTGGACACCCCCACCAAGCAACGCCTGCTCCAGGCCCCCGACATCGCCTCCCGGCTGCGGGACGAGCTGAAACTCCTGCGCGCGGAGACCTCGATCATCCGTAACCTGCCCTCACTTCCGGCGGCGGAGCTGACCCGTACGCCGACGAGTCTGAACTGAGGAACGATGGCGAAGAAGCGACAGTCGGCCGGGACACCGGCAACAGTTGCCCTGACCGCGGCAGGCATCTCCTTCACGACCCACGCCTACGAACACGACCCGTCCCACCCGTCCTACGGCGAGGAGGCGGCGGAGGCGATGGGCGTCTCCCCCGACCGTGTCTTCAAGACGCTGGTGGCGGAGGTGGACGGCAGGCTGACGGTGGCGGTGGTCCCGGTGGCGGGCCAGCTGGACCTGAAGGCGCTGGCGACGGCGGTGGGCGGCAAGAAGGCCCAGATGGCCGACCCGACCCAGGCGGAACGCACGACGGGCTACGTCCGTGGCGGCATCTCCCCCCTGGGCCAGCGCAAGAAGCTCCCGACGGTCCTGGACGCGTCGGCGACGTCCCACGACACGATCTGCGTCTCAGCAGGCCGCCGGGGCCTGGAGATCGAACTGTCCCCGAAGGACCTGGCCACCCTGACCGACGCCACCCTCGCCCCGATTGGGCGCGTTTAGCACCTCGACGGTTCCTCTCCGCTCCACTACTGAGAGAGGGCATGTCGAAGAAAACAAGAAAACGAAAATGGCGCGTCCGCAAGACCAAGTCCAACCACGGCAGGCGCCCGGCGTAGGCAAGGCTGAGCCTCCGGAACGCCGGCCGGGTACATCAGCCCGTCCGGCGTTTGAGGACGAGGCCGTTCAGGCCGACGGGGGTCCAGGGGGCGGAGCCCCCTGGGCGGGGTCGAAGGGGCGGCAGCCCCTGGAGGACGGGACGGGTAGGGGCGACGGGGGCGAGAAAACCCGCGGCTCCTACTTCGCCCGGTACTGCTCGAACGGATCCGGATCCCGCGGCCCGAACAAGGCCGTAACCCCGAGATGCACCACCAGCGCGGCAACCGACCACACCAGCAACGCCCCCTTCGCCGAAAGCTCCAGCGGCGCCGAGAACGTCACCCCCTTGCCCACGGCCTTGGCATGCGCGATCACATCCTGCGAGGGCCCCAGCCACACCCCCACCCGCCACGCGAGCAGCGACGCCAGCAGCCCCCCGACCGTCAGCCCGACCACCAGCGGCACACCCCCACGCCGCCGCAGCAGAAACACCACGACCGCGCTGACCGCCCCGAACCCGAGCGCCAGCAGCGTGAACGTCCCGTCGACGCCCACCGCCTGCTCCCCCTCGGTGTCCTTGAAGTAGACGGCCCAGCCCCCGTCGACGACATCTCCGACCAGCGGCACCCGCGGCGCCAGCCACCACCACAGCACCCCGAGCAGCACCCCGCACACGGCCACGGCGACCGTCACCACGGCGCCCTCCCGCAGCTCGGCCTTCATCCCGGGCCCGTCGTCCCCGTACGAGGGCGGGGGCACATACCCATACGGCGCCTGCCCACCGGGAACCTGCGGCGGCTGCCACTCGGTGTGGGCGGACTGGTCACGCGGCGGAGGCGGCGGAGTCAACGGTGCGGTCACCCTGACATCGTGCCAGGCCGGACGGCGAGCCGCGTCACCGGACGGCCGCCCTGCGGTACGCCCAGGTCGCCACGGCCAGCGAGACGCACCCGACGGCCCCGCACACGGCGAGGTCACCGAGGACGAACGCCCAGTCCGGCCGCTCCCCGAAGGTCCGCGCGAAGGCCTCCACACCGTAGGTCGAGGGCAGCAGATCCCGAGCGAGCCGCACCACCTCCGGCATCCGCTCGGCGGGCAGCACCCCCAGCAGCAGCGCCGCGGACATGCCCAGCTGCCCCAGCACGGTCGCCAGCTCCGGCCGCGGCGCGAGCAGCCCGAGAGCCGCGCCGAGCCCGGCGAGCGCCGCCCCGGCCAGCGGGATCACGGCCGCCAGCACCCACAGGTGGGTCAGCGGCAGCCCGAAGAGCAGGCACCCGAAGACCGCGGTGACCACGGTCCCGGGCACGGTGAAGGAGGCGTACGCGCCCGCCGCGCCCAGCACCACGGCGGCCGGCGGCACCGGCAGCGTGGCGTAGTGGTCGAGCCCGCCGCTGGAGCGCAGCTGCCCGAAGTACTGGGCGAGCAGGTTCAGCGCGACGAAGGCCACCACGAGCACGGAGGAACCGGCCACCACGGCCCGCGCCTCGGCGCCGCCGTCCACGACCCCGCGCATCAGGATCATGATGCCGACCGACTGGAAGGTCGCCACGAACAGCAGCGGGATGCGCGCGACCCGCGCACGGGACAACTGCGCCCGGTACACGGCGCACAGCGAGGGCCACAGCCGGGCCGCGGGCGCGAGCTCGGCCGCCGCCGTGACGGGCGACTCGTCCGCGGCCCGCATGCCGGCCGGCAGAACCTCGGCGGGTACGACACTCACGTGGCGCTGCTCCTCTTCGCTGCGGCGGCGGTCCCGTTCCGTACGAATGCGACGCTCGTTGTACTCAACTCCGACCCGGTCGCGCTCAAGCCTTCACCAGCCCCTGCTGCGCGGCCCCGCCGAGGGCCAGGTACACGTCCTCCAGGCTGGGCGTGGCGAGGGTGAAGTCGTCGAGGGCGGCGAAGGCGGCCCCGCCGGTGACGGTGGCGACGACGGCGCGGGCCTCGTCGGGGGCGAGCCGCAGGGTCCAGCGGCGGCCGGACTCCACGACCCGGTCCTGGAGCGCGGCCACCTCGGGCACGTGCAGGGGCGCGGCCTCCCGCCACACCAGGTCGACCCGGACCTCCCCGGCGACCTGTTCCTTGAGCCCGCCGGGCGTGTCGCAGGCGATGACGCGTCCCCGGTCGAGGACGGCGACCCGGTCGAGGACGGTCTCGGCCTCGATGACGTTGTGGGTGACGAGCAGGACGGTCGTTCCGTGCTCGGCGCGGCGCCGGTCGACGGCGGACCAGACGGCGCGCCGGGCGACGGGGTCCATGCCGGTGGTGGGTTCGTCGAGCACCAGCAGCGGCCGGGGCCCGACGAGGGCGGTGGCGAAGCAGGCGAGTCTGCGCTGGCCGCCGGAGAGCTTCTTCAGCGGGCGTCCGGCGAGCTGGGTCAGGCCCAGTTCCTCCAGCACGGCGTCCCGCTCGGCCCGCGCGGTGTGCACGTCGAGGCCGCGCAGCCGTCCGGTGGTCTCGGCGGCGAGGGAGACGGTCAGCTCGTCGAGGGCGGAGGACTCCTGGCCGAGGTAGGCGAGGATGCGCGCGGCCCGCTCGGGGTGGCGCACGATGTCGTGGCCGAGGATCTCCACGCTGCCCCGGTCGGGGCGCATCAGCCCGGTGAGCTGCCGTACCAGGGTGGTCTTGCCGGCGCCGTTCGGGCCGAGCAGTCCGAAGATCTCACCGCGCCGGATGTCCAGCCGTACGTCGTCGGTGGCCCGCACCTCGGGGGTGCCGGGGGCGCCGCGCCGTCCGCGTACCGCCGGATAGGTCTTGGTCAGTCCGCGCACGGCGCACACGACGTCCCCGGGGGGCCGAAGTGCCTGTGCCGCGCGCGTACTCACAAGGGATGAGACTACGGGGTCGGCGCGCTCGGCTCGTCCTTGGGGCGGCGTATGTGCCGTTTCACTCCCCCGCCGGGGCGTGTTCGGTGGCGGTGCGCACATCGATCTCGCGCCAGAATCCGGCCCGGATCGCGTACCGGTCGTGCTCGTCGATCTGGTCGTCCTTGTGGGCGAGCAGCCCGAAGCGGGCGGCGTAGCGCAGCAGCTCGCCGTCGATGCGGTGCGGGATGCGCGGGTACATGCCGGACAGCCGCTGGAGGTGGCTCTGGTCGCCGAGCCGCTCCACCCAGCGCCGCGCGAAGACCTGTCCGACCTCGTAGGGGTCGCCGCCGACGGTGGTGATGTCCTCCTCGCGGTCGGCCCAGCGCTGCTCGGCCGTGGTGAGCTGGGCCAGGGTGGGCATGGAGGCGATCTCGGGCGGTTCGGCGGCGGTGCCGGGCCGGTCCACCCACCCCTTGTCGGAGGACCAGCGCAGGGTCGCGGCCGGCTGCGGGGCGGGCGCGGTGCCGGGGGCGCGCAGGGCGGCGAGGTCCTTGGGGGTGGGGACGCCCTTGGGGGCGGGGACGCGTTCCTGGGCGCCGTTCCCGGTCGCGGCGGCCGGGGCGCGGTGGGGGCGCTCCTCGGTGGGCCGCTCGGCGGCGGTGAGCGCGGAGTCGGGCAGGGGGGCGGAGAGGATCGCGGCGATCTCGGGCCGGGGGGCGGGCGGCGGCGCGCAGATACCGCCGAGCTCCTTGGCGCGTACGGCCTTGGTGATCCACGTACGGTCCAGCACGCGCCGTTCGTCGGCCTCGGCGACCAGGTCCTCGGACTGGTTGTAGTCGCCGTCCGCGGCCTGCACGGCCCACAGGTGGACGGCGACCCCGTGTTCCTTGGCGGCCATCATCCCGGGCAGCAGATCGCCGTCCCCGGTGACCAGCACGATGTCGGAGCAGGCGCGGTTGCGGGCCAGCTCGGTCAGCTCGGCGTGCATCGCGGCGTCCACGCCCTTCTGGGCCCAGCGTCCGTCGCTGCGGGTCAGTGCGCCGAGCCGCACGGTGACCCGGGGCATCACACGCAGTCGGCGGTGCTCGGGCTGCGGGACCCGGTCGGGGGCGCCGTCGAACCAGTAGATGCGCAGCAGTGGCCGTTCGGTATCGGATTCGGCGCGCTCGCGCAGGCCCTGGATGAGGGCCGTGTGATCGACGGTGATCCGGGAGCGGGACGGCTCCCCGGCGAGGAGTGAGGCGGCGGCCCCCAGCAGATACCCGGCGTCCACCAGGACGATGCAGCGGTCCACGCGATCCACCCTCTTTCCGGGAGGTTTGCTTCGGGCTTCCTTCGAGTCTGCCCGACCGCGCGAAGGTTAACGGCCGGAACTCGATCTTCGGCGTGGCGTTTCGGGGTGAGCGGCTCGAACGAGCGCCGTCACGCACGGTAGTTTTCCGAAATGCGCTCCTTATCAGCCTATGTGAGTCTGGTCGCGGCCCTGGCCCCTAGATCCCCCACAGGAGGCAGTCACCATGGCCAAGAACAAGAACCGTGACCGAAAGCAGCCCCAGTCCGAGCGCGGACAGCAGCAGGCCCAGCAGTCCTCGATGGAGGCTCAGGTCGAGCAGCGCATGTCCCAGGTGACGCCGAGCGACATCGCGCGCAAGGGCAAGCAGAAGAGGTTCGGTCACAACTGACATCTTCATATGGGGCGTTGAAGCCCAGGCACATGACGAGGGGCGCACCCGGCACACCGGTGCGCCCCTCTCGCGTGTTCCGCGGTCTCAGCCCGCCAGGCAGGACGGTCCGAGCAGTACCTTGAGGTCGCCGAAGAGCGCCGGGTCCGGCTTGACGCGGTGCCGGTCCAGGCGGAGCACGGTCGTCCTGGTGGGGCCCTGGAGCTTGATGCGGACCTCGCTGTCGCCCTTGTGGTGGCTGAGGATCTCGCCGAGGCGGCTGACCATCGGCGGGGTCACCTTGACCGCGGGGATGGTGAGGACGACCGGCGCGTTGGTGCCCGCGTTGGACAGGTCCGGGACCATCAGCTCCATGGCGACCAGCCGGGGGATGTCCTCGCGCTTGTCGAGGCGGCCCTTGACGAAGACCACGGCGTCCTCCACGAGCTGGGTGGAGACGAGCTGGTAGGTCGCCGGGAAGAACATGCACTCGATGGAACCGGCCAGGTCCTCGACGGTGGCGATGGCCCAGGCGTTGCCCTGCTTGGTCATCTTGCGCTGCAGGCCGGAGATGATGCCGCCGATGGTGACGACCGCGCCGTCGCCGAAGTCGCCGCCGGTGAGCTGGGCGATGCCCGCGTCCGCCTTGTCCGACAGCACGTGCTCCAGACCGAAGAGCGGGTGGTCGGAGACGTACAGACCGAGCATCTCCCGCTCCTGAGCGAGCAGATAGGTCTTCTCCCACTCCTCGGTGGTGAACTCCACGTCCAGGCCGAAGCCGGGCTCGTTGGTCTCCTCCTCGCCCATGCCGCCGAAGAGGTCGAACTGGCCCTCGGCCTCCTTGCGCTTGACCGCGACCACGTTGTCGATCATCGGTTCGTACTGCGCGGTGAGGCCCTTGCGGGTGTGGCCCAGGGTGTCGAAGGCGCCCGCCTTGATCAGCGACTCGGTGGTGCGCTTGTTGCAGGCGGTGGCGTCGATCTTGTCCAGGTAGTCGGGGAAGGAGATGAACTTCCCCTTGGCCTTGCGCGCGTTGATGATCGACTCGACGACGCCGGTGCCGACGTTGCGCACGGCCTCCAGGCCGAACAGGATCACGTCGTCGCCCTGGGCGGCGAAGTTGTGCACCGACTCGTTCACGTTGGGCGGCAGCACCTTGATGCCCATGCGGCGGCACTCGTTGAGGTAGACCGCCGACTTGTCCTTGTCGTCCTTGACGGAGGTCAGCAGCGCCGCCATGTACTCGGCGGGGTGGTTGGCCTTGAGGTAGGCCGTCCAGTACGAGACCAGTCCGTACGCGGCCGAGTGGGCCTTGTTGAAGGCGTAGCCGGCGAACGGCACCAGCACGTCCCACAGGGCCTGGATGGCCTCGTCGCTGTAGCCGTTCTTGCGGGCGCCCGCCTGGAAGATGGTGAAGTTCTTCGCCAGTTCGTCGGGCTTCTTCTTGCCCATCACGCGGCGCAGGATGTCGGCCTCGCCGAGCGAGTACCCGGCGATGATCTGGGCGGCCTTCTGCACCTGCTCCTGGTAGACGATCAGGCCGTAGGTGACGTCCAGGACCTCCCTGAGCGGCTCCTCCAGCTCCGGGTGGATCGGCGTGATCTCCTGCTGCTTGTTCTTGCGCAGCGCGTAGTTGGTGTGGGAGTTCATGCCCATCGGGCCCGGCCGGTACAGGGCCGACACGGCGGAGATGTCCTCGAAGTTGTCGGGCTTCATCAGGCGCAGCAGGGAGCGCATGGGGCCGCCGTCGAACTGGAAGACGCCGAGGGTGTCGCCGCGCTGGAGGAGTTCGAAGGTCGTCGGGTCGTCCAGCGGGAGGCTGAGGAGATCGATGTCGATCCCCTTGTTGGACTTCACCATCTTCACGGCGTCGTCCATGATCGTCAGGTTGCGCAGGCCGAGGAAGTCCATCTTCAGCAGGCCGAGCGACTCACAGCTCGGGTAGTCCCACTGGGTGATGGTCACGCCGTCGGTGTGCCTGACCCAGACCGGGACGTGCTCGGTGATGGTCTCGCTGGACATGATCACGCCAGCCGCGTGCACACCCATCTGCCGGACCAGGCCCTCGACGCCCTTGGCGGTGTCGATGACCTTCTTCACGTCCGGTTCGTTCTCGTACATCGCCCGGACCTCGCCCGCCTCGGAGTAGCGGGGGTGGCTGGGGTCGGTGATGCCGGACAGCGGGATGCCCTTGCCGAGGACGTCGGCGGGCATGGCCTTGGTGATGCGGTCGCCCATCGCGTACGGGTAGCCCAGCACGCGCGCGGAGTCCTTGATGGCGTTCTTGGCCTTGATGGTGCCGTAGGTGCCGATCATGGCGACCTTGTCGGCGCCGTATTTCTCCGTCACGTACCTGATCACCTCGACGCGCCTGCGCTCGTCGAAGTCGATGTCGACGTCGGGCATGGAGATGCGCTCGGGGTTGAGGAACCGCTCGAAGATCAGACCGTGCGGGATCGGGTCGAGGTCGGTGATGCCCATGGCGTACGCGACGATCGAGCCGGCCGCGGAGCCTCGGCCGGGGCCGACGGCGATGCCGTTGTTCTTGGCCCACATGATGAAGTCGGCGACGACGAGGAAGTAGCCGGGGAAGCCCATCGAGATGATGACGTCCATCTCGTAGTCGGCCTGCTTCTGGCGGTCCTCGGGGATGCCGCCCGGGTAGCGGCGCTCCATGCCGCGGCGGACCTCCTCCTTGAACCAGGTGACCTCGGTGTAACCCTCGGGGATGTCGAACTTGGGCATGAGGTCGCGCTTTTCGAACATGCCGTCGGTGTCGACCATCTCGGCGACCAGCAGGGTGTTGGCGCAGCCCTCCTGCCAGGCGTCCGAGGAGTCGATGGCGTACATCTCGTCCGTGGACTTCAGGTAGTAGCCGGTGCCGTCGAACTTGAAGCGGTCCGGGTCGGAGAGGTTCTTGCCGGTCTGGATGCACAGCAGCGCGTCGTGGGCGCCCGCCTCGTGCGCGTACGTGTAGTGCGAGTCGTTGGTGACCAGGGGCGGGATGCCGAGCTTCCTGCCGATCTCCAGCAGGCCGTCGCGGACCCGGTGCTCGATGTCGATGCCGTGGTCCATCAGCTCCAGGAAGTACCGGTCCTTGCCGAAGATGTCCTGGTAGTCGGCGGCGGCCTTGAGCGCCTCGTCGAACTGGCCGAGGCGCAGCCGGGTCTGGACCTCGCCGGAGGGGCAGCCGGTGGAGGCGACGATCCCCTCGGACCACTGGGAGATGGTCTCCTTGTCCATCCGGGGCCACTTCTGCAGCCAGCCCTCGGCGTAGGCGTCGGAGGACAGGCGGAAGAGGTTGTGCAGCCCCGTGCTGCTCACCGCCCACATCGTCTTGTGGGTGTAACCACCGGAACCGGAGACGTCGTCGCGCTTCTGGTGCGGCTGGCCCCACTGGATCTTCCGCTTGTTCCGCCGGGACTCAGGGGCGACATACGCCTCGATCCCGATGATCGGGGTGATTCCGGCCTTCTTCGCGGAATGGAAGAAGTCGTACGCCCCGTGCAGGTTGCCGTGGTCGGACATGGCGATGTGCGTCATGCCCATCTCGTTGCAGGCGTTGAACATGTCCTTCAGCCGCGCGGCACCGTCCAGCAGCGAGTACTGGGTGTGGACGTGCAGGTGCGTGAACGGCGGCTTTGACACGGTCGGGCCTCCAGGGGGAAACACTAGGCGACGGACAGGCGGACAGATCTGGGGTCAGCGTCGAAGTCTATGCCGCGGGACTGACACTCCGGGGGCACTCCCACGTACCTTCGTGCGTTGGGTACGGCAGAGACGCTGTCGTACAGGCACCACACCAGGAGGCACCCAGCGATGTCGGTCCCGAAGCTCAGCGACGAGCAGCGCGGCGAGGAGATCCTGGCCGTTTTCGACACCGCCTTCGGCGAGCTCCTGGCCGCCGACCCGGCCGCGTTCCGCGTGAAGTTCCGGAAGATGGCGGCCTCGGCGTTCGCGTTCTACCGCGGTACGGCGTGCCTCTTCTACCACGACCTCGACCCGGAGAAGCGAGGCGGCCCCTTCCTGGACGAGCGCACCTCTCGCGTGTGGATCCATGGCGACCTGCACGCGGAGAACTTCGGCACGTACATGGACTCCACCGGCCGTCTGATCTTCAACGTCAACGACTTCGACGAGGCCTACGTGGGCCCGTTCACCTGGGACCTCAAGCGCTTCGCCGCCTCCGTGGCGCTGATCGGGTACGCCAAGGCGCTCAGCGACGAGCAGATCACCGAGCTGGTGGAGATCTACGCCGCCGCCTACCGCGAGCGGATCCACGCGCTGGCGACCGGCGCCAAGAGCGACGAGGTGCCGCCCTTCACCCTGGACACCGCGACCGGCCCGCTGCTGGACGCGCTGCGCGACGCCCGCTCGCTGACCCGGTTCGGGCTGCTGGACTCGATGACCGAGATCCGGGACTTCGAGCGCCGGTTCGCCCCGGGCGGCGGCTCGGTGGAGCTGGACGCGGCCACCCGCTACAAGGTGCTGGCCGCCTTCGACGGCTATCTGGAGACGCTCCCGGAGTCCTCGCTGGCCCGCCCGGACTCCTACCGCGTGAAGGACGTCGTGGGCCGCCGCGGCATCGGCATCGGCTCGGCCGGGCTGCCCTCGTACAACATCCTGCTGGAGGGCAACAGCGACGCCCTGGAGAACGACGTCGTGATCTACATCAAGCAGGCCCAGACCCCGGCGGTCTCCCGGCACATCACCGACCCGGCGATCCGGGACTACTTCCAGCACGAGGGCCACCGCACGGTGATCTCCCAGCGCGCCCTCCAGGCGCACGCCGACCCCTGGCTGGGCTGGACCGAACTGGACGGCGCGGGCCAGCTGGTGGCGGAGGTCTCGCCGTACGCCGTGGACCTCGACTGGAGTGACATAGACGACCCGGAGGAGATCGCGGCGGTGGTCGCCGACCTCGGCCGGGCCACGGCGGCGATGCACGCGGCGGCGGACGACACCTCCGGCGAGTCCCTGGTGCCGTTCTCCACCGAGCGGGCCATCGACGCGGCCCTCGCCGCCGACGAGGACGGCTTCGCCGACCTGCTGGTGGACTTCGCCCACGAGTACGGCGCACGCGCGCGTGCCGACCACCAGATCTTCCTGGACCTGTTCCGCAACGGCCGGATCCCCGGCCTGTGACCTGACCCCAGGAGGGCTCACAGGGACCCTTTAGGGATCCCTTACAGCCGTCCGTGACACACTCTTGTCTCGCTATGGACATATCAGGGACCCGGTTGCGCGTACTGCGCGCGGCGCTGTTCACGGCACTCGTCGTGACGCTCAGCACCGCGTCGCACGTACTGCTGTCCCGGGTCCCGCTGCCGCTCAACACGGTCGCGCTGGTCGCCGCGGCCGTGTTCGCACTCGCCTACGCCCTCGCCGGGCGCGAGCGCGGCTTCGGGCGGATCGCGGCGCTGCTGATCCCGCTGGAGCTGGCCGCCGACACGGTCTTCACCACCGGCCAGCACGTCTGTTACGGCCCCGCGGGCGGCCCGGTCGCGGGCCCGCTGCGCTCGGTCGGACTGGACGTGCTGTGCGGCGACGGCACCCGGGTCGGCACCGCGCTGACCGCGGTCACCGAGAAGACCGGCACCGACCGGCTCGCCGCGCTGCTCGCCGACGCGGATCCGCGTACGGCCTGGCTGCTGCTGGCCACCCATGTCTCGGTCGGCCTGGTCGCCGCCGCCTGGCTGCGCCGCGGCGAGCGCGCGCTGGCGCAGCTGCTGCGGGCGGTCACGGCCACCACCTTCCGGCCGCTGCTGCTGGCGGTGGCCGCCGTGACGGTGCGGCCCGCCCGGTCCGCGCGCCGGCTCCCGCGCTTCGTGCGCCGCACCACCGCCGCCCGCGAGCGGCTCCTCGTGCACTCCCTGGGACGGCGTGGACCGCCCCACCGGGCCGCTCTCGTCTGAGAGCCCCGGCGGCTCTCCCGCGAGAGCAACTAGCGGTCCACCCCAACACCTTCCGCACACCCGGTGTGTGCGCGTCCCCATGGAGAGAGACAGTCATGAGCAAGCGGAACAGCCAGGCGGCGAAGTCGGCGGCACGCGAGCGGCTGCGCGCCGAGCGCGAGCGCGAGGCCAAGCGGGCCAAGGCCAAGCGGCAGGCCGTGGTGGCCCTTTCGGTGGTCGGCGTCCTGGCCGCGGCCGGCGGCATCGGCTACGCGGTCGTCCAGGCCAACCAGCCCTCGGCCTGGGACGAGGCCGCCAAGGCCACGGTGGTCGCCCCCGCCAACGCCTCGGGCAAGAACGGCACCACCGTCACCATCGGCGAGTCCAAGTCCGACAACGTGGTCCACCTCTACGAGGACCCGCGCTGCCCGGGCTGCGCGGCCTTCGAGCAGAACGTGGGCGAGGCCGTCAACAAGGGCATGGAGGACGGCGACTACAAGCTCACCTTCACCATCGGCACGTTCCTCGACGGCAACCTGGGCGGCGAGGGTTCGAAGAACGCGCTCAGCGCCCTCGGTGCCGCCCTGAACGTGAGCCCCGAAGCGTTCCTCGACTACAAGGCGGCCCTGTACTCGACCGAGTACCACCCCGAGGAGTCCACGGACGAGTTCGCCAAGGACGACTACCTGATCAAGGTGGCCGACACGGTGGACGCCCTGAAGGGCAACAAGAAGTTCCAGAACGACGTGCGCGAGGGCACCTACGACGCCTGGGCGCTGAAGATGAGCGACACCTTCCAGAAGACCAAGGACGTCAAGTCGACCCCGACCCTCAAGATCAACAAAACGGTGATCGAGACTCCGAGCACGCCCGACGACTGGCAGAAGGCCCTCAAGGACGCGGGCGTCACCAAGTAGCCCTCGGCCTGAGGCCGGCCCGGGGCGACTCCGGGCGAACGGCGGGCGAATTCTGGCGAGTTCGCCCGCCTCTGGCGTGTACCTGCCAGTAGCCTGACGGACTGTGACCAGTCGATACAGACCATTCGAGTCGCTCAACCCGCCTTCCCCACGCCGCCGTACGGTCGTCAAGGCCGCGGCGGCCACCGCTGTCCTGGCCGGAACCCTGGCCGCGACGGCACCCGCCCGGGCCGCCACCGCCCCCGCCTTCCTGCACGGCGTCGCCTCCGGCGACCCGCTGCCCGACGGCGTCCTGCTGTGGACCCGCGTCACCCCCACCCCCGAGGCGACCCCCGGTTCCGGGCTCGGCCCGGACACCGAGGTGAGCTGGACCGTCGCCACCGACAGGGCGTTCAACCACGTCGTCGCGCGCGGCTCCACCATCGCCACGGCCGCCTCCGACCACACGGTCAAGGCGGACATCCGCGGCCTCGCCCCCGCCACCGACTACTGGTTCCGCTTCTCGGCCGGCGGCACCACCACCCCGCCGGCGCGCACCCGCACCGCGCCGGCGACCGACGCGGCCGTCGCGGGCCTGCGCTTCGGCGTGGTCTCCTGCGCCAACTGGGAGGCCGGCTACTTCTCCCCGTACCGCCATCTCGCCGCCCGCGGCGACCTGGACGCCTGGCTGCACCTGGGCGACTACATCTACGAGTACGGCAGCGGCCAGTACGCCAACCGCGACACGGTCGTACGGCCGCACGCCCCCGCGCACGAGATCCTCACCCTCGCCGACTACCGCACCCGGCACGGCCGCTACAAGACCGACCCCGACCTCCAGGCGCTGCACTCGACCGCGCCCTGCGTGGCGATCTGGGACGACCACGAGATCGCCAACGACGCCTGGTCCGGCGGCGCCGAGAACCACACCGAGGGCGCCGAGGGCGCGTACGCCGCGCGTCAGGCGGCCGCGAAGCAGGCGTACTTCGAGTGGATGCCGGTACGCCCGGCGGTGGCCGGCACCACCTACCGCAGGCTGCGCTTCGGCAAGCTCGTCGACCTCTCCCTGCTGGACCTGCGCTCCTTCCGCTCCCAGCAGGTGGGCATCGGCAACGGCGACGTGGACGACCCGGACCGCACGCTCACCGGGCGCGCCCAGCTGGACTGGCTGAAGGCGGGCCTGAAGTCCTCCGACGCCACCTGGCGGCTGGTTGGGAACCCGGTGATGATGGCGCCGTTCGCCATCGGCTCGCTCTCCGCCGAGCTGCTCAGGCCGCTCGCCGAGCTGCTGGGGCTGCCGAAGGAGGGCCTGGCCGTCAACACCGACCAGTGGGACGGCTACACCGACGACCGCCGTGAACTCCTGGCCCACCTGCGCTCGAACGCCATCCGCAACACGGTCTTCCTGACCGGCGACATCCACATGGCGTGGGCCAACGACATACCGGTGAACGCCGGAACGTATCCGCTGTCCGCCTCGGCCGCCACGGAGTTCGTGGTGACCTCGGTCAGCTCGGACAACCTCGACGACATCGTGAAGGTCCCCGAGGGCACGGTCTCCGCGCTCGCCTCGCCGCTCATCAGGGCCGCCAACCGGCATGTCCACTGGGTCGACACCGACCGGCACGGCTTCGGCGTCCTGGACATCACCGCCGCCCGCGCGCAGATGGACTACTACGTGGTGTCCGACCGCACCAGGCCCGACGCGACGGCGTCCTGGGCCCGCTCGTACCGCACCCGCAGCGGCACGCAGAAGGTCGAGCGGACGTACGACCCCGTGTAAAACCCCTGTTTCGAAGACGAGTTCCAGCCACCGGCGGGTGACGCGCACCGGGTTCCGATTCCGGGCGTGTCACCCGCCGGAGCTTTTCATTCACCCGGTTTGTTCGGGATCCAACGATCTCGCGATTGGCCGAATCGTTTCTCTTCAGGATTGAACATGTACACGTAATCTCCGGGCGGCGGCCAGGAAGACCCCTGTGCCGTCCTCCCCAACGCAGCAGCCAGGAGTCAGCATGCGTGCGCTCGCCCGGATCTCCCCCACTTCGCGCAGACGCCTCGCCGGAACGGCGATGGTGGCCGGAACCCTGTTGTTCTCCCCCCTGTCCGCCCCCACCTCGGTCGCGGCGGCCCCGGCTCCGACCGCCGACTGCGCGCAGGAGGACTCCGGCCACTCCGCGGCCCGCGAGGCCCGCCCCGGCCCCGGCGCCCCGGTCGCCGAGCCCAACGAGATCAGCGCCGCCAAGGCGAAGGCCATGGACGCGGACCTGCGCACCAGGCTCGACAAGCTGCCCGCCAAGGGCAACCGCAGCCTCGCCGCCGCAGCCTCGACGACGATCCCGGTGTACTTCCACGTCATCCACGACGGCGACACCGGAAAGCTCAGCTCCTCCGACATCAACGCCCAGCTGAACGTCCTGAACGCCGCGTACGCGGGCCAGGGCACCGGGAACACCGACTCCGGCTTCCAGTTCGCGCTGGCGGGCACCGACTACACCGACAACGCCGCCTGGTACAACGTCGGTTACGGCTCCTCGGCGGAGAAGGCGATGAAGTCCGCGCTGCGCAAGGGCGGCGCGGGCGCGCTGAACATCTACACCGCCAACATCGGCGACGGACTGCTCGGCTGGGCTACCTTCCCCAGCTCCTACAAGTCCAGCCCGTCCATGGACGGCGTCGTCCTGCTCGACGAGTCCCTGCCGGGCGGCTCGGCCGCCAACTACAACCAGGGCGACACCGGCACCCACGAGGTGGGCCACTGGATGGGGCTCTACCACACCTTCCAGGGCGGCTGTAACGGCAAGGGCGACTACGTCGACGACACCGCGGCCGAGGCCAGCCCCGCCTACGAGTGCCCCGAGGGCCGGGACACCTGCACCCGCAAGGCGGGCGCCGACCCGATCCACAACTTCATGGACTACACCTACGACGCCTGCATGTACCAGTTCACCGGGGGCCAGGTGACGCGCATGCAGCAGCACTGGGCCGCCTACCGCGCGGGCTGAACCCCCGGCGGCGAGTCCTGCGCCAGCGAGTCGAGGAAGCCGAGCGCCACCCGCCAGGTGGCCTCGGCCGCCTCGGCGTCGTAGTCCGGCAGGCCGGGGTCGGTGTAGAGGTGACCGGCCCCGGCGTAGCGGTAGATCTCCACATCGGCGCCCGCCCGGCCCATCTGCAAATACCAGGCGCTCAGCCAGTCGTCGGTCTCGAACGGGTCCGGCTCGGCGACGTGCAGTTGCACCGGCAGCTCGTCCACCGAGGCGTTCGGCGCGATGTCGGAGGTGCCGTGCAGGAGCAGCAGACCGCGCGCCTTCTCGTCGCCGAGGGCGAGGGTCTGCGCGATGGAGGCACCGAGCGAGAACCCGGCGTAGACCAGGCCGCGTTCGGAGTACGGGGCGGCGGCCAGGACGGCCCGCTTGAGGAGTTCGTCCTTGCCGATCTCCTCCTTGAAGGCCATGCCCTCCTCGACGGTGTCGAACGTCCGGCCCTCGAACAGGTCCGGCGTCCACACCTCGTGTCCGGCCTCGCGCAGCCGGTCCGCGGCCTGCCCCACCGCGGGGCGCGGGCCGTAGGTCGAGTGAAAGAGCACGATGTTCATGAGGCCATGGTGCCAGCCGGGTACGACAGTGACGTGGGCGGAGTCTCATCGCCCGGCATGTTCGTCACCCCCTCGGCGTGGTTACGTTCGAGGGCATGGAGAACGTACTCCGCCCGCTGATCGTCATCGGCGGCTCGGTCCTGCTCACCCTGCTCATCGGGTGGGCCACCGACCGTCTGCTGAGCAAGGCCGACCGCATGCGCTCCGAGACGCCCCTGTGGGGGCTGCTGCGCCGCGCCCGGATCCCGTACCAGCTGGTGCTGTGCGCGGCCCTGCTCAGAGGGTCCTACGACTCGGCGCGGGTGCTGGAGAAGCACCGCGTCGGCATCGGGCAGCTGCTGACGCTGGTGCTGATCGGGTCGGCGGCGTGGCTGGTGATCCGGATCGCGGCGGCGGTCGTGGAGACGACGTACACGCGCTACGCGCGCGGCAGCCGGGACGCGGCCCGGGTCCGCCGGGTGCGCACCCAGGTGACACTGATCACACGGGTCGTCGCGGCGGTGGTCGCGGTGGTGGCGATCGCGGCGATGCTGCTGACGTTCCCCGCGATGCGGGCCGCCGGTGCCTCACTGCTGGCCTCTGCGGGCATCCTCGGCATCGTCGCGGGTGTGGCCGCGCAGTCGACGCTGAGCAATATGTTCGCGGGGCTCCAGATCGCCTTCGGCGACATGGTGCGCATCGGGGACACGGTCGTGGTGGACGGCGAGTGGGGCACGGTCGAGGAGATCACCCTGACCTTCCTGACCGTGCGGACCTGGGACGAGCGCCGGATCACCATGCCGGTGTCGTACTTCACCTCCAAGCCCTTCGAGAACTGGTCCCGGGGCGGTGCCCGGATGACCGGCGTCGTCTTCTGGCACCTGGACCACTCGGCCCCGCTGGACCTGATGCGCGAACGGCTGCGGGACATCCTGCGCGAGTGCCCGGCCTGGGACGGACGGGCCTGCACCGTCGCGGTCACCGACGCCACGCCGTCGACCATCGAGGTCCGGGCGCTGGTGACGGCGAAGGACGCGGACGACCTGTGGACGGTACGGGTCACGGTCCGCGAGGAGATGGTCAAGTGGCTGGCGGCGGCCCACCCCTACGCCCTGCCCCGCGTCAACACCGCCGACGCCGTGCTCCCGCCCGGCGCGGTGCCCCCGACCCGTTCCCCGGACGGCGCCCAGCCGCGCCGCATCCACCACCCGCCGCGCTCGGGCCGCTGAGGGCGCGGGGAGCCGCGGGGGGCGGCGGGGGGCGGCGGGGGCGCTCACCGCAGGCTGCGCACGTCCAAGTGGCGCAGCACCCGGTCCACGATCTCCGGATCGGCCCCGGGCTCGCTGCGCGCCGCCAGCACCTCGTGCCGGGCGGCGCTGAGCAGCTCCCGCTCGATGCCGCGGATCTGCTTGACCCTGCGGTGTGCCTCGCGGCGCTCCTCGTCCCCGATGTCCGGGGAGATCCGCAGCCCGATGTCGAAGGCCCGGCGCATCATGACCTCGGCCAGTTCCTCCGGGAGTTCCTCCACGGCCTCGATCTCCCGCAGCCGCCGCTTGGCGGCCTTGGCGGCCCGGGTGGCAAGCGCCTTCTCGAACTCCTTCTCGCGCGCGGTGTCCGCCCGCACCCCCAGCCGCTTCACCAGCCACGGCAGGGTCAGACCCTGGAGCACCAGGGTTCCCATGATCACCCCGAACGCGATGAAGACGATCTCGTCCCGGTCGGGGAAGGGCGACCCGTCGTCCACGGTCAGCGGGATCGCCAGGGCCAGCGCCACGGACGCCACGCCGCGCATCCCCGACCACCACATGACGACGGTCTCCCGCCAGGTCGTCGGGATGTCCTCGTCGTGGACCTTGCGGGCGTGCATCCGCTTGGTCAGCCAGGTCGCGGGCAGCAGCCACGCCAGCCGTACGAGGATCACCACGGCCGTGACGGCCGCCGCCCAGCCGAGCATCTCGCCCCACCTGCCGGAGGCGGTGCGCACGGCGTTGTGCAGTTCGAGTCCGATCAGTCCGAAGGCCACACCGGTGACGAGGGTGTCGACGACGTCCCAGACCGTGTGTCCGGCGAGCCGGGTCATCACGTCGTCGGCGTCGGTGGCGTACTCGGCGAGGAACAGCGCGGTGGTCAGCACGGCCAGCACCCCGGACGCGTGCAGTTCCTCGGCCAGTACGTACGAGGCGTACGGGACCAGCAGGGTCAGGCCGATCTGGAGGGTGGGGTCGTCGAGCAGGTCCATCAGCCGGTTCGCGCCCCAGCCCAGGCCCAGCCCCACGACCAGGGCGAGCACGGCGGAGAGCACGAACTGCAGACCGGCCTCCCAGAAGGAGAACGAGCCGCTGACGACGGCCGCGATGGCCACGTGGTACAGCACGATCGCGGTGACGTCGTTGAACAGGCCCTCCCCCTCCAGGATCGACACCAGCCGGCGCGGCAGGCCCAGCTGACCGGCGACCGCGGTGGCGGCCACCGGGTCGGGCGGCGCCACCAGGGCGCCGAGCGCGAAGGCGGCGGCGATCGGCAGACCGGGGATGATCGCCTGCGCGACGGCGGCCACGGACAGCATGGTCACGAACACCAGCGCCACGGCCAGCAACAGGATGGGCCGCACATTGGCGGCGAACTGCCGCCACGAGGTCCGCCGCACCGCCGCGTACAGCAGGGGCGGCAGCAACAGCGGCAGGATCAGATCGGGCGGCACCTCGACATTGGGCACGAACTCCAGCAGCGCCAGCACGATGCCGAGCAGCGTCATCAGCACCGGCGCCGGCAATCCGAACCGCGCGCCCACGGGGACGCTCACCACGGCCCCGAGCAACAGCACGAACAACAGGGCCAACTGATCCACGGTCAGCGCTCCGGCGGGGTAGGCGGCCACGGGACAACCCCCAAGCCTGCCACGCCCCGCCCCTGACCAGCGTGCTCGGCGCCGAGTGCTAGACCTCGCGCCGCATCGCCCGGTGCGGCATGCCCGCGTCCGCGAACTCCGGGCCGTACGCCACGTACCCGAGCCGCTCGTAGAAACCGAGGGCGTGGGTCTGGGCGTGCAGGTCCACCGCCGTCAGGCCACGCGCGCGTGCCGCGTCCTCGATGGCCCGCACCAGGGCGGCGCCGATGCCGAGGCCGCGCGCCGCCTTGGTCACCGCGAGCCGGCCCAGCGAGCCCACCGAGGGGTCGCCGTCGACCTTGGACGCGGCGGCCTCGCCGTACAGCAGGCGGCCCGCGCCGAGCGGCACCCCGTCCTCCCGGACGGCGAGCACATGCACCGCGACGGCGTCGTAGGCGTCGTACTCCAACTCCTCGGGCACGCCCTGCTCGCCGCAGAAGACCTCCCGGCGCACCGCGAAGCACGCCTCACGGTCAGCGGCCTCCTCGGCGACCCGCACCCTGTACGGCGCGGGGCTCATCCGTAGGTCTCCTCGCGCACCTGGTCCAGGGCCTGCTGGAGGTCGTCCGGGTAGTCGCAGGAGAACTCCACCCACTGCCCGTCCCCGGGGTGCTCGAAGCCGAGGCGCACCGCGTGCAGCCACTGCCGGGTGAGCTTCAGCCGCTTGGCGAGGGTGGGGTCGGCGCCGTAGGTGAGGTCACCGACGCAGGGGTGGCGGTGGGCGGACATGTGGACGCGGATCTGGTGGGTGCGCCCGGTCTCCAGCTTCACGTCCAGCAGCGAGGCCGCGCGGAACGCCTCGATGAGGTCGTAGTGGGTCACGGACGGCTTGCCGTCGGCGGTGACCGCCCACTTGTAGTCGTGGTTGGGGTGCCGTCCGATGGGCGCGTCGATGGTGCCGCTGGTCGGGTCCGGGTGGCCCTGGACCAGCGTGTGGTACCGCTTGTCGACCGTGCGCTCCTTGAACTGGCGCTTGAGCGACGTGTACGCGTACTCGGACTTGGCGACCACCATCAGGCCGGAGGTGCCCACGTCGAGCCGGTGCACGATGCCCTGCCGCTCGGCGGCGCCGGACGTGGAGATCCGGTACCCGGCGGCGGCCAGCCCGCCGATGACGGTCGGCCCGGTCCAGCCCGGCGACGGGTGCGCGGCGACCCCGACCGGCTTGACGATCACGACCACGTCATCGTCGTCGTGCACGATCTCCATGCCCTCGACCGGCTCGGCGACCACCCGCACCGGCGCGGGCGCCTGCGGCATCTCGACCTCCAGCCAGGCACCGCCGCGCACCCGCTCGGATTTGCCGACCACCGTGCCGTCGACCAGCACCTTGCCCGCCGCGGCGAGCTCCGCGGCCTTGGTACGGGAGAAGCCGAACATCCGGGAGATGGCGGCGTCGACGCGCTCGCCCTCCAGGCCGTCGGGCACGGGCAGGGTACGGATCTCGGGAATCGTGCTCACCCGTCGAGTATGCCGGACGGGTGAGACAGTCCGGACCGCGCCCTGAGCGCCGGGCTCAGTCCTTGTGGACGGTGCCGTCCGGGTCGAGCCCCTTGAACGACAGCAGCACGATCAGGATGCCGCCGCACACGATCGCCGAGTCCGCAAGGTTGAACACGGCGAAGTGCTTGGGCGCGATGAAGTCGACGACCGCGCCCTCGAAGACGCCCGGCGAGCGGAAGATCCGGTCGGTGAGGTTGCCCAGCGCACCGCCCAGCAGCAGGCCGAGGGCGATGGCCCAGGGCAGGCTGTAGAGCTTGCGGGCGAGCCGGGCGATCACCACGATCACGGCGGCGGCGATCACCGTGAAGATCACGGTGAAGGCCTCGCCGAAGCCGAAGGCGGCGCCCGCGTTGCGGATCGCCTCGAACTTCAGCCAGTCCCCGATGATCTCGATCGGCTCGTGGTGCTCCAGCTTCGCCACCACGATCATCTTGCTGACCAGGTCGATCACGTAGGCGAAGGCCGCGACCGTGAACAGCACGGCGATCCGGCGCCTGCCCTTCGGGCGCGCCTGGTCGCCCTCCTGTCCCTGCGGACCGGATGACCGCTCCGGCTGCTCGGCCTCAGCCCCGTCCGGGGAATCCGGAGTACCGATGATGCGCTCCGCCTCTGCCACGTGAGTCCCTCAACCTAGGTACTTGATGAGGACGAGGGTACGACACGCCCGACCGGGCCCTCAGTACCGGCGTTCCTGCTTCTGCTTGCACTCCACGCACAGCGTCGCGCGCGGGAAGGCCTGCATACGGGCCTTGCCGACGGGGTTGCCGCAGCTCTCGCAGAGCCCGTAGGTGCCCGCGTCCAGCCGCTCCAGGGCGCGCTCGGTCTGGGTGAGCATCTCCCGCGCGTTGGCGGCCAGCGCCAGCTCGTGCTCCCGCGTGATGTTCTTCGTGCCGGTGTCGGCCTGATCGTCCCCGGCGCCATCGCCGGAGTCCCGCATCAGACCGGCCAGGGACTGCTCGGAGGAGGTGATCTCCTCCCTGAGCCGCTCCCCCTCGGAGAGCAGCTCCGCGCGGGCCTCCTCGACCTCCTCGGGGGTCCAGGGGTCCTCACCGGGGCGTACGGGGAGCTCGCCCGGCTCCACCGCCGCGGCGACGCGCGCCTTGGGAACGGCGGTCTTGGCCGCCGTGGCCGTGCCAGGAGTCTTCTTCGCAACCACTGTCGTGGCTCCCGTCTGCTCCGCGGCCTCGGCCGCGCCCACCTTGGTCGTCTTGGTCGCGCTCTTCTTGGAGGTGCTCTTCTTGGCCGGGGCCTTCCCGGCCACCGCCTTCTTGCCGGCCGCACCGTCGGCCGCGGTCTTCTTCGCCGGCGTCCTCTTCGCCGGCGTCTTCTTCGCCGGCGTCTTCTTCGCCGCGGTCTTGTGCACGGCGGCCTCCTGCTCCGCGGTCTTCTGCGCGGCCGCGGACTTCGCCGCCGTCGTGGTCTTCTTCGCCGTGGTCTTCTTCGCCGTGGTCTGCTTCGCCGTGGTCTTCTTCGCCGTGGCCCTTTTGGCCGTGGCGGTCTTCTTCGCCGCGCTCTCTCCCGCCGCGGCCGACTTCGCCGCCGTCTTCGCGGCCTTCTTCGTCGTCTTCTTCGGCGCCGTCTCCTCCCCGGCCGCCCCGGCGGCATCCCCCCGCACGGTCTTCACCGGCTTCGCTTCCTTGGCTCGGCCCGCGGTCCCCGTGTGTGTGCTCTTCTTCGCGCTCGGATCCTTGGCCGCACCGCCCGTGGCCTTCGTGGACCTGCCGGACGCCGACTGCTGTACGGCGGTCTTCTTCGCCACCATGGCCGCGGCCCCTTCACATATTGTGATCTTGCTCGCGAATCGTGCTGGGACGATAAATCGACTTCAGTCCCGCGGCAATGGGGCACACCGCCCGATTCGCCCGCCTCGCGCATACCGCGTGGCCGATCTGCATCCGTTGTGCCCAGCTCCCCGCCGGGTAATCCGCGCCGGGGACCGTCCCAGAATGCGAACACCCGTGCAGCGCTGTTCGGGTCACCCGACCCGCCCCCGGCCCCCTCCTCGGGCCTCCCGTAAATCGGTCGGCCGCTGTCCCCGCGGCGCCGTACACTGGGCGGAGCGAAAAGCGTGGATGGGGACGAGTAGCGGCGTACGCAGCCCAGAGCGACCCGGGGACGGTGGGAGCCCGGGGGCGAGCGCGACGTGAAGATCACCCCGGAGCCGCCGGAAGAAAGCCCGCGCGGGCGAGTAGAACCGGCATCGCGACCCCAATGAGGGGGCTCACCGAGCCGTACCCGGCATCGGCGGGCCAAGGAGGGTGGTACCGCGGGAGCGCGCCGCAGCCGGCGCAACGAAAGACGTAGCTCTCGTCCCTCCGGACGGAAGGCAGCAAGTCCGCCGGAGGAAGCTCGCTGATGACAAAGCCGACGTACCGCCAGGTACCCGCCCAGGTCGACCTGCCCGCGCTGGAGCACGCGGTGCTCGATTTCTGGCGCGAGCAGAAGATCTTCGCCAAGAGCCTGGAGCAGTCCGAGGGCCGCCCCGAGTGGGTGTTCTACGAGGGCCCGCCCACCGCGAACGGCATGCCCGGCGCCCACCACATCGAGGCCCGCGTCTTCAAGGACGTCTTCCCCCGCTTCCGCACCATGCGCGGCTACCACGTGGCCCGCAAGGCGGGCTGGGACTGCCACGGCCTGCCGGTGGAGCTGGCGGTCGAGAAGGAGCTGGGCTTCTCCGGCAAGCAGGACATCGAGGCGTACGGCATCGCCGAGTTCAACGCCAAGTGCCGCGAGTCCGTGACCCGGCACACCGACGCCTTCGCCGAGCTGACGACCCGCATGGGCTACTGGGTCGACCTGGACGACGCGTACCGCACGATGGACCCCGAGTACGTGGAGTCCGTGTGGTGGTCGCTGAAGGAGATCTTCAACAAGGACCTGCTGGTCCAGGACCACCGCGTCGCCCCGTGGTGCCCGCGCTGCGGCACCGGCCTGTCCGACCACGAGCTGGCCCAGGGCTACGAGACGGTCGTCGACCCGTCCGTGTACGTCCGTTTCCCGCTCACCTCCGGTCCGCTCGCGGGCGAGGCCGCCCTGCTGGTGTGGACGACGACCCCCTGGACGCTGGTCTCCAACACCGCCGTCGCCGCCCACCCCGAGGTGACCTACGCGGTGGCGACCAACGGCGAGGAGAAGCTGGTCGTCGCCGAGCCGCTGCTCGCCAAGGCCCTCGGCGAGGGCTGGGAGACCACCGGCCGGTCCTTCACCGGTGCCGAGATGGAACGCTGGACGTACCAGCGCCCCTTCGAGCTGGTGGAGTTCCCGGCCGAGGCCCACTACGTGGTCAACGCCGAGTACGTCACCACCGAGGACGGCACCGGTCTGGTCCACCAGTCCCCCGCCTTCGGTGAGGACGACCTGAAGGTCTGCCGCTCCTACGGTCTGCCCGTGGTGAACCCGGTCCGCCCCGACGGCACCTTCGAGGAGGACGTCCCCCTGGTCGGCGGCGTCTTCTTCAAGAAGGCGGACGAACGGCTCACCGAGGACCTCCAGCAGCGCGGTCTGCTCTTCCGGCACATCCCGTACGAGCACAGCTACCCGCACTGCTGGCGCTGCCACACCGCGCTCCTCTACTACGCGCAGCCGTCCTGGTACATCCGCACCACCGCGATCAAGGACCGCCTCCTCCAGGAGAACGAGAACACCAACTGGTTCCCGGACACGGTCAAGCACGGCCGCTACGGCGACTGGCTGAACAACAACATCGACTGGGCGCTGTCCCGCAACCGCTACTGGGGCACCCCGCTGCCGATCTGGCGCTGCGAGGACGACCACCTCACCTGCGTCGGCTCCCGCGCGGAGCTGACCGAGCTGACCGGCACCGACCAGTCGGACCTCGACCCGCACCGCCCGTACATCGACGAGGTCACCTTCGCCTGCCGTCACGACGGCTGCGGGAAGACGGCCACGCGCGTGCCGGAGGTCATCGACGCCTGGTACGACTCGGGCTCGATGCCGTTCGCGCAGTGGGGCTACCCGTACAAGAACAAGGAGCTGTTCGAGGCCCGTTACCCGGCGCAGTTCATCTGCGAGGCCATCGACCAGACCCGCGGCTGGTTCTACACGCTGATGGCGGTCGGCACGCTCGTCTTCGACAAGTCCTCGTACGAGAACGTGGTCTGCCTCGGCCACATCCTCGCCGAGGACGGCCGCAAGATGTCCAAGCACCTGGGCAACATCCTGCAGCCGATCCCGCTGATGGATCAGCACGGCGCGGACGCGGTGCGCTGGTTCATGGCGGCCGGCGGTTCCCCGTGGGCGGCCCGCCGGGTCGGCCACGGCACCATCCAGGAGGTCGTCCGCAAGACGCTCCTCACGTACTGGAACACGGTCGCCTTCCAGGCCCTGTACGCCCGTACGTCCGAGTGGGCGCCGTCCGAGGCCGACCCGGCCCCGGCCGACCGCCCGCTGCTGGACCGCTGGCTGCTGTCCGAACTCCACGCGCTCACCGACCAGGTGACGCAGGCTCTGGAGTCCTACGACACCCAGCGCGCCGGCAAGCTGCTGTCCGCGTTCGTCGACGACCTGTCCAACTGGTACGTCCGCCGCTCGCGCCGCCGCTTCTGGCAGGGCGACAAGGCCGCGCTGCGCACCCTGCACGAGGTCGTGGAGACGGTCACCAAGCTGATGGCGCCGCTGACCCCGTTCATCACCGAGCGGGTCTGGCAGGACCTGGTCGTGCCGGTCACCCCGGGCGCCCCGGAGTCGGTGCACCTGGCCTCCTGGCCGGAGGCGGACCTCACCGCCATCGACCCGGAGCTGTCCAAGCAGATGGTGCTGGTGCGGCGGCTCGTGGAGCTGGGCCGTGCCACGCGCGCGGAGTCCGGTGTCAAGACGCGCCAGCCGCTGTCGCGGGCCCTGGTCGCCGCGGCGGGCTTCGAAGGCCTCGACAAGGAGCTGCACACGCAGATCACCGAGGAGTTGAACGTCACATCGCTGGCGTCCCTCTCCGAGGTCGGCGGCTCGCTGGTGGACACCACCGCGAAGGCCAACTTCCGGGCGCTGGGCAAGCGGTTCGGCAAGCGGGTGCAGGACGTGGCCAAGGCCGTCGCGAACGCGGACGCGGCCGCGCTGTCGCTGGCGCTGCGCGAGGGCACGGCGTCGGTCGAGGTCGACGGGGAGACGATCAGCCTCGCCCCGGACGAGGTGATCATCACCGAGACCCCGCGCGAGGGCTGGTCGGTGGCGTCCGACTCGGGCGCGACGGTCGCCCTGGACCTGGAGATCACCGACGAGCTGCGCCGGGCTGGCCTGGCCCGTGACGCGATCCGCCTGATCCAGGAGGCCCGCAAGAACAGCGGCCTGGACGTGGCCGACCGGATCGCGCTGCGCTGGCAGTCCACGGACCCGGCGACGGTGGAGGCACTGACCGAGCACTCCGGCCTCATCGCCGACGAGGTCCTCGCCACGGACTTCGCCCAGGGCGAGGCGGACGGCGGCTACGGCGAGCCGTTCACCGACGAGGGTCTGTCGCTGACCTTCCGGCTGCGCAAGGCGTGACCTGAGGCACACCAGGGCCCGGTCTCCGTTCGGAGGCCGGGCCCTTTGCGCAGGTGCGATGCGTCAACGGCGGGTGCCATGCGTCAACGCGGGTAAAAGGGGCGAGCCCCGGACCGAAGTCCAGGGCTCGCCCCTTGAACGCTGCCGACGCCTACGGCGTACTACTGGCCGTCTAGTTGTCGTCCTCGTCGATCAGGAACCCGCGCATCGGCGAGGGAGCCTGGCCCATCGGGGACGGACCCTGCGGGCGCACCGGCGCCATCGGCTGGGTCATCGCCGGGGACATCTGCTGCTGGCCGCCGTAGGAGGGGGCCGCCGGAGCAGGACCGCTGCCCATGCCCTGGTTGCCGCCGTAGGACGGGGCACCCGCACCGGCCGGGGCCATCGAGGGCGCCGGGGACGGCGGCAGGGAGGCGGTGGCCGGGGTGCGCGGCGGGGCCAGCGAGTCGTCGGCCTGGGTCTCCAACTGGCGCAGCTGGGACTCCAGGTAGGACTTCAGGCGGGTGCGGTACTCGCGCTCGAAGCCGCGCAGGTCCTCGACCTTGCGCTCCAGCGTGGCGCGGGCGGACTCCAGGGAGCCCATCGCGACGCGGTGCTTCTCCTGCGCGTCCCGCTCCAGCGCGTCGGCCTTGGCACGGGCGTCGCGCTCCAGACCCTCGGCACGCGAACGCGCCTCGCCCACGATCTTGTTGGCCTCGGAACGGGCCTCGGCGATCGCCTGGTCGGCGGTCTGCTGAGCCAGCGAGAGGACACGGGCGGCGCTGTCGCCACCGGGGCCCTGACCGGGGCCGCCCATCGGACCGCCCATGGGGCCGCCCATCGGACCGCCCATCTGCTGCTGCATCGGGGGCTGACCCATCGGACCGGGACCCTGGCCCATCGGGCCGGGACCCTGCGGACCGCCCTGACCGCCGGGACCGGCGGGCAGCTGCGGGGCACCGCTCGGCAGCTGGGGCGGGCCACCCATGGGGCCACCCATCTGCTGCTGCGGCGGGCCCGATATGCCGGCCGGCACCGGAGCGCCGGGTCCTCGCATGCCCTGCTGGGGCATGCCGCCCTGCTGCGGCATACCGCCCTGCTGCTGGTCCTGCGGCTGCTCCGGAGGCTTGCGCATGTTCTGCTGGTTCTGCGCGGCCGCGCGCGTGGCCGCGGCCAGCTTGGCGCGCAGGTCCTCGTTCTCGCGGAGCAGGCGGGTCAGTTCGGCTTCGACCTCGTCGAGGAAGGCATCGACCTCGTCCTCGTCATAGCCTTCTCGGAGGCGGACGGTCGTGAACTGCTTGTTCCGCACGTCCTCGGGGGTCAACGGCATCTCTTCACCTCAACGTAGTCGTCGGCATTCGGCAAGACGGTAGTTCACATCGCTCACAGCCGGCTCACGATCGAGATCAGGATGTAGACGATGATCATCAGTACGAAGAAGGACAGGTCGAGCGCCACGCCCCCGAGACGCAGCGGCGGAATGAACCGCCGCAGAAGCTTGAGCGGTGGATCAGTGACAGTGTAGGTGGCCTCCAGAACGACCACCATCGCCTTGCCGGGTTGCCACGAGCGGGCGAACTGGAAGACATAGTCCATGACCAACCGGAAGATCAGCACGATGAGGAAGCACATCAGCGCGATGTAGACGACATCCAGGACCACGCTCATGTCCTTGCTTCCCTCTCCCCTGTTTCCGTGCTGCTGCGGTACTGCGGTTGTGACTCTTGTACTGCTTTATCCGGTTGTGCGTCTCAGCTCTGGTTGAAGAACCCGCCCTCTGCGATGCGGGCCTTGTCCTCCGCCGTGACATCGACGTTAGCAGGCGACAACAGGAACACCTTCTGCGTCACCCGCTCGATGCTGCCGTGAAGACCAAACACCAAACCCGCCGCAAAGTCGACAAGTCGCTTGGCATCTGTGTCATCCATCTCAG
Source organism: Streptomyces sp. DI166 (assembly GCF_900091315.1). Taxonomy (GTDB): domain Bacteria; phylum Actinomycetota; class Actinomycetes; order Streptomycetales; family Streptomycetaceae; genus Streptomyces; species Streptomyces fuscus. Next base: position 52,284 of record NZ_FLSP01000004.1, read on the forward strand.
TGAGATTCATGATCACCGGGGTGCCCTCACGGAAGTGTTCCCCGATGGTACGGGCCTCGTTGTAGGTCCGCGGGTGAAGCGTGGTGATCCGGTACGGCTCTCGTTCCGACACGACCTTGGGCATGATCACCGGCGCGTTCTTCTCCAGGCTCTGACGTTCTTGTGTGATGGACGCCACGGGCGCGATCCGCGCCGGGCGCCCCGATTCCGCGGCTAGCGAAGCGGAATGAGGCACCGGGTCCCGGGGCGTCGAGGGCTGCACGACTCGTACCGATTCGTCCCTTTGTGACTGATGTGCACCGTGGGACTGGTGCGACCGCTCGTGCGGCCGGTGGTCCCGCTCGGGCTCCGGGTCGAGTTCGGGCTCGAAGTCGTCGTCGGGGTCAAAACCGCGGCCGTCGTACCCATCGTCCTCCACGAGGCCGAGGTAGACCGCCATCTTGCGCATCGCGCCGGCCATGCTCTGAGTCCTCCGCTCTGTGGTGGATCGACTGACTACTGCCAAGTGCCCGCGATCCACGAGGTCGTTACAACCGCTCTTCAGCGGTAATGACCATATTTTCTGCTGTGGTCCGACTTCCTGGCGACGTTACCCGAGCCTCGCGCGGACTCCGAGTACCGCGCTGCCGACGCGTACATGTGTCGCCCCGGCCGCCACGGCCTGTTCGAGGTCCGCACTCATTCCTGCCGAGACCATGTTCGCAGCCGGATGGGCTCGGCGCAGGTCAGTCGACAAATCCATCAACCGCTCGAACGCCGCCCGTTCACGTCCCGCGTACTCCCCGGTCAGAGGTGCGACGGTCATCAGTCCGTCAAGCCTCAGCCCCGGAGCCTCCGCGACGAGATCGGCCAACTCCCCGATCCCGCCGGGGGCCACGCCGCCGCGGTCCCCCCGCTCCTTCTCCCCCGCGTCCAGCGCGACCTGGATCAGGCACCCCACCTCGCGCTCCGCCCGCACGGCCTCCTTCGACAGGGCCGCCACCAGCCTGGCCCGGTCGACGGACTGCACGAGATCCGCGTAACCGACCACGGACCGCACCTTGTTGGTCTGCAACTGACCCACAAAGTGCCAAGTAAGGGGCAGATCCGAACATTCGGCGGCCTTGGGTGCCGCGTCCTGGTCCTTGTTCTCGGCGACGTGCCGCACGCCCAGCCCCGACAGGATGCGCACATCGCTCGCGGGATAGGTCTTGGTGACCACGATCAGGGTCACCTCCTCGCGCTTGCGTCCCGCGGAAGCGCAGGCCGCGGCGATGCGCTCCTCCACTTTCGCCAGGTTCGCTGCGAGTTGGTCCTTACGTTCCGTCATGCCCTATCAGTCCAGCCAGACATAGCCCGCGAGCCGACCCGTGGTCCGGTCGCGGCGGTACGAGAAGTGGTCGCCCGATTCGCGCGTGCACACCGGCGACCGCTCCCGGTCGCGCACCCCGAGCCGGCCGAGCTGCGCGTGCACCCCCGCGGTCACGTCGACCGCCGGAGTGCCCCAGCTCGTCTCGGCGTACGCGGCCGGCTCGACGGCGGACACCTCGGCGCGCATCTCCTCGGGCACCTCGTAGCACCGGCCGCACACCGCGGGTCCGGTGCGGGCGACAATCCGGGACGGTTCGGCACCCAGTTCCGTCATCGCGCGCACCGCGGCCGGGACGACCCCGGCGACCATGCCGGGACGGCCCGCGTGAGCCGCGGCGGCTACACGTGCCACCGGGTCGACGAGCAGGACCGGGGTGCAGTCGGCGGTGAGGACGGCGAGGGCGAGTCCGGACTCGGCGGTCACGATCGCATCGACCTCCGGCACCGGCCGCCCGCCCCAGGGTCCGTCGACCACGGCGACGGCGTCGCCGTGCACCTGGTTCATCCAGACCACCCGGTCCGGGTCGATCCCGAGCGACTTGGCCGCCAGCTCGCGATTGCTCCGTACCGCGCCCGGGTCGTCGCCGACGGCGCCGCCGAGATTGAGCTCCTCGTACGGAACGGCGCTCACCCCGCCCCACCTGTCGGTGAAGGCGAAGTGCGCGCCGTTCACGGTTTCGCGCTGTCCTATCACTTCAGGAAGTCCGGCACGTCCAGCTCCTCGGCGGGGCTGTCCGCGTAGGTGCGGGACGGCGGGACCGGCGGGGAGGCCGGGAGGTCGGCGACCGGCTCGGGGGCGGGCGCCGGGTCCTCCTTCGGTGTGACGCTGCCGAGCGAGCCGAAGGACGGACGGCTCTCGGGCTGCCGTACCGGGGTCGGCTCCTCGCGCTTGGCGGAGGACGAGCCGAGGATGTTGTCCCGCTTGGCGGGCGGCTGGCCGCCGTCGAACCCGGCCGCGATCACGGTGACCCGCACCTCGTCGCCGAGGGCGTCGTCGATGACCGCGCCGAAGATGATGTTGGCCTCGGGGTGGGCCGCCTCGCTGACCAGCTGGGCCGCCTCGTTGATCTCGAACAGGCCGAGGTCGGAGCCGCCGGAGATGGAGAGCAGCACCCCGCGGGCGCCGTCGATGGACGCCTCCAGCAGCGGGGAGGAGATCGCCATCTCGGCCGCGGCCACCGCGCGGTCGTCGCCGCGGGCCGAGCCGATGCCCATCAGGGCCGAACCGGCCTCGGACATGACCGACTTGACGTCGGCGAAGTCGAGGTTGATCAGACCGGGGGTGGTGATCAGGTCGGTGATGCCCTGGACACCGGAGAGCAGGACCTGGTCGGCCGACTTGAAGGCGTCCAGTACCGAGACCTGGCGGTCCGAGATGGACAGCAGCCGGTCGTTGGGGATGACGATGAGGGTGTCGACCTCTTCGCGGAGTTCGGCGATGCCGTCCTCGGCCTGGTTGGCCCGGCGCCGTCCCTCGAAGGTGAACGGGCGGGTGACCACGCCGATGGTGAGGGCGCCCAGGGAGCGTGCGATGTTGGCCACGACGGGCGCGCCGCCGGTGCCGGTGCCGCCGCCTTCACCGGCCGTCACGAAGACCATGTCGGCCCCCTTGAGGACCTCCTCGATCTCCTCGCGGTGGTCCTCGGCGGCCTTGCGGCCGACGGCCGGGTTGGCTCCGGCGCCGAGTCCGCGGGTGAGTTCACGGCCGACGTCGAGCTTGACGTCGGCGTCGCTCATCAACAGCGCCTGTGCGTCAGTGTTGATGGCGATGAACTCGACGCCCTTGAGACCGACCTCGATCATCCGGTTGATGGCATTGACACCACCGCCGCCGACACCGATGACTTTGATGACTGCGAGGTAGTTCTGCGGTGCTGCCACGTCGAAGGCCTCTCGCCTCGAGTTACGTGTCGCCGAACCGTCGGGGCCTTACTGCCTCGCGATCCGGACGACTGATGCCGAATGGGACGGTCCGTAGCGCCGACCCGAACCCTAACCCTGAAGTTTAGGGTTACCAATGTGTCTGTTCCTTGGAGTCTTCTGAACAGGACACTAAGTCGACAAGTGGCGCCCGTTCAACGAACACGCCGAACCTCCCGTTTTTCTTTTCACCCTATGTGATCAGCCGTGTCGCTGCCCAACCAGGGTGCTGGCCTGCGCGGATGTGCGTCAACTCCCCGCTGACGCAGGGGCGGTGGGAACACTCACATCGAAGTGCCGTGCGTCCGGGGAGGCTTTCATCAGAGCCGTGAGTGTGCGAGCCTTCGCCGCGCCCTTCTCGGAGCTGCCCCAGTCGACGGTGCGGCCGTCGGTCAGCTCCAGCGAGATGGCGTCGTAGGAACGGACCTTGACGCTCCGGGTGAGCCGGGAGACGGCCTCCGGGAGGGCGGCGGCGACCCGGACCGCCTCGCGCGCCAGCCGCCGCTCGCCGAAGCGGCGCAGACTGGCCGCGGCGGTCCCGGACCGGGCGAGCCTCAATTCCAGCGCGGGAACTCCCTTGGGAGCCACGGAAACCGTGGCGAAACGGACGCCTTTCTTGTCCACTTCGACGAATTTCCCGCCTTTTCGCACCACCAGTACCGCGGTGCGCTCGGCGACTTTCAGCCCGATTCCGTCCGGCCAGGAACGGCTCACGTCCACCGTGTCGATACGCGGCAGTTCACGCCGCAGGCGCGCCTCGATGGCGTCGGTGTCGACGGAGACCAACGGCGAGCCCACCGGCACCTCGGCGGCCTCGCGCACCTGCTCGGGGGTGAGCACCCGGGTTCCGGAGACCGTCACGCGCTCCACGCGCAGCCAGTCGGAGCCGTACAACACCCAGCCGCCGCCCGCCCCGAGGAGCGTGAGACAGACAGCGAGGATGATGATCGTACGAAGTCGTGGCGGCCGTACCCGCCGGGCGGGGGGCGGGCCGGACGACTGCTGCTGACGTTCCCCGCGCTCGGCGGTCGTCGATCCGGCCACGCTGCCTGCCCTCCGTCATACGGTCATACGGTCCTACCGACGGTGCGAGGCGATCGCCTCGTACACCATGCCGACGAGCAGGTCGTCGGCGTCCCGGCGGCCGAACTCGCTTGCGGCGCGGGACATCTCGTACAGCCGGTGCGGATCGGCGAGCACGGGCAGGACGTTGTGCTGCACCCACTCGGGGGTGAGGTCCGCGTCGTCGACCAGCAGTCCGCCGCCGGCCTTGACCACCGGCTGGGCGTTGAGCCGCTGTTCGCCGTTGCCGATGGGCAGCGGGACATAGGCGGCCGGGAGTCCGACGGCGGAGAGTTCGGCGACGGTCATCGCGCCCGCGCGGCAGAGCATCATGTCGGCCGCGGCGTACGCGAGGTCCATCCGGTCCAGGTAACTTACCGGGATGTACGGGGGCATTCCCGGCATCTGCTGGACGTGCGGCAGTTCGTTCTTCGGGCCGACCGCGTGCAGGATCTGGATTCCGGCCTGCTGGAGATAGGGCGCGACCTGCTGGACGACCTCGTTCAGGCGCCGGGCGCCCTGGGAGCCGCCGGAGACGAGCAGCGTGGGCAGGTTGGGGTCCAGGCCGAACGCGGCGCGGGCCTCGGGGCGTACCGCGGCCCGGTCCAGGGTGGCGATGGAGCGGCGCAGCGGGATGCCGATGTAGCGGGCGTCGCGCAGCTTGCTGTCCGGGGTGGAGACGGCGACCCGGGCCGCGTACCGCGAGCCGATCTTGTTGGCCAGACCGGGGCGGGCGTTGGCCTCGTGGATCACGATCGGCACGCCGAGGCGCTTGGCGGCCAGGTAGCCGGGCAGCGCGACGTAGCCGCCGAAGCCGACCACGGCGTCCGCCTTGGTGCGCTCCAGGATCTGCTCGGCGGCCTTGATGGTGCCGCGTAGCCGGCCCGGGACGGTGATCAGCTCGGGGGTGGGCTTACGGGGCAGCGGGACGGCCGGGATCAGCGCCAGCTCGTAGCCGCGCTGCGGGACGAGCTTGGTCTCCAGGCCCCGTTCCGTGCCCAGGGCCGTGATGCCCACGGTGGGGTCCTGCCTGCGCAGGGCGTCCGCGAGGGCGAGCGCGGGCTCGATGTGGCCCGCGGTTCCTCCGCCGGCGAGTACGACATGCACCGAAATTCACCGCTCTCCGGACGAACGCGCCGCCGAGGCGCGCCGTCGCATCGTGTTCCATCTCCGGGGTTCCCTGGTGGCAGCGGAACCCCCGGCACCCCGCTTTCTACCAAAGCGGGGTTGCCGCATCGAAAGCGCCGCCCGCGCAGCGGGCTCGTCACGTGCGAAGGCGATCAGCAGCCCGATGGCGAACATGGTCGGCAGCAGGGCCGACCCTCCGTAGGAGAACAGCGGGAGGGGGACACCGGCGATCGGCAGCAGACCGAGCACCGCACCGATGTTGATCACCGCCTGAGCGGTGATCCAGGTGGTCACGCCTCCCGCGGCATACCTCACGAACGGGTCTTCCGTACGTCCGGCCACGCGGATACCCGCATAGCCTAGAGCCGCGAACAGGGCGAGCACCGACAGCGTCCCCGCCAGGCCCAGTTCCTCACCGGTGACGGCGAAGATGAAGTCGGTGTGGGCTTCGGGCAGTTGTCCCCATTTCTCCACACTCGCCCCGAGCCCGGAACCGAAGATCCCGCCGGAGGCGAGCGCGTAGATCCCGTGCACCGCCTGCCAGCAGGCGTCGCCGGGCCCGGGGTCGGTGGCGGCCAGGCACTGCAGGCGGGCCATCCGGTTCGGGCTGGTCTTGATGAGGATCAGCCCGATCAGTCCGGCGACCGACAGCACCGCCACGAACAGCCGGGTCGGCGCGCCCGACAGCCACAGCAGGCCGAACAGGATCGCGGTGAGGATGATCGCGGTGCCCATGTCGCCGCCGAGCATGATCAGTCCGAGCAGCATGAAGGCGACCGGGACCAGTGGCACCAGCATGTGCTTCCACTGGATCAGCAGCTTCTTGTCCTGCTTGCGGGCGAGCAGGTCCGCGCCCCACAGCACCAGCGCCAGCTTGCCGAACTCGCTGGGCTGGAGCTGGAAGGGGCCGCCGACGGAGATCCAGTTCTGGTTGCCGTTGACCGCGACTCCTATCCCGGGCACCTGCACCAGGGCCATCAGGAAGACGGCGCCCGCGAGGATCGGATAGGCCAGCGCCCGGTGCAGTTTGATGGGCATCCGGGAGGCGGCGAGCAGCAGTCCGGCGCCGATCGCGGCGGCCAGCAGCTGCTTGCGGAAGAAGTACGAGCCCGGCAGCGACATCTGCAGCGCCGTGATCTGGGAGGCCGAGTAGACCATCACCAGACCGAGCACGGTGATCAGCAGACTGCCGCCGAGGATCAGGTAGTACGCGGTCAGCGGCCGGTCCCAGGCCCGCTTGGCGCGCAGGTACAGCCGGCGGACCGGGTTCTCGCGCGGGGTGCGGGTCGCAGTGGGGCGGCGGCCGGTCCGCTGAAGGGGAGGACGCCCCGTACGGCTACTGGACATCACCGGCTCCTCGCACCCGACCGCCGATCCCGAGCCACATCCGAGTCACCCCGTCCCTTAGTGGGTCCCGAAGCACCCTAAGCGGCCGAGACCCTCCGTCAGGCGCCGGCCGCGAGTTCGCGGACCGCTTCCGCGAACGCGTCGCCGCGCTTGTTGTAGTTGGCGAACATGTCCATCGAGGCGCACGCCGGGGCCAGCAGCACCGTGTCGCCCTCGGTGGCGAGCCGCTGGGCCTCCCGGACCGCCGCGAGCATCGCCCCAGTGTCGGTCCGGTCGAGGTCGACGACGGGCACTTGCGGGGCGTGTCGCGCGAGCGCTTCGCGGATCAGGGCCCGGTCGGCGCCGATCAGGACGACACCGCGCAGCCGCTTCGCCGACTTGCTGACCAGTTCGTCGAAGGTGGCGCCCTTGGCCAGTCCGCCGGCGATCCACACGATGGACTCGTAGGCGGCCAACGAGGCTTCCGCGGCGTGGGTGTTGGTGGCCTTGGAGTCGTCGACGTAGGCGACCCCGGCCACGTCCGCCACGTGCGCGATGCGGTGGGCGTCCGGGGTGAAGGCCCGCAGCCCGTCCCGTACGGCCTTGGCGGGGACGCCGAAGGCGCGGGCGAGGGCCGCCGCGGCAAGGGCGTTGGCGATGTTGTGCGGGGCGGGCGGGGTGACGTCGGAGACCTCGGCCAGCTCCTGGGCGTTCTTGTGCCGGTTCTCCACGAAGGCGCGGTCGACCAGGATGCCCTCGACGACGCCGAGTTGGGAGGGGCCGGGGGTGCCGAGGGTGAACCCGATGGCCCGGCAGCCCTCCTCGACGTCCGCCTCGCGCACCAGGTCCTCGGTCGCCTTGTCGGCGACGTTGTAGACGCAGGCGACGCGATTGCCCTCGTAGATACGGCCCTTGTCGGCGGCGTACGCCTCCATGGAGCCGTGCCAGTCGAGGTGGTCCGGGGCGAGGTTGAGGACCGCGGCGGAGTGGGCGCGCAGGGAGGGCGCCCAGTGCAGCTGGTAGCTGGAGAGTTCGACGGCGAGGACGTCGTACTGCTCGTCGCCGAGGACCGCGTCCAGCACGGAGACGCCGATGTTGCCGACCGCCGCCGTGCGCAGGCCCGCCGCCTTGAGGATGGAGGCGAGCATCTGCACGGTGGTGGTCTTGCCGTTGGTGCCGGTAACGGCGAGCCACGGCGGGGCGTCGGGACCGCGCAGCCGCCAGGCGAGTTCGACGTCGCCCCAGATCTCCACACCGGCGGCGCGGGCCGCCTCGAAGAGGGGCTTGTCCGGCTGCCAGCCGGGCGCGGTGACGACGAGTTCGGTGCCCTCGGGCAGGGTGGCGCCGTCGCCGAGGCGGACGGTGACGCCCAGCTCCTGGAGTTCCGCGGCCTGTTCGCGCGCGCGGGCGTCGTCGCCGTCGTTGACGACGGTGACGATCGCGCCGCGCGCGTGCAGCACCTTGGCGGCCGGGACGCCGGAGACGCCGAGCCCGGCGACGGTGATGTGCTTGCCCTGGAAGTCTTCGGGCCCCGAGGAGGTCACTTGTCCGCTGCCCATCCCGCGTAGAAGATGCCGAGGCCGACGATCACGCAGATGCCCTGGATGATCCAGAACCGGACCACCACGAGCACCTCGGACCAGCCCTTGAGTTCGAAGTGGTGCTGGAGCGGTGCCATCCGGAAGACGCGCTTGCCGGTGAGCCGGAAGGAGCCGACCTGGATGACCACCGACATGGTGATCAGCACGAACAGGCCGCCGAGGATGGCGAGCAGCAGCTCGGTGCGGGAGCAGATGGCGAGGCCGGCGAGGACACCGCCGAGCGCCAGCGAGCCGGTGTCACCCATGAAGATCTTGGCGGGCGAGGTGTTCCACCACAGGAAGCCGAGGCAGGCGCCCATCAGCGCGGCGGAGACCACCGCGAGGTCGAGCGGGTCGCGGACCTCGTAGCAGGCGCCCGGGTTGGTCAGGGTCTGCGCGTTGGCGCAGGACTCCTGGTACTGCCACACACCGATGAAGGTGTAGGCGCCGAAGACCAGGACGGAGGCGCCGGTGGCGAGGCCGTCGAGACCGTCGGTGAGGTTCACGCCGTTCGACATCGCGAGGATCATGAACAGCGCCCAGACCACGAACAGCACCGGGCCGATGGTCCAGCCGAAGTCCGTGATGAACGACAGCTTGGTGGAGGCCGGGGCGTTGCCGCGGACGTCCTCGAACTGCAGTGAGAGCACCGCGAAGGCGATACCGCCGAGCAGCTGTCCGGCCATCTTCGCCTTGGCCCGCAGACCCAGCGAACGCCGCTTGACGATCTTGATGTAGTCGTCGAGGAAGCCGACCAGACCCATGCCGACCATCAGGCCGAGCACCAGCACACCGGAGTACGTCGGCGGCTTGCCGGTGATGAGCTTCGACAGGAAGTAGGCCGCGACGGTCGCCAGGATGAAGGCGATACCGCCCATCGTGGGCGTACCGCGCTTGCTGGCGTGCTCGCGCGGGCCGTCGTCCCGGATGTACTGGCCGTAGCCCTTGCGGGCGAGCAGCTTGATCAGCAGCGGTGTGCCGATCAGTGTCAGGAAGAGGCCAATGACTCCTGCGAACAGGATCTGCTTCATCATCGGGCGGCAACCTCACCCTCGGCACCGGTCTCGATGAGCGCCTGCGCCACGCTCTCCAGGCCGACCGACCGGGACGCCTTCACGAGCACGACGTCCCCCGGGCGCAACTCGCTGCGCAACAGGTCGACCGCCGCCTGTGCGTCGGACACGTGCACCGACTCCTCACCCCACGAACCCTCGTTATATGCGCCCAGTTGCAGCCAGGACGCTTCCCTGCCCCCGACCGCGACGAGCTTGCTGACGTTGAGCCGGACGGCGAGCCGTCCGACCGCGTCGTGCTCGGCGAGCGCCTCGTCCCCGAGCTCGGCCATCTTGCCGAGCACCGCCCAGGTCCGCCGCCCCTTGCCCATCGCCGCGAGCGCGCGCAGGGCGGCTCGCATGGACTCGGGGTTCGCGTTGTAGGCGTCGTTGACGACCGTCACGCCGTCCGGGCGCTCGGTGACCTCCATCCGCCAGCGGGAGAGGGAGCCCGCCTCGGAGAGCGCGGTGGCGATCTCTTCCGCGGACATGCCCAGCTCGTGGGCGACGGCGGCCGCGGCGAGCGCGTTCGACACGTGGTGCTCACCGTACAGGCGCATGGTCACTTCGCTTGCACCGGAGGGTGTGTGAAGCATGAAGGAGGGCTGTCCGCTGTCCGTGAGTCGCACGTTCTCGGCGCGAACGTCCGCTTCGTCGGACTCTCCGAAAAGGAGCACCTTCGCCTTCGTTCGGGCGGCCATGGCCCGTACCAAGGGGTCGTCGGCGTTGAGGACCGCGACACCGCCGTCCGCCTCGGCGGGCAGCGCCTCGACGAGTTCGCCCTTGGCCTCGGCGATCTGCTCGCGGCCGCCGAACTCGCCGATGTGGGCGGTGCCGACGTTGAGCACCAGGCCGACGCGGGGCGGGGTGAGCCCGGTGAGGTAGCGGATGTGGCCAAGCCCGCGGGCGCCCATCTCCAGCACCAGGAAGCGGGTTTCCTCGGTGGCGCTGAGCGCGGTGAGCGGCAGCCCGATCTCGTTGTTGAGCGAGCCGGGCGTGAACACGGTCGGCGCCTTGCGCCGGAGCACCTGGGCGACCAGGTCCTTGGTGCTGGTCTTGCCGGCCGAGCCGGTGAGCGCCACAAGGGTGGTGCCGAGCTTGGCGACGACGTGCCGGGCGAGGGCTCCGAGGGCGGTCTGGACGTCGTCCACGACGATCGCGGGCACGCCGACGGGCCGCGAGGCCAGTACGGCCACCGCGCCCGCCTCGACGACCGCGGCGGCGAAGTCGTGGCCGTCGACGCGCTCGCCGACGAAGGCGACGAAGAGGCTGCCGGGGACGGCCTCACGGGAGTCCCGGACGACTGGTCCGGTGACCTGGACGGACGGATCCGGTATGTCGTACGTCTGCCCGCCGACGACTTCTGCGATCTCGGCGAGAGAGAGGGCGATCACAAGTTCATCCCTGGGTCTGCTGAATGGCTTCGCGGAGCACCTGGCGGTCGTCGAAGGGACGCACCACCCCGGCGATGTCCTGGCCCTGCTCGTGGCCCTTGCCCGCGACCAGCACGGTGTCGCCGGGCTGTGCGCGGGCCACGGCGGCGGCGATGGCGGCGGCCCGGTCCTCGAAGACCTGGACCTCGCCGCGCTCGTGCCGGGGCACGGAGGCCGCGCCCTGGAGCATGGTGGCGAGGATCGCGAGGGGGTCCTCGGAGCGGGGGTTGTCGGAGGTCAGTACGGCGGTGTCGGCGAGCCGGGCGGCGGCGGCGCCCATCGGCGCGCGCTTGGTGCTGTCCCGGTCGCCCCCGCAGCCGAGCACGATGTGCAGCTTGCCCTCGGTGACCTTGCGCAGGGCGCGCAGGACCGATTCGACGGCGTCGGTCTTGTGGGCGTAGTCCACGACCGCGAGATACGGCTGGCCCGCGTCCACCCGCTCCAGCCGCCCCGGCACGCCCGGAACGGCGGCGATGCCGTCGGCGGCGGCCTGCGGGTCGAGGCCCGCCTCGGCCAGGGCGACCACGGCGGCCAGGGTGTTGGCCACGTTGAACGGACCGGCCAGCGGGGAACGGGCGGCGATCCGCTCGCCCTTGGGGCTGACCACGGTGAACGTGGAGTCCATCGGGCCGACCTTGACGTCCTCGGCGCGCCAGTCGGCGTCGGGGTGGCCCTCGGCGGAGAAGGTGACGACGGGGACGGTGGCTTCCTTCACGAGCCTGCGCCCGTACTCGTCGTCGAGGTTGACCACGCCGCGTTTGCTGCGCTCGGGCGTGAACAGCTGCGCCTTGGCCCGGAAGTAGTCCTCCATGTCGGAGTGGAACTCCATGTGTTCCGGGCTGAGGTTGTTGAAGACTGCGATGTCGAAGACGCAGCCGTCGACCCGGCCGAGGACCAGCGCGTGGCTGGAGACCTCCATGGCGACCGCCTCGACGCCGCGCTCGCGCATGACGGCGAACAGGGCCTGCAGGTCGGTGGCCTCGGGCGTGGTGCGCTCGGACTTGATGCGCTCCTCGCCGATGCGCATCTCCACGGTGCCGATCAGGCCGGTGGAGCGGACGGTCTTCAGGCCGCCCTCGACGAGGTAGGCGGTGGTGGTCTTGCCGGAGGTGCCGGTGATGCCGATCTGGAGCAGGTCCCGGCCGGGGTGGCCGTAGATGGTGGCCGCCAGTTCGCCCATCTGCCCGCGCGGGTCGTCGACGACCAGGACGGGCAGGCCGGTGACGGCGGCGCGGTCGGCGCCGGTGGGGTCGGTGAGCACGGCGACGGCGCCGAGGCCGGCGGCCTGGGCGACGAAGTCGGCGCCGTGCAGCCGGGCCCCCGGCAGGGCGGCGTACAGGTCGCCGGGGCGGACGGCGCGCGAGTCATGGGTGATGCCCGTGACCTCGGCGTCCTGGTCCGGCTCGGTGGCACCCAGCTGGTCGGCGAGCTCCGCGAGGGGTGTGGCGGAGGGCTGGACCGGCCGGGGCGGCCCGGGATATGTCACGGGTGCGCCCTTCTGGGTGGTTTGGGACTGATCAGCGTGTGGCACGGCGGTGAGCGTACCGGGCTGACCCGCCTCGGAGCGAAGCGAGTGGGCCGACGGCTCCTGGTTCCCGGAGTCGGGGGTGATCGTTGTCACGGGGTGGTTCCTGGCTGCTCGGTGCTGGTCAGGGCTTGTAGGTGACCGGGAGGTTGGCGGGCGCGGCCCCGGTCGGGGGGACCTGGAGGGTCTTCAGGGCGAACTCCATGACCTGCTTGTAGACGGGGCCGCAGATCTGGCCGCCGAAGTAGCTGCCCTTGGTGGCGTTCTGGATGGCGCAGTAGACGGTGATCCGGGGCTGGTCGGCGGGGGCGAATCCGGCGAAGGAGGACGTGTAGCCGTGGTACTTGCCGGTGGCCGGATCCACGCGGTTGGCCGTACCCGTCTTGCCCGCGACCCGGTAGCCGGGGATGCGCGCCTTGGTGCCGGTGCCCTCCCGGTCGTCCACGACCGACTCCAGCATCCGGGCGAGGGTCTTCGCCGTCTTGGCGCTGACGACCCTTGTCCTCTCGGGCTTCGGGGCGGGGGTGAAGCGCCCGTCGGGTCCCTTGGTGCCGCGGACCAGGGTGGGTTCGACGCGGACTCCGCCGTTGGCGACGGTCGAGTAGACCGAGGCGGCCTGCATCGCGTTCACCGAGACGCCCTGGCCGAAAGGAATCGTGTACTGCTGCGAGGTCGACCACTCCTCGGGCGGGGCGAGGATGCCCTTGGTCTCGCCGGGGAAGCCGAGTCCGGTGTGGCTGCCCAGGCCGAACTTGCGCAGGTAGGAGTAGAGGACCTTGTTGGCCTCCTGCTGCGTCTTCCCGAGCTGGCCGGTGGCCAGGATGGTGCCGATGTTGCTGGACTTGGCGAGCACGCCGTTGAGGGTCAGGTACCAGGTCTCGTGGTCGATGTCGTCGCGGAAGAGGCGGTCACCGCGGTGCAGTCGGTTGGGGACCACGACATGCGTCTCGGGGGTGGCGGCGCCCTCCTCCAGGACGGCGGCCATCGACATCACCTTGGCCGTGGAGCCGGGCTCGTAGGCGTCCTCCAGGCTCCAGTTGTGCAGGGAGGCGCTGTCGGCCTTGGAGAGGTCGTTGGGGTCGAAGCCGGGCGAGTTGGCCATGGCGAGGATCTCGCCGGTGCGGGTGTCCTGGACGATCACATAGCCGCGGTCGGCCTTGGACTCCTTGACCTGCTCGCTGATGGCGTTCTGCGCGGCCCACTGGATGTCGCGGTCGATGGTGAGCTCGACGTCGCTGCCGGGCACCGCGGGGGTCTCGGTGGACCCGGCGGTCGGCACCTGGCGCCCGCCGGACTGGGCGTAGCGGATCTTGCCGTCCTTGCCGGACAGCTCCTTGTCGAGCTGTGCCTCGACGCCGCCGCCGCCCTTGCCCTCGTAGTTGACCCAGCCCAGTATCCCGGCGGCGAGGTCGCCGTTGGGGTACACCCGCTTGCTGCTGGAGACGGAGAAGACGCCGGCCAGGACGTTGACGGTGCCGGGGTCGGTCTCGGACTTGGTGGCCAGTGCGCGCTTGAGGTCCTTGATCTGCTTCCAGACCTGCGGGGTCTGCCGCCGGGCGAGCAGCACGTACTGCCCCTTGGCGCGGAGCTTCCTGGTGAGTGCCTCCTGCTCCTGGCCGAGGATCGGCGCGAGCAGCGCGGCGGCCTGCTCGGGACCGTCGCCGGTCTTGAGCGCCTTGCGCGTGAACATCGTGGGGTCGGCGGTGATGTCGTACGCGTCCACACTGGCCGCGAGCGCCACGCCGTTGCGGTCGGTGATCCCGCCGCGCTCGGCGGCCAGGGTGTAGCCGACGTACCGGTTCTTCTCGGCCTTGGCGGCGTACGTACTGGCGTCCACGGCCTGCACCTGGAGCAGCCGCACGGTGAAGGCGATCAGCACGAGGGTGAGCGCCAGCCCGACCATGCGCAGCCGGGGCCGGGGGCTGCCCAGCCGGAGCGGCTGCGGTGCCGCGGCGCTGCGGGGCCGCGCCGGGCGTCTGGCCGGCCGTGCGCCGGGCGAGGGAGTACGCCGGTTCCCCGCGCGCTCGGGCCTGGCGGGCCCGGGAACCCGGCGGCGCGGCGGTTGTTTCCCTGAGTCGGCCACGGGTGCGTCACCTGCCGGGGGTTGTCGGGGTCGCGGACGGCGTCGAGGTCGGGGTCGGCGACTTCGTCGGGTATGCCTCGGGGGTCAGGACCAAGGGGTCGGGGGCCTTGGTCGGGCGGGCCGGGGCGGCGGCCGGGGCGGGGACGCCCTTGACGGTGCCGTCGGGGTCGAGGAAGGCGGGGTCGCCGCCGGGCACCATGCCCAGTTCGCGGGCGCGGCGCTGGAGGGCGTCGGGTGCGGAGTAGGCGTCGACGTCGCGCTGGAGCGCCTGTTCCTCGTCGGTGAGGCTCTTGGTCTCCCGTTTCAGGTCGTCGAGCCGGAAGGCGCCCTCGCTGAGCGCGCTGTTGAGGACGAGCAGCCCGATGAGGCCGCCGCCGAGCAGGAGGACCACCAGCAGGACGAAGGGCGTACGGGCGGCCCGCCCGGGCCCCGCCGGAAAGAGCTGTGCGAGCCGGGCCGCCCGCCCCTTGAGCTCGGGTTTCCTACTCACTGGCCCTCCCGTGAGTACGGCTCACTCGACGTCCTCCCTGATGCGCTCCGCTCCCCGAAGACGCGCCGGCGCGGCCCGGCGGTTCTCGGCGACCTCTTCCTCGGTGGGAAGTTCGGCACCGCGGGTGAGCAGCTTGAGCCGGGGCTGGTACTGCTCGGGGACGACGGGCAGACCGGGCGGCGCGGTGGTGGCGGCACCGGCCGCGAACACCTGTTTGACCAGCCGGTCCTCCAGCGAGTGGTACGACAGCACGGCGATCCGTCCGCCCACCGCGAGGGCCTTCACGGCTGCCGGGATGGCCCGCTCCAGCACGGACAGCTCGCCGTTGACCTCGATGCGCAGCGCCTGGAAGGTGCGCTTGGCCGGGTTGCCGCCGGTGCGCTTGGCGGCCTGCGGCAGCGCGTCGCGGATCAGCTCCACCAGCCGCGCGCTGTTGCTGAACGGCTCCTTCTCCCGCTCGCGCACGATGGCGGCGACGATCCGCTTGGCCTGCTTCTCCTCGCCGTAGGCGCGCAGGATCCGCACGAGTTCACCGGCGGGGTAGGTGTTGAGGACCTCGGCGGCGCTGATGCCGGTCGTCTGGTCCATGCGCATGTCCAGGGGGGCGTCCTGGGCGTAGGCGAAGCCGCGGTCGGCCTCGTCGAGCTGCATGGAGGAGACGCCGAGGTCGAACAGGACGCCCTGGACGCGGGGGATGCCGAGCCGGGCGAGGACCTCGGGCAGTTCGTCGTAGACGGCGTGGACGAGCGTGGCGCGCTCGCCGTAGGGGGCGAGTCGCTCGCCGGACAGGCGCAGGGCCTCCTTGTCCCGGTCCAGGGCGACCAGGCGGGCCTCGGGGAAGCGCTGCAGAAGGGCCTCGCTGTGGCCGCCGAGCCCGAGGGTGCAGTCGACGACGACCGCGCCGGGGTCCTTGAGGGCGGGGGCCAACATGTCCAGGCACCGCTGGAGCATCACCGGGACATGTCGACTGTTGCTCAAGGGGCCCTCTCAGGTCCGGCGGGCGGTACGCACCGCCGGGTCCCCGCCCGCTCGTGAAGGGGAGGCCGACCGGCGCCGGAAGCGTCAGCCGGCCGGGAGCGGGAGGAGGCCGAGCCGTACGTACGCGCCGCGCACGTGGGGAAAACTCCGGCGGGCGCGCCGGGTCCTACGGGAAGTTCAGTCCAGCAGGGAGGTCTCGCCTCCCGCTTCGCGTCACTTTAGTCCACGGTGTCTCGCGGTCAATCAACCGGCCTGCGCGGCGCGGCCCGGGGTCGCGGTGAAGCGGTCGGCAGGTGTTTTTCACTCCTACAGGCCCCCTCGTACCCCCCTTGTGGGTTAGCTCACAACAGACCTCAATGACGTTCTTTGTCCCCTCTCACAGCGGGACGGGACAGGAGGTGACCAGTACCGTCGTAGCCATGACGACATCTGCACCGGTACCCGCGGGACCTCACGGCTCGATAGCCGACGCCGGCACGGTCACCGACCGCCTTGTCGAGGCCAACGCCCAGTACGCCGCCGCGTTCTCCGATCCGGGCATGGACGCCCGTCCGGTCCTGCATGTCGCCGTGGTGGCCTGCATGGACGCCCGGCTCGACCTGCACGCCGCGCTCGGCCTGGAACTCGGCGACTGTCACACCATCCGCAACGCGGGCGGAGTGGTCACGGACGACGTGATCCGCTCCCTGACCATCAGCCAGCGCGCGCTCGGCACCCGCAGCGTGGTGCTGATCCACCACACCGGCTGCGGCCTGGAGTCCCTCACCGAGGAGTTCCGGCACGACCTGGAGATGGAGGTCGGCCAGCGCCCGGCCTGGGCCGTGGAGGCGTTCCGGGACGTCGACCAGGACGTCCGCCAGTCCATGCAGCGCGTGCGGACCTCCCCGTTCCTGCTGCACACCGACGATGTGCGAGGCTTCGTCTTCGACGTGCGCACCGGTCTGCTGCGCGAGATCGACCCCGCCTGAACCCCTGCGGAAGCTGTCGTTCCGCTGTTGATTTCCAGCTACGGACCGCCCAAAAGGCAGTAAAGCTGGACATAACTCCGGCACTTGTCCACAGGCGAGTGACACGAATCGGTAACGGCAGCAAGAATGCCCGTGTGGCGTCGCGCGGAACTTTTCCCGTGTGGTGTCCGTGTTTCGGGGTGGGCCGGTCCGCATCGCAGCGTCGGCCCGGAAAGAACGGGCCGAGGAGGGCCGGGTGACGACCTATGACGATCGAGCGAGCCTCACTGATCTGACCGCCACCGTGGAGCGTGTCCGCAGTTCGGTGGAGGGAGTGATCGAGGGCAAGCCCGAGGTCGTACGGCTTTCGCTGACCGTACTGCTCGCCGAGGGGCATCTTCTGATCGAGGATGTGCCCGGCGTGGGCAAGACAATGCTGGCCAAGGCACTGGCACGGTCCATCGACGGCTCGGTGCGGCGTATTCAGTTCACTCCCGACCTGCTGCCCTCGGACATCACCGGGGTGTCCATCTGGGACCAGCAGCGGCGGGACTTCGAGTTCAAGCCGGGCGCGATCTTCGCGCAGATCGTGATCGGCGACGAGATCAACCGCGCCTCGCCCAAGACCCAGTCCGCGCTGCTGGAGTCCATGGAGGAGCGGCAGGTCACCATCGACGGGCAGACCTACGAGCTGCCCAGCCCGTTCATGGTGGTGGCCACCCAGAACCCGGTCGAGATGGAGGGCACCTACCCCCTGCCCGAGGCCCAGCGTGACCGCTTCATGGCCCGCGTCTCGATCGGCTACCCCAGCCCGGAGGCCGAGCTGCAGATGCTCGACATCCACGGCGGGGTGAACCCGCTGGACGACCTCCAGCCGGTGGCCCACACCCACGAGATCGTGAAGCTGATCGACGCGGTCCGCGGCGTCCACGTCGCCGAACCGGTCCGGCGCTACGCCGTGGACCTGGTCGCGGCCACGCGTACCCACCCCGACCTCAGACTCGGCGCCTCCCCGCGCGCGACGCTGCACCTGCTGCGCGCGGCGAAGGCGTCCGCGGCGCTGAGCGGCCGGGAGTACGCCCTGCCGGACGATGTGCAGGCGCTCGCCGTGGCCGTCCTGGCCCACCGGCTGCTGCCCACCGCCCAGGCCCAGCTCAACCGCCGTACGTCGGAACAGGTCGTGCAGGAGATCCTGCAGCGCACCCCGGTGCCCGCCGCGCCCCAGCAGGGCGGCCTGGCCGGCCTGCGCGGCGCCCCGGCCTACCCGCAGCAGCCGCCGCGGAGGCTGTGATGAGCACTGGGGGGACAGGACCGTCGCAGCCCGACCGGGGTGAACCGGGCGGAATGCGCACCGCGCTGTCGGGGCTGACCACCCGGGGCCGGTCCTTCCTGGCCGCCGGAGTGGCCGCCGCGATCTGCGCGTACGTCCTCGGCCAGAGCGATCTGCTCAGGGTCGGCCTGCTGCTCGCGGTGCTGCCCCTGGTCTGCGCGACCGTGCTCTACCGCACCCGCTACCGGGTGGCCGGCAGCCGCCGGCTCTCCCCCGCGCGGGTGCCCGCGGGCAGCGAGGCTCGGGTCCATCTGCGAATGGACAACGTCTCGCGGCTGCCCACCGGCCTGCTGATGCTCCAGGACCGGGTGCCCTACGTCCTCGGCCCGCGCCCCCGCTTCGTGCTGGACCGGGTGGAGGCGGGCGGCCGCCGCGAGGTGTCCTACCGGGTCCGCTCCGACCTGCGCGGCCGCTATCCGCTGGGCCCGCTCCAGCTGCGGCTGAGCGATCCCTTCGGCATGTGCGAGCTGACCCGCTCCTTCTCCACGCACGACACCCTCACGGTGATCCCGCGCGTGGAGGCACTGCCCCCGGTCCGCCTCAGCGGCGAGGCCAAGGGGTACGGCGACGGACGGCAGCGCTCGCTGGCGCTGGCCGGCGAGGACGACGTCATCCCGCGCGGCTACCGCTACGGCGACGACCTGCGCCGGGTGCACTGGCGCTCCACCGCCCGCTACGGCGAACTGATGGTGCGCCGCGAGGAGCAGCCGCAGCGCGCCCGCTGCACGGTGCTGCTGGACACCCGTGACCTGGCCTTCCACGGCGCGGGCCCCGACTCGGCCTTCGAGTGGGCGGTCTCCGGCGCCGCCTCGGTGCTGGTGCACATGCTGGAGCGGGGCTTCTCGGTGCGGCTGCTGAGCGACACCGGCAACTCGGTGCCCGGGGAGGGCGCCGACGGGTTCGCGGGCGCCAGCCAGGAGTCGGCCGACGCGGCCGGACTGATGATGGACACCCTCGCCGTGATCGAGCACTCCGACGGCACCGGCCTGTCCCGGGCCTACGACGTGCTGCGCGGCGGGAACGAGGGGCTGCTGGTCGCCTTCTTCGGCGACCTGGACGAGGAGCAGGCCGCGGTGGCCGCCCGGATGCGCCAGCGCAGCGGGGGCGCGGTGGCGTTCCTGCTGGACAGTGAGACCTGGACGCGCGAGCCCGCCGACGGGACCGGTCCCTCCCAGGCCGCCGAGGAGCGGCTGCGGATGCTGCGCGAGGCGGGTTGGACGGTGGTGAGCGTGCCGCGCGGTGCCGCGCTGGAGGAGCTGTGGCGGCAGGCGGACCGGGAGCGCAACGGCGTCGTCGCCGCGAGCGGTGGGGAGGTACCGGCATGAGCGGGCGGGCTCGACTGGCGGTGTGCGCCGCCGTGGCCACCCTGGCCGCGGCCTGCGCCCTGCTGCCCCTGGTCGACAAGGCCACCTGGCTCTTCCAGGCACTGTTCATCCTCACCGTGCAGACCGGCGTCGGCATGGCGGCCCGCCGGGTGCCGCTGGCCCGATCGCTGACCGTGTTCGCGCAGGCCCTGGTCACCCTGCTGCTGCTGACCCTGGCCTTCGCCCGGGAGCAGGCACTGTTCGGGCTGCTGCCGGGCCCGGAGGCCATCAGGCACTTCGCCGACCTGCTCCAGGCGGGCTCGGACGATGTCTCCCGGTACGCGATCCCGGCACCGCTGACCGACGGCATCCGGCTGATGCTGGTGGGCGGGGTGCTGATCATCGGTCTCGCGGTGGACGTCCTCGCGGTGACCTTCCGCAGCGCCGCCCCGGCCGGGCTGCCGCTGCTGGCGCTGTACTCGGTCGCCGCGGGCCTGTCCGACGGCGGTGCCGACTGGCTGTGGTTCCTGGTGGCCGCGGCCGGCTATCTGATGCTGCTGCTGGCCGAGGGCCGGGACCGGCTCTCGCAGTGGGGCCGGATCTTCGCCGGTGCCCCGCGCACTCCGGGGGCCGAGCCGGGCGCGGTGGCTCCGGTGCGCACCGGGCGGCGGATCGGCGCGGTCGCGCTCGGGATCGCCCTGGTGGTGCCGCTCGGGCTGCCCGCGATGAACGGCGGCCTGCTGGACGCGGCGGGCACCGGGGTGGGCACCGGGACGGGTGGCGGCGGGACGATCTCCGCGGTGAACCCGCTGGTCTCCCTGCGCGACAGCCTGAACGTGGACGAGGACCGCGAGGTCCTCACCCTGCGCACCACCTCGGAGAACCTCTCCGACCTGTACCTGCGGATCGTGTCCCTGGACGACTTCGACGGCACCACCTGGAAGCCGGCCAAGCGCAACATCACCGCGGTCCCGGACGACACCTTCCCCACGCCGATCGGGCTGAGCCCGGACATCAAGCGCGCGGAGGTCGCCACCCGGATCTCGGCGGCGAACTGGTACGCCCAGGACTGGCTGCCGATGCCCTACCCGCCGAGCGGCGTGGACGTCGAGGGCAACTGGCGCTACGAACCGCTCGGCATGACCCTGGTAGGCGACCACGGCCAGAACACCCGCGGTCTGACCTACACCGTGCGCAGCCTCGACGTGCAGCCCACGGCGGAGCAGCTCGCCTCGGCGCCGGAGCCTCCGGCGGCCATCGAGCGGGAGTTCACCAAGCTGCCCAAGTCGCTGCCGGACGTGGTCGCGGAGACCGCGCGCGAGGTCACCGAGGACGCGAAGAACCCGTACGAGCAGGCCGTCAAGATCCAGGAGTACTTCACGCTCACCGGTGGCTTCGAGTACGACACCGAGGTGGACGTCGGCAGCGGCTCCCGGGCGATCGCCAAGTTCCTGAGGGACAAGCGGGGCTTCTGCGTCCACTACTCCTTCGCGATGGCGTCGATGGCCCGCTCGCTGGGCATCCCGGCCCGGGTGGCGGTCGGCTTCGCGCCGGGCACCCCGCAGGGCGACGAGTCGGTGACGGTGGGCCTGAAGGACGCGCACGCCTGGCCGGAGCTGTACTTCGAGGGCGTCGGCTGGACCCGCTTCGAGCCGACCCCGTCCCGCGGCTCGGTCCCCGAGTACACACAGCCGGACACCTCCGGCAGCACGCTGCCGGACGTGGCGCGGCCGACCCAGTCGGCCAGTGCGGCGCCGAGCACCGAGCCGTCGCAGAGCGAGAGCTGTGCGACGGGCCGGCCGGAGCTGTGCGCGAGCGAGTCGCCCGAGGCCGCGTTGGTCACGAGCGACGACGGTCCGAAGTGGTGGGCGCTGCTGGCCTGGTCGCTGGCCGGGGCGGCGGCGCTGCTGATCCCGCTGTCACCGATGCTGTGGCGGCTGCGGACCAGGGCGGCGCGCCTCGGGGCGCACGGCCGGGGCGAGGACGACGCGGCCCCGCACATCCTGGCGGTGTGGCAGGAGCTCACCGACACGGCGTGGGACTTCGGGATCACGCCGGAGGAGTCGCAGACCCCGCGCAAGGCGGCGGCCCGGATCGTCCGGCTCGGCCATCTGGATCCGGAGGCCGCGGCCGCGGTGCACCGGGTGGCGGACGCGGTGGAGCAGGTGCTGTACGCGCCCCGGCCGCGACCGGCCGCGGGGCTCGCTGAGGACGTCCGCCGTGTGGTGGCCGCCCTGCGGGGCAGCCTCAGCCGCTCGACCCGGCTGCGAGCGCTGTTCATGCCGCGCTCGACCGTTCGTGTGGTGTGGACGGCCTCGGACCGCTGGCGCGGGTTCACCGCGCGGCTCGCCGCGCTCCGGCCGACGTTCCGCAGGCCCTCGGGGCAGCGGGGCTGACGGCCACCGGTCGCAGCGGAAAGGGCCCGGGCGGGTGCTCCCCGCCCGGGCCCTTCGTCGTACGCGCGTCCCGCGCCGAGGCATGCGTGAGGGGGCGACCACCCGACGGTGGTCGCCCCCTCCGCTATGTCCAGGAGCTGAGGCTCTCAGTGGCCCTGTTCGTCGCGGCGCCGCTGCCAGCGCTGCTCGATCCGGTCCATCATGGAGCGCTTGGTCCGACCCTGACGGCCGGTCTGATGACCGCCCGTGGGCTGTTCACCCGGCTTGGGAGCCTTGCGCCAGCCGGTCACGGCGAGTACCGCGCAACCCAGCATGACGAGGAAACCCACCACGCTGAGCCAGACCTGCTTGGCGACCATTCCAGCCATGAGGAGCGCGATACCCACGAGGAAGCCGGCGACTGCCTGGTACACCCTGCGTCGGGTGTACGTGCGCAGCCCGCTTCCCTCAAGCGCTGTCGCGAACTTGGGATCTTCGGCGTACAGCGCTCGCTCCATCTGCTCGAGCATGCGCTGCTCGTGCTCCGAGAGCGGCACGGAGTCCTCCTCATCGTGCAGTCGCCGGGGCGACCCGGGGGGTCCCTTCAGGATAGGCAGGGAATCGCCCCCGTGAAACCCGCCCCTCTACGCCAATTGGCCAACCGGGATCCGCCATGGACGTCCGGCCCGCTGAGATCTGCATTCCCCAGCAGCCGACCCGTCATGCCGGGCGGTCTCCCTCGATCATACGGCTCTGAGCGCTCGATCGGGGGGCCTGTGGCGTACTCCATGTGCCGTCAAGTCCCTGATCAGCGATGCGCCCCGGGAGGCGGCTCAGGCCCCGGCGCTCCCCCGGGTCTCACCGAGCACATGGAGCTGGGTGGCCACGGAGTGGAAGGCGGGCAGCTCGGCCGCCGCCTCCTCCAGCTTGAGCAGCGCCTCCAGGGCGCCGGGCTCGGTGTCCACCAGGACGCCGGGCACGAGGTCGGCGAAGACGCGCACACCGTGCACGGCGGCGACGCTCAGGCCCGCGCCCTCGACCAGCGAGGTGAGCTGCTCGGTGGTGAAGCGGTGCGGCACGGGGTCACCCGCGCCCCAGCGGCCGTTCGGGTCCTCCAGGGCCTGCTTGGCCTCCTTGAAGTGCCCGGCGAGGGCACGGGAGAGCACGGCGCCGCCGAGTCCGGCGGCGAGCAGGCTGAGCACGCCCTCGGGGCGCAGGGCGGCCACCGCGTTGCGCACGCCCTCGGCGGGGTCGTCGACGTACTCCAGGACGCCGTGGCACAGCACCGCGTCGTAGCGCCCCCGCTCGACCACGTCGAACAGGCCGTGGGCGTCGCCCTGGACCCCCTGGACGCGGTCGGCGACCCCGGCCTCGGCGGCGCGGCGCTCCAGTGCGAACAGCGCGTTCGGGCTGGGGTCGACCACGGTGACCCGGTGGCCGAGGCGGGCCACCTGCACGGCGAACTTGCCGCTGCCGCCACCGGCGTCGAGCACGTCCAGCGCCTCCCGGCCGGTGGCCTTGACCTGGCGGTCGAGGGCGTCCTTGAGGACCTCCCAGACCACGGCGGTCCGCAGCGACGCGCGGGGTCCGAAGGGGTCGGAACGCAGCGACGCCGGTTGCGGGTGCTGGTGGGCGACGGGCGGGCGCATCGGATCCGACACGGCTGTTGACTCCTCGGCGCGGCACCGCCTCAGGCGCGGCGGAGCGAACGGGGCGCCGTCCGGCCCGGAGTACCGGAGCGGGACGGCTTCAGGCTGGTCCCACCCTATTGCCTTCGGCACCGGTCCAGGTCACCGCATGGCCTGCGGCCTGCTGATCGCCGGCTGCCGCAGGACCGGCACGCCCCGGTCCGGGCCGCCGCCCGGCCCCGGCACCCGTCCGGGTCGGCGCGGTGTCCTCAGCCCGCGTCCGGGAAGTCCTGGCCCGGTGGCCCCTCCTCCGGCCGGTCGGTGTCCTGGCGGGGCTGCGGCAGCACGGGCTGGAGGACGAGCATCTTCTCCACCAGGCGCAGGAACATCGCGACGTCGCGGATCAGGTCGTCGGCGTCCCGGCGAGTGGCCGCGCCCTGGATACCGGCCTCGGCCCGGGCGCGGCGGCGGGCCCCGGAGGCGAACAGCGCGCTCCACTCGGTCAGCTCGGGCGCTATCTCGGGGAGCACTTCCCAGGCGCTCCGGATGCGGGCCCGGCGTCGGGGGTTGGGTTCGGGGCGGCCGCGGGCGGCGAGGACGGCGGCGGCGGTGCGCAGGGCGGCGAGGTGGGCGGTGGCGTAGCGCTCGTTGGGGGTTTCCAGGACGGCGGCCTCGTCGAGTCCGGCGCGGGCCTGGGCGAGCAGGTCGAGGGCGGCGGGCGGGGCCGTGGTCCGGCGCAGCACGGGGTGTACGTCGCTCGCCGGGCCGGTCAGTGAGGGGGCAGGGCCGGTGGCGCGGCGCCGGCGTGCGGCGGCTGCGTGGTAGCTGGCCATGACGAACCTCCTGTCGTCTGTGTGACGGCACGGGTGCCGTATGTGCCCATCGTGAGGTATGCCACTGACAATCCGTTCTGACCTGGGGTTTTGCTTCGATCGACAGTTCGGGCTAGTTTTTGCACTGACCAGTCAGTTCAAAAGACCGTGGACTACTCAGGGGAATGGGGGGAGCCGTGACGCCCGATGTCGGCATCGCGGCCCGGGGGCTCGGACTCGAAGGACCCCGCGGATGGGCATTCCGCGGGGTCTCCTTCGAGGCCGCCCCGGGATCACTGATCGCAGTGGAGGGGCCGTCCGGTACCGGGCGCACCTGTCTGCTGCTCGCGCTCACCGGACGGATGAAGGCCACCGAGGGCACCGCCCGGGTGGGCGGTGCCGCGCTGCCCAAGCAGCTCGGGGCGGCCCGCCGGTGCAGCGCCCTCGCCCATGTCCCCGGGGTCACGGATCTCGACCCCGCCCTCACCGTCGCCGAGCACCTGCACGAGCGGGCGCTGCTCCAGCGGCGGTTCGGCGGCTCCCTGCGGGGCCTGCTGCGCCCCCGCGCGGAGCGGGCGACGGAGACCCGGCTGCGGATCCGGCGGGCGCTGGACGCGGCCGGGCTCGACCCGGCGGCGCTGCCGAAGGGCTCGCGCACCGCCGTACGGGATCTGGAGCGGGTGGAGGCGCTGCGGCTGTCCGTGGCGCTGGCGCTGATCGGCGAGCCGGGGCTGATCGGCGTCGACGACACCGACCTCAAGCTCTCCGACGCCGAGCGCGAGGAGGTCTGGGCGCTGCTGCGGTCCCTCGCCGACGGGGGGACGACGGTGGTGGCGGTGTGCAGTGAGGCACCGGAGGGGGCGGTGCGTGTGTCGACGGTGGCTCAGGACGAGCCGGAGACCCCGGACGAGGACGACGCGTCTACCGAGGCCCCGGACGAGGACGACACGACCCCCGCGGCCCCGGACAAGGCCGACCCGGCCCCCGAGGCCGACGACGACACCCCCGAGGAGGTGCCCGCCGATGCGATCGCCGAGGCTGGCCGCGCTTGAGATCCGGCGGTTCGGGCGGGGGAAGCTCCCGCGGGCCGCGCTGGTGGCACTGCTCGTGCTGCCCCTGCTGTACGGCGCCCTGTACCTGTGGTCGTTCTGGGACCCGTACAGCAGACTGGACCGCATCCCCGTGGCGCTGGTCAACGACGACCGGGGTGCGCGGGCCGAAGGCAAGCGGATCACGGCCGGCGACGACATCGTCGAAGGGCTGCGCGACAGCGAGGTCTTCGACTGGCACGAGGTCAGCGCCGAGGAGGCACGCGCGGGCGTGGAGGACGGCCGCTACTACCTGTCGCTGACCATGCCCGCCGACTTCAGCGAGCGGATCGCGTCCAGCTCGGGCGACTCCCCCGAGACCGGCGCGCTCCAGGTGCGCACCAACGACGCCAACAACTACATCGTCGGGCAGATCTCCCGGACGGTGTTCGGCGAGGTGCGCGACGCGGCGTCGACCAAGGCGTCCCGTTCCTTCCTGGACCGGATCTTCATCTCGTTCTCCGACATCCACGGCGCCACCGTGGAGGCCGCCAAGGGCGCCGACAAGCTGGAGACCGGCATCGGCAAGGCGGAGAAGGGCTCGCGGGACCTCGCCGACGGGCTGAAGGACGCCAAGGCGGGCAGCGGCAAGCTGGCCAAGGGCCTGACGAAGCTGCACAAGGGCGCGGGGGACCTGGAGGAGGGCTCCGCCGACGTCGCCGACGGCACGCAGAAGCTCGCCGACAGGGTCAACGGCACCGTGGCGGAGGTCGGCCCCTTCATCAAGGACAACGAGAAGGCGATCGGCGTCACCGCGCAGCTGGTCGCCGACGCCTCCGGGACCGTCCGCGACAACCTCGACGCCCTGGTGGAACGCGCCCCCACCGCCGCCCAGGACGCCCGGGAGTCCGCCAAGGACCTCGGCCGTGTGTACAAGTCGCGCTGCGAGGACGCTCTCCTCGACGACACCGCCTGCCCCGACCTGAAGACGGCCAAGGACGCCGCCGAGACCGTCTCCGGGCTGGCCGCCGACGTCAACACGCTGGTCACCGACCACGCCGAGGAGTTGGAGAAGCTCGACGGCCACCTGGCCACCTTGGAGAAGCAGGCCCAGGCCCTCGCCGACCGCGCGCCGAACCTCTCCGAGGACATCGACGACGCCGTCACCAAGATCAACAAGCTGAACGAGGGCGCCGGCAAGGTCGCGGCCGGGGCGAAGAAGCTGAACAAGGGGCTGGGCACCGCCGACACCGGCGCCACCGACCTCGACAAGGGCGTCGGCGACCTCAAGGCCGGCGCCAAGGGCCTCAAGGCGGGCCTGTACAAGCTGGTCGACGGCTCCGGGGAGCTGTCCGACGGGCTGCACGACGGTGCGGAGCAGATCCCCGACTACGGCAAGCGGGACCGTGACGAGCGCACCGAGGTGATGGCCGACCCGGTCCGCCTGGTCGCCGAGGACCTGCACAAGGCGCCGAACTACGGCACCGGTTTCGCCCCGTACTTCATCCCGCTGTCGCTGTGGGTGGGCGCGATGGTGGCGTACATGCTGATCGCGCCGATGAACCGGCGGGCGCTCGCGGCGGGCGCCTCGGCCTGGCGGATCGCGCTGGCGGGCTGGCTGCCCGTGGTCGCGATCGGGGTGCTCCAGACGGTGGCGCTGATGTCGGTCCTGCACTGGGCGGTCGGGCTGCAGATGGCCCGCGCGGCCGGGACGGTGGGCTTCCTGTTCCTGGTGACGGCGTGCTTCGCGTCCCTGATCCAGTGGCTGAACGCCCGGTTCGGGGCGGCCGGACGGATCCTGGTGCTCGCCCTGCTGATGCTCCAGCTGACCTCGGCGGGCGGCACCTACCCGGTGCAGACCAGTCCCGGGTTCTTCAACGCGCTGCACCCGTTCCTGCCGATGAGCTACGTCGTGGAGGCCCTCAGGCGGCTGATCACCGGCGGCGGACTGGAACCGGTCTGGCACGCGTGCGTGGTGCTCGCCGCCTTCACCGCGGGCGCCCTGGCGCTGACCGCGCTGTCGGCGCGGCGCCGCCAGGTGTGGACGCTCGACCGGCTGCACCCGGAGCTGAGCCTGTGACGGGGCGCGGGACAATCATGGCCATGGAAAGCAGCAGCGCCGCACCGGGCGGCAGCACCCGCCGTGAGGCCACCCGGCAGAAACTCTACGAGGCCGCCGTCACGCTCATCGCCGAGCAGGGCTTCTCCGCCACCACCGTGGACGAGATCGCCGAGCGCGCCGGAGTCGCGAAGGGCACGGTCTACTACAACTTCGCGAGCAAGTCGGTCCTCTTCGAGGAGCTGCTGCGGCACGGCGTGGGTCTGCTCGCCGCCTCCCTGAAGGACGCGGCCGAGCGCACCGAGCGGGAGGGCGGCAGCAAGGTCGACGCCCTGGACGCGATGATCCGCGCGGGGCTCGGCTTCATCGCCGCCTACCCGGCCTTCACCCAGCTCTACGTGGCCGAGCTGTGGCGCACCAACCGGGCCTGGCAGTCCACGCTGATGGTGGTCCGGCAGCAGGTCGTGGCCATCGTGGAGGGCGTGCTGCGCGACGGTGTGGCGGCCGGTGAGTTCAGCGAGGAGATCGACATCCAGCTGACCGCCGCCGCGCTGGTCGGCATGGTCCTGGTGGCCGCCCTGGACTGGCAGTCCTTCCAGCCCGAGCGCTCCCTGGACGACGTCCACGCGGCCCTGTCCCGGCTGCTCCAGGGCCGGGTGAGCGGCCGGGGCTGAGACTCTCCCCGGCAGCCGACCCTCCCCACGCATACGAAAGCGCCGGTTCCCGCGGCCCTGTCCCCCGACTCGGGCCGCCGTGAACCGGCGCTTTCGCCGTACTCCCCCGTTCCCCCGTTGGTCCCCCGTCCGGTCGTTTTCCCCGGGTTCCCCGTGTCTCGCTTCCGCCGACGCGCGGCCGGCGGAAGGAGCGGATCAGGGCGGCTCCGTTCCGGCGCCCCGTGTCGCCGGTGCCGGAGCCGGTCCCCTTCTCCGTGTCTCCACTGTCTCGTCCGCGCAGGTCGGCCCCCATCCGCGCGCGTACTCATCTCCACGACTAGGTACGCGTACTCAGTCCTGCGCGCTCAGACCCACTCCGGACCTCCGCCGCGGTCACTGTCGGTGGCGGCGGATAAAGTCCCTGGCATGGCACGGATTGCGGTGATCGGCGCCGGGATGGGCGCGATGGCGGCCGCTGCCCGGCTGGCCGTCGCGGGCCACCGGGTGGCGGTGTACGAGCGGACGGAGACCTACGGCGGGGCGGTGCGCCGTCTGGCGCGGGACGGCTTCCGCTTCGACACCGGTCCCGGGCTGCTGACCCTGCCCGCCGTGTGGCGCGATCTGTTCCTGAAGACCGGCAAGGAGCCTCTGGAGGACCGCGTCGAGCTGGTCCAGGTCGACCCCTCCTCGCGGCACGTCTTCGCGGACGGCACCGAGGTGGCGCTGCCGAACGCCTCCCGCGCGGGGGTGGTCGCCGCCCTCGACGAGGCGCTCGGCGCGGGCGCGGGCGGACGCTGGGGCGATGTGCTGGTCCGTGCCCGGGAGGCCTGGGACCGCGGCCGCAGACCTCTCCTGGAGGAGCCGCTGTGGCCCAACTGGGACGTGCTGGCCTCCCGCGAGCCGTACCCGGCGGTGCCGCACAAGCGCCTGTTGCGCACCCGCCGCGCCACCACCCTCGCCGAGGTCGGTGCCTGGGAGCTGCGCGACCCCCGCCTCACCGCGCTGCTGGAGAGCCACGCCCTCGCGCACGGCCTGGACCCGGCGGCGGCCCCGGCCTACGCGGCGGTGCTGCCGTACATGGAGCACGCCTTCGGCACCTGGTACGTCCGCGGCGGCATCCGGGAGCTGGCCCGCGCGGTGCACGAGCGGTGTCTGGCCCGCAAGGTCGAGTTCCACTTCGGCGCCGAGGTGACCGGGGTGCTGGAGAAGGACGGCCGGGCCGCGGGACTTGAGCTGGCGGACGGCACCGTGGTGGAGGCCGACCTGGTGGTGGGCTGCGGGCCGTGGCGGCTGCGCGGGCTGGTGCCGGGCCGGGAACTGTACGGCGCCGAGGACGTCCGGCCCCGCCCCGAGGCGCCCGCCCGGGGCCGGGTGGTGGTCTGCCTGGCGCTGCGCGGGGCGCGGGCAGCGGGTGCCGCGCACCGGACGGTGGTGCACACCCCGGACCGGCAGAGCGAGCTGGACGCCCTGCGCCGGGGCGAACCGGCCGCGCTGCCGACGGTACGCGTGGACCGCCCGGACGATCCGGCGCTGCGGCCCGACGAGGAGCACGAGTCGGTGGTGCTGACCGCGACGGCACCGCCGCAGGGGACCTACGACTGGACGGCTCCCGGCGCCGCCGACGCCTTCGCGGACCGCATGGTGGAGGCCGCCGAGCGGGCGGTACCGGACCTTCGCGCGCGGACGCTGTGGCGCGAGGTGCGCACCCCCGTGCACACCCGCGCGGAGACCGGCGCCGAGGGCGGCGGGGTGCCCGCGCCCGCGCTGGCCGCGGCCGAGGGGGCGTACCTGCTCCCGGCCAACAGCACACGCGTGCCGGGGCTGTTCACGGTCGGCGGCTGGTCGCACCCCGGGGGCGGACTCCCGCACGCGGGCATGTCGGGGGCGCTGGTGGCCGGGCTGATCGTGGAGGGGCCGGACTTCCGGGGGTCGCAGTGAGCGCCGGGCGGGTCGCGCCGGGGACCCGAAGATCGCTCAGAAGCGGTACTGCTCGTCGTACCCGCCGCCCTGACCCTGCTGGCCGCCCTGGTACGGGTACTGCTGCTCCGGCGGGAGTTCACCGCCGTAGGAGTCGTCGCTGCGCTGCTGCGGGACCCACACCCCGCCGGCCGGGGTCGACTCGCCGGTGTAGGTGCCGGTGACGTACTGGTCCTGCGCGTAGCCCTGGCCGTACTGCTGGCCGTAGCCGTTGGTGTCGTAGGAGCCGCCGCCGTAGGTCTGGGTGCCGATGTACGGGTCCGAGTAGGCGGCGTACTGCTGCTGGCCGGTGGTGTCGTAGCCGTACTGCTGCTGGTCGTACCCGGTGTAGCCGTCGTAGCCGTAGCCCTGGTCCGTGCCCTGGGAGGCGGTCGCGTACTGGTCCTGGGGCTGGGCCGCGGCGTAGGAGTCGGTGCCGTAGACGCCGTAGGAGCCGGTGTCGTCGGGCAGCGGCTGCGGCTCGTAGACGGCGGTGGTCTCGGCGGCCGGGGACTGTGCCGGGCGGGAGGGCGTGAAGACGTCGTCGTGGTCGTAGGCGTCGTCGTCGCCGTAGCCCGCGCTGTCGCCGCGGTACCCGGGCTCGTCGCCGTACCGGCCCTCGCCCGCTTCGAGGTCGGAGACCTCCAGCGTGGGCTCCTGGCGGCCGAACCTGTCACGGTCGCGCTTGGAGCCGCCGAGCCCGGGGGCGTTCACCGCCCAGCCGGCCGCGAAGCCACGGCGGAAGGAGAGGGTGACGTAGGTCTGGCCGACCGCGAAGGTGGAGGCGCCGAGGCCGATGACGACCACGGACCGCGTCAGTACGCCGAGCACCACGATGAGGAAGCCGACGAAGGCGATCAGCCGCCAGCGCAGGCGCGCCTTGTACTGCAGCAGCACCTCGCCCAGCAGCCACAGCGCGACGATGCCGAACGCGATGTAGAGGACCGTCCAGCCCATGTACGCCCCTCTCCCAGTGGCCGTTACGCATAGTGTCGTACAGCGGTACGGCCGGTCTAGACCCGCGGGGGATGATGCAGGCCCAGGTTCTCGTAGATCTCCAGTGTCGCCGTGGAGTTGTTGAGCGTGATGAAGTGCAGACCCGGCACTCCCTCGGCCAGCAGCCGTGCGCAGAACTCCGTGGCGAATTCGATTCCAATGGAGCGTACAGCGGCCGGATCGTCTTTCGCTGTGAGGATCCGCTCTTTCAGGGCCGCCGGGAAGGCGGCGTTGGTGAGGGACGGGATCCGCTCCAGTGTCCGCACGCTGGCGATCGGCATGATCTCCGGGATGATCGGGGTGGCGCAGCCGGCCGCGTCGACCCGGTCGCGCAGCCGCAGGTAGTCCTCCGGCTGGAAGAACATCTGCGTGATCGCGTAGTCGGCGCCCGCGCGGCACTTGTCGACGAAGTGACGGACGTCCGACTCCCACTCCGCGGAGCGCGGGTGCATCGCCGGGAAGGCGGCGACGCCCACGCAGAAGTCACCGGAGTTCTTGATCAGCTCGACCAGTTCGGCGGCGTAGGTCAGGCCCCGCGGGTGCGGGACCCACTCACCCATCGGGTCGCCGGGCGGGTCGCCGCGCAGCGCGAGCATGTTGCGGATACCGGCGTCCGCATACTGACCGATGATGTTCCGCAGATCGGCCACCGAGTGGTCGACGGCGGTCAGGTGGGCGATCGGGGTGAGCGTGGTGTCGGAGGCGATGGCCTCGGTCGCCTTGACGGTGCCGGCCCGGGTGGTGCCGCCCGCGCCGTAGGTCACGGAGACGAAGTCGGGGGCCACGGCCTCGACCCTGCGCAGCGCGTTCCACAGGTTGCGCTCACCCTTGGGGGTCTTGGGCGCGTAGAACTCGAACGAGTACGTCGTCTTGCCGGTCGCGAGCATCTCGCGCACGGTACGAGCGTGGTCCGACCTGGTGGATGCGGTGCCTAGGGCCATACCCGCAGGTTAGCCAGGGGTTGCGGGTCCCCCAACCGGATCCCGGATATTTGCCCGATTTGCCGGTTTCTTGTCCAGTCCGTGGACAAAACGCGGACAACAGCGGCCACCCCGCCCCTCGGCTACGCCTCCCGGAGCCGCTTCACGAACTCCGCCGCCGCGGCGCCCGGGTCGTCCGCCTGCGTGATCGCCCGGACCACGACCACCCGGCGGGCGCCCGCCGCGAGCACCTCGTCAAGGTTGCCGAGGTCGATGCCGCCGATGGCGAACCAGGGGCGGTCGGTGCCCAGGGCGGCGGTGTGCCGGACCAGGCCGAGGCCCGGGGCGTGGCGGCCCGGCTTGGTCGGGGTGGGCCAGCAGGGGCCGGTGCAGAAGTAGTCCACGCCCTCCTGGACGGCGGCGGCCTCCGCCTCCGACTCGGCGTGGGTGGAGCGGCCGACGAGGACGTCGTCGCCGAGGATCGCCCGCGCGGCCGGGACCGGCAGGTCGCCCTGGCCGAGGTGGAGCACGGCGGCGCCCGCGGCGTGCGCGACGTCCGCGCGGTCGTTGACCGCGAGCAGCTTGCCGTGCCGGGCGCAGGCGTCCGCGAAGACCTCCAGGTGCTCCAGCTCCTCGGCGGCCTCCATGCCCTTGTCGCGCAGCTGCACGATGTCGACCCCGCCCGCGAGGGCCGCGTCGAGGAACTCGGCGAGGTCGCCCTGGCGCTTGCGGGCGTCCGTGCACAGGTAGAGCCGGGCGTCGGCGAGGCGTTCGCGTGCGGTGACGGACATACGTGTTCCCCCGTGATCGGTGGCGCACGGGCCGCGGACGCGCCGGGGCCCGTGCACCGGGACTGCTTCGGATCAGGCTCGGATCAGACGGCGAGCGCCTGGGCGCGGCGCTTCACCTCTGTGCCGCGATTCTCGCTCAGCGCCTGAGCCGGGGTGCCGGGCAGGCTGTCGTCGGGGGTGAAGAGCCACTCCAGCATCTCTTCGTCGGTGAAGCCGTCGTCCCGCAGCAGGGTCAGGGTCCCGGACAGGCCCTTGACCACCTTGTCCCCGTCGATGAAGGCGGCGGGGACGTGCAGCGCGCGGTTCTCACCGCGGCGTACGGCGATGAGCTGGCCCTCCTTGACCAGCTGCCGCACACGTGTCACCTCGACGCCGAGCATCTCGGCGATGTCGGGGAGGGTGAGCCAGGCGGGGACGAGAGCATCGATCTTTGCGTCAATCTCGGTCACACGACAAGCCTGCCATCCCGCACTGACATCAGGAAGCCGGCCCACTCCGGCCCGCGCCGGGACAGCCGGGGCGGGCTACACCGACACCGCCGGGCGGACCTACGCCGTGGCCGCCTTCAGCGGTCTCGCCGGGTCCGCCAGCAGCTCCGGGTCCATGTGGACGCCCGCCTCGATCAGGCGGCGGCCCTGCGCCAGATCGCGGGGGCGGCCCACCGCCAGGAGGGCGACGAGGCGGCCCTCGCGGAGCCAGCACACCGTCCAGGCGGGACCGGCCGGGTCACCGCGCCACACCGTGCGGTCGGCCGAGGCGTGGTGGCCGGCGTACTGGACGAAGCGGCCGAACTGCTCGGACCAGAAGTACGGCACCGGGTCGTAGACCACCGGCCCCTCGCCCACGATGTCGGCGGCGACCGTGCGCGGGCCCTGGAGGGCGTTGTCCCAGTGGTGGACGAGCAGGCGCTCGCCGTAGCGGCCGGACGGGAAGGAGGCGCAGTCGCCGACCGCGTACACGTCCGGGGCCGAGGTGCGCAGCCGCTCGTCGGCGACCACCTCGCCATGGGCGCCCAGCTCGATCCCGGAGCCCGCGAGCCAGCCGGTGGCCGGGCGGGCCCCGATGCCGACCACGACGGCGCCCGCGGGCAGGCGAGTGCCGTCGTCCAGGACGACCACGCCCGGCTCGACGCGGTCCACGCGCGCGTGGGTGCGCAGTTCGGCCCCGCTGTCGGCGTACCAGGCGGCCATCGGCGCGGCGACCTCGGCGGGCAGCGCGCCCGCGAGCGGCCGGTCCGCGGCCTCCACGACGGTCACCGCGCAGCCCGCCTCCCGGGCCGCGGTGGCGAACTCGGCGCCGATCCAGCCCGCTCCGACGACCACGATGTCGTGCTGCCGGGCCAGCACCGGCCGCAGCCGCTCGGCGTCGTCCAGCGTGCGCAGCAGATGCACCCCGGGGACGCCCTCGGCGCCCGGCAGCCGGATCGGTTCGGCACCGGTGGCGACGACGAGCACGTCGTACGGGACGGGCCCCGCCTCGGTGTCCAGCTCGTGGTCGGCCGGGCGCACCCCCAGCACCTCGCGGCCCAGGACGAGCTCGATGCCGAGCCCCTCGAAGTCCACGTCGAAGGCGGAGTCCTCGGCCTTGCCGAGCAGGACCGCCTTGGACAGCGGGGGCCGGTCGTAGGGCTGGTGCGGCTCGGCGCCGATCAGCGTGATGGTGCCGGTGAAGCCCTGCTCCCGCAGGGCGACCGCGGTCTGCACCCCGGCCATGCCCGCGCCGGCCACCACCACCCGCCGCTGCGACGTCGTCGTCTGCTCGCTCACCTGATCACCATAGACAACTGACAAATTGTCAGTCAGCCGTCGTGCCGCGTGACCTGCTCCACAACGCTGGTCCCGCTGCCCTCCTGGGACTCCCACTCCCAGCTCTCCTCCAGCCGCACCCGCCCGTCGGGCAGCTCCACGACCGTCGACACACAGTGCCCGGAGGAGGTGGTGCCGTCCTGCTTGAGCTGCACGTACCGGAAGTCCAGCCGGTCCCCCTCCCGGGTGCCGACCAGATACCCGCGCACGACGTCGCCGCCCGCGTAGTCGGCCCAGATCCGGCCGTCCTCCTCGTGGTAGGCGAAGCGGGTACGGGTGCCCACCTGGCCGGGTGCCTGATCGGCGACCGGGGCGAGGACGAGACCGTCGAGCGAGCGGGCCATGGTGACGAGGCTCCCTACAAAAGGCACGGAACGAGCGGCTAGGGTGGCCAACGTACAAGCACTCGCGGGAGCCCGGACGCACCGGGCTGAGAGGGAGGCTGGCGGCCTCCGACCGTACGAACCTGATCCGGGTCATGCCGGCGAAGGGAGGGGCTGGACGCCCATGTCGCCTACGCGTTCCTCAGACGTCCTCGTCCTCGGGGGCGGAATCATCGGCCTGGTCACCGCGTGGCGGGCCGCACAGCGCGGGTTCGCCACCGCCGTGGTGGACCCCGAACCGGGCGGCGGCGCCGCCCAGGTGGCGGCCGGCATGCTCGCCGCCGTCACCGAACTGCACTACGGCGAGCAGACCCTGCTCGGCCTCAACCTCGCCTCGGCCCGTCGCTATCCGGGCTTCGCGGCCGAGCTGACCGAGGTGACCGGGCTGGACGTCGGCTACCGCCAGTGCGGCACGCTCGCCGTCGCGCTGGACGCCGACGACCGGGCCCACCTGCGTGAACTGCACGCCCTGCAACGGGAGTCGGGCCTGGACTCGGAGTGGCTGTCCGGCCGGGACTGCCGCCGTCTGGAGCCGATGCTGGCGCCGGGTGTGCGCGGCGGGCTCCGGGTGGACGGCGACCACCAGATCGACCCGCGCCGTCTGGCGAAGGCCCTGGTGACCGCCTGCGAACGGGCGGGCGTGGTCTTCCACCGGGTGTGGGCGACCGGACTGGCCGTCGCCCACGGCCGGGCCGCGGGCTGCGTGACCGAGGACGGAACCCTGCTCCCCGCGGGCCAGGTGGTGCTCGCCACCGGCAGCCTCAGCGGACAGCTCAACGGCGTCCCCAGGGACGTCCTGCCCCCGGTACGGCCCGTCAAGGGCCAGGTGCTGCGGCTGTCCGTGCCGCGCCGCCACGCTCCCTTCCTCAGCCGCACCGTGCGCGCCATGGTCCGCGGCAGCCAGGTCTACCTGGTGCCCCGGGAGGACGGCGAACTGGTCGTCGGCGCCACCAGCGAGGAGCAGGGCTGGGACACCACGGTGACCGCGGGCGGCGTCTACGAGCTGCTGCGCGACGCCCACGAGTTGGTGCCCGGCATCACCGAACTGCCGCTCACCGAGACCCGTGCGGGCCTGCGCCCCGGCTCCCCCGACAACGCCCCGCTGCTCGGCCCCACCGAACTCGACGGACTGCTGCTGGCCACCGGCCACTACCGCAACGGCGTGCTGCTCACCCCGGTCACCGGCGACGCCCTCGCGCACGCCCTGGCCACCGGTGAACTCACCGAGGAGGCCCGCCCGTTCAGCCCCAAGCGGTTCGCACTCACGGAGCAGCCCGTATGAACATCTCGGTCAACGGCGAGCCGCGCCGCATCGAGCCGGGCACGGCTCTCGACGCGCTCGTGAAGTCCCTCACCGCGGCCCCCTCCGGCGTGGCCGCAGCCCTCAACGAAACCGTCGTCCCGCGCGCGCAGTGGCCCGTCACCCCCCTCTCCGAGGGTGACCGTGTCGAGGTCCTGACCGCCGTCCAAGGAGGCTGACCCATGGCCGACGATCCCTTCGTCCTCGCCGGAACCACCCTGTCCTCCCGGCTGATCATGGGCACCGGCGGCGCGCCGAGCCTGGACGTGCTGGAGCGGGCGCTGGCGGCCTCCGGCACCGAGCTGACCACGGTCGCCATGCGCCGCGTGGACCCCTCCGTGCACGGCTCGGTCCTGTCGGTGTTGGAAAAGCTCGGCATCCGCGTCCTGCCCAACACGGCGGGCTGCTTCACCGCCGGAGAGGCCGTCCTCACCGCCCGCCTGGCCCGCGAGGCCCTCGGCACCGACCTGATCAAGCTGGAGGTCATCGCCGACGAACGGACCCTGCTGCCCGACCCGGTCGAGCTGCTGGACGCCGCCGAGACCCTCGTCGACGACGGCTTCACCGTGCTGCCGTACACCAACGACGACCCGGTCCTCGCCCGCAAGCTGGAGGACGTCGGCTGCGCGGCGATCATGCCGCTGGGCTCCCCCATCGGCTCCGGGCTCGGCATCCGCAACCCGCACAACTTCCAGCTGATCGTCGAGCAGGCGGGCGTGCCGGTGATCCTGGACGCGGGCGCCGGCACCGCCTCGGACGTGACGCTCGCCATGGAACTGGGGTGCGCGGGTGTGATGCTCGCCTCGGCCGTGACCCGCGCCAAGGAGCCGGTGCTGATGGCCGACGCGATGCGGCACGCGGTCGAGGCGGGCCGCCTCGCCCACCGCGCGGGCCGTATCCCCAAGCGCCACTTCGCCCAGGCGTCCTCACCCGTGGACGGCAGGGCGGTCCTCGACCCGGAGCGCCCCGCGTTCTGACAACGGTGGGTTGCGTCACAGGTCGGCTTCAGTACCGCCCCTGTTCCCGACGGGACGGCAGTCCTGTCAGCCACGGCTCGTACACTCGCCTGCGTGGATACGACCCTTCAGGACCCGCTGGTCGGGCAGGTGCTCGACGGACGTTATCGCGTCGAGGCGCGGATCGCCGTCGGGGGGATGGCCACGGTCTACCGCGCCGTGGACACCCGGCTCGACCGCGTGCTCGCGCTGAAGGTGATGCACCCCGGCCTCGCGGCCGACGGCACTTTCGTGGACCGGTTCATCCGCGAGGCCAAGTCGGTCGCCCGGCTCGCGCACCCCAACGTCGTGCAGGTCTTCGACCAGGGCACCGACGGGTCGTACGTCTACCTCGCCATGGAGTACATCGCCGGCTGCACCCTGCGCGACGTCCTGCGCGAGCGCGGCGCGCTCCAGCCGCGGGCCGCCCTGGACATCCTGGAGCCGGTCCTGGCCGCGCTGGGCGCCGCGCACCGGGCCGGGTTCGTGCACCGGGACATGAAGCCGGAGAACGTCCTCATAGGGGACGACGGCCGGGTCAAGGTCGCCGACTTCGGTCTGGTCCGCTCGGTGGACTCCGTCACCAACACCACCGGCGCCGTCCTCGGCACCGTCTCCTACCTCGCCCCCGAGCAGATCGACCAGCCGGGCGCCGCCGACGCGCGCGTGGACGTGTACGCGTGCGGTGTCGTGCTCTACGAGATGCTCACCGGCGAGAAGCCGCACGACGGGGACTCCCCCGCGATCGTGCTCTACAAGCATCTGCACGAGGACGTCCCGCCGCCCTCCGCCGTCGTCCCGGGCCTGCCCTACGCGCTGGACGCGCTGGTCGCCTCAGCCACCGCCCGCACCCCCGACGTCCGCCCGTACGACGCCGTCGCCCTGCTCGCCGAGGCCCGCGAGGCCCGCGCCGCGCTCAGCGAGGAGCAGCTCGACGCGCTGCCGCCGCAGGCGCTGTCCGCCGAGCACGACAACGCCGAGGACCGCACCAGCGTCATCCCGCGTTCGCTGACCGTGCCGCGCCCGCTGCCGGTCAACGAGCCCGAGGACCCGGCCCTCGCCAACCGGACCAGCCGCTTCGAGCTCCCGCCGCCGCCACCGACGCCGTCCCGGCCGCGCCGCGGACTCGCCCGCGGCCCGCTCGCCGCGGTCGTCGGGGTCCTGCTGCTGCTCGGTGTCGGCGTGGGCGTCTGGTACATCAACTCCGGCCAGTTCACCCGGGTCCCGGCGCTGCTGAGCCAGCCCGAGGCCAAGGCGAAGGAGCGGCTGGCGGACGCCGGTCTGGAGGTCGGCGAGGTCGAACGCGCCTTCAGCGACACGATCAAGCGGGGCCGGGTCATCAGCACCGACCCCGAGGTAGGCAGCCGTATCCGGCAGAACTCCTCGGTGAACCTGGTCGTCTCCAAGGGCCCGCAGGTAGTGAAGGTCCCCGACGTGGCGGGCTACAGCCTGGACAAGGCGCGCGAGCGGCTCAAGGCCGAGGGCCTGGAACCGGGCATGGTGACACGGGAGTTCGACGACACCGTCCCCCGGGGCTTCGTCGTCTCCACGACCCCGCAGGCCGGTACCGAGCGCCGCTCGGGCTCCGCCGTCGCCCTGGTCGTCAGCAAGGGCAGGCCCGTCGACGTGCCCGACGTCACCGGCGAGAACCTGGAGGACGCCAAGGAGGAGCTGGAGGAGGCCGGTCTGAAGGTGAAGGTCGCCGACGAGCCGGTGACCTCCGCCGAGTTCGACAAGGGCGAGGTCGCCGCGCAGACCCCGGAGCCCGGCAGCCAGGCCGTCTCCGGCGACACGGTCACGCTGACCCTGTCCAAGGGACCGGAGATGGTCGAGGTCCCGGACGTGGTCGGGGAGAAGGTCGACGACGCCAAGGCCGAGCTGGAGGCCGCGGGCTTCCAGGTCGACGAGGACCGCGGACTGCTGGGCCTGTTCGGCGACACCGTGGAGAGCCAGTCCGTCGAGGGCGGCGAGACCGCGCCCAAGGGCTCGACGATCACCATCAAGATCAGGTGACGGGACACGCACGACCGATGAACCGCAACCCCGTCGGCGGCCATGTCCCCGTGGCCGGCGGACTCCACCGCGTCGGCCTGGCCTACGCCCGTGAGCTGGAGGCGGAGACCGTGCAGGTCTTCGTCGCCAACCCGCGCGGCTGGGCCACCCCGGCGGGCAACCCGCGCCAGGACGAGGAGTTCCGCGCGGCCTGCGCCGAGGAGTCGATACCGGCGTACGTGCATGCCCCGTACCTGATCAACTTCGGCTCGCACACGGAGGCCACCGTGGAGCGGTCGGTGGAGTCGATGCGGCACTCGCTGCGGCGGGGCAGGGAGATCGGCGCGCTCGGCGTGGTCGTGCACACGGGCAGCGCGACCGGCGGCCGGGACCGCGCGGTGGCGCTGAAGCAGGTACGCGAGCACATGCTGCCGCTGCTGGACGAGCTGACCCACGACGACGACCCGTTCCTGCTGCTGGAGTCCACCGCCGGACAGGGCTCCTCGCTCTGCTCGCGGACCTGGGACTTCGGCCCGTACTTCGAGGCCCTGGACGCCCACCCCAAGCTGGGCGTCTGTCTGGACACCTGCCACATCTTCGCCGCCGGGCACGACCTGACCGGCCCGCACGGTATGCACCAGACCCTGGACCTGCTGGTGGAGACGGTCGGCGAGGGCCGCCTGAAGCTCATCCACGCCAACGACTCCAAGGACGTGGTCGGCGCCCACAAGGACCGGCACGCCAATATCGGTGCCGGTCACATCGGCGAGGACCCGTTCCGGGCACTGATGACCCACCCGGCCACCGCGGGCGTACCGCTGCTCATCGAGACGCCCGGCGGCAAGGAGGGGCACGCGGCGGACGTGGCGCGGCTGAAGGAACTCAGGGACGCATAACGCCCCGCGCTCCTACAGCTCCGGGCCCTCCCCCGGTTCCTCCTGGTAGGAGTAGCGCTGTTCCTTCCAGGGGTCGCCGACGTTGTGGTAGCCCCGCTCCTCCCAGAAGCCGCGGCGGTCGGCGGTCATGTACTCCACGCCGCGGACCCACTTGGGGCCCTTCCAGGCGTACAGGTGCGGCACCACGAGGCGGAGCGGGAAGCCGTGCTCGGCGGTGAGCAGCTCACCGTCCTTGTGGGTGGCGAAGATGGTGCCCTCGGCGGTGAAGTCCGACAGCCGCAGATTGGAGCTGAAGCCGTACTCGGCCCACACCATCACATGGGTGACGGCCGGGTCGGGCGGCGCGATCTCCAGGATGGTCCGGGCGGGGATCCCGCCCCACTCGGCGCCCACCATGCTGAACTTCGTCACGCAGTGCAGATCGGACACCACGGTGGTGTACGGAAGCGCCGTGAACTCCTCGTGGTTCCAGCAGTGCTTCTCGCCGTCGGCGGTGGCCCCGAAGACCCTGAATTCCCAGCGCTCGGGACGGAACTTGGGCACCGGCCCGTAGTGGGTGACCGGCCAGCCGCGCTGCAGGCGCTGCCCCGGCGGGAGCTCCGGCTGTACCGCCCCTCCAGATTCGCTCTCCACCGGCTGACCCATGTCTCCATCCTGACAGACCTGAGGCAGTGCCCTTGACCACGAAAGCCCAAAGCGGTCGAAGCGGTCAAATAACGGTAAGCATGCCCTTACTTACTAAGCCCAGACTTACTGGACGATCTTCAGTGCCGGTGCAAGGATGCGGCGCAACCTGCCAGTTCCCCCCGTTCTTCTGGAAGGAGCCTCTGCGATGCAGGGCGACCCCGAGGTCATCGAGTTCCTGAACGAGCAGCTCACCGGCGAGCTGACGGCGATCAACCAGTACTGGCTGCACTACCGGATCCAGGACAACAAGGGCTGGACCAAGCTCGCCAAGTACACGCGTGAAGAATCCATCGACGAGATGAAGCACGCGGACAAGATCACCGAGCGCATTCTGATGCTGGACGGCCTGCCGAACTACCAGCGGCTGTTCCACGTCCGGGTCGGGCAGACCGTCACGGAGATGTTCCAGGCCGACCGGCAGGTGGAGGTGGAGGCGATCGACCGCCTCAAGCGCGGGATCGAGGTGATGCGCACCAAGGGCGACATCACGTCCGCGAACCTCTTCGAGTCGATCCTGGAGGACGAGGAGCACCACATCGACTACCTGGACACCCAGCTGGAGCTGATCGACAAGCTCGGCGAGGCGCTCTACATCGCCCAGCAGATCGAACAGCCGAGCTGATTCATTAAGGGATGCGTCAGGCCGCGTCGGCCAGGTTCGTCAGGACCGGCTTGCCCTGGTCGGCCAGCTCACGGCGGGGGCACGCGCCCCGGCCCAGCAGGGCCTGGATCCGGCGTACGCACGACCCGCAGTCCGTGCCCGCCTTGCAGGCGGAGGCTATCTGGCGGGGGGTGCAGGCACCGTCCTCCGCGTGCTGCTTGACCTGCTGCTCGGTGACTCCGAAGCAACTGCAGACGTACACGCGGTTCACCTCCCCGGCGGGATCGATGTGCCATCCCCTTGATCGGTGAGGCTAACCTAACCTTACCCGGCTCACCGGAACCACAAAAGTGCTGAGGGGCGCGGATCGCATGTGATCCGCGCCCCAAGCAGGTGGCTGTAATAACCGAACCGGCTACTGGTCCCTGTACATCTCCGCGACCAGGAACGCCAGGTCAAGCGACTGGCTGCGGTTCAGCCGCGGGTCGCAGGCCGTCTCGTAGCGCTGGTGCAGATCGTCGACGAAGATCTCGTCGCCGCCGCCCACGCACTCGGTGACATCGTCACCGGTGAGCTCGACGTGGATGCCGCCCGGGTGCGTGCCGAGCGACTTGTGCACCTCGAAGAAGCCCTTGACCTCGTCGAGCACGTCGTCGAAACGGCGCGTCTTGTGGCCGGAGGCCGCCTCAAAGGTGTTGCCGTGCATCGGGTCGGTCACCCAGGCCACGGTGGCACCGGAGGCGGTGACCTTCTCCACCAGCTCGGGAAGCTTGTCCCGGATCTTGTCGGCGCCCATCCGGACGATGAAGGTCAGCCGGCCCGGCTCGCGCTCCGGGTCCAGACGCTCGATGTACTGCAGCGCCTCCTCGGCCGTCGTCGTCGGGCCGAGCTTGATGCCGATCGGGTTGCGGATCTTCGAGGCGAACTCGATGTGCGCGTGGTCCAGCTGCCGGGTGCGCTCACCGATCCACACCATGTGCGCCGAGACGTCGTACAGCTGCCCGGTACGGGAGTCGACCCTGGTCAGGGCGGACTCGTAGTCCAGCAGCAGCGCCTCGTGCGAGGAGTAGAACTCGACCGTCTTGAACTCCTCCGGGTCGGCCCCGCAGGCGTGCATGAAGTTGAGCGCGTTGTCGATCTCCCGGGCGAGCTGCTCGTAGCGCTGGCCGGACGGGGACGACTTCACGAAGTCCTGGTTCCAGGCGTGCACCTGGCGCAGGTCGGCGTAGCCGCCGGTGGTGAAGGCGCGCACCAGGTTGAGCGTGGAGGCGGAGGCGTTGTACATCCGCTTCAGCCGCTCGGGGTCCGGGACGCGGGCCTCCTCGGTGAAGTCGAAGCCGTTGACGGAGTCACCGCGGTAGGTCGGCAGCGTCACGCCGTCACGGGTCTCGGTCGGCTTGGAGCGCGGCTTGGAGTACTGGCCGGCGATCCGCCCCACCTTCACGACGGGGACGGAGGCGGCGTACGTGAGCACGGCGCCCATCTGCAACAAGGTCTTCAATTTGTTGCGGATCTGGTCCGCGGACACCGCGTCGAACGCCTCGGCGCAGTCGCCGCCCTGGAGGAGGAACGCCTCTCCCTTGGCGACGGCCGCCATGCGGGCGCGCAGCTGGTCGCACTCGCCCGCGAAGACGAGCGGCGGATACGACTCAAGGTCCGCGATCACTGCGCGCAGAGCCTCGGGGTCGGGGTACTCGGGCTGCTGCGCCGCGGGCAGGTTTCGCCAGGTGTTGCCAGCGCTCGCGCTGGTCTTAGCGTTCACGGTCACGCCCTCAACATTACGGGGTCGTGTCGGGCGTCCAGCCCCATGCCCAGCAATTGAGACACGGGGTACATCACGTGGACATCGGGTAAGGTGCCCCACATGTTCGCGCACTCGACCCAGAACTGGTGGTGGACCGCTCATCCGGCGGCCCACTGACTGCGCGTACGCAAGACTTCGCGAAGGCCGCCCGAGGGGCGGCCTTCGGTGTTTCCCGGGGTCCGTTCCTCTCCAGCCCACCTCACGGACCAGGAGTACGGACCCCATGAATCTGCTCGGCCTGCTCGACGACCCCCGACCGTTCGCCCTGCTGCGCCGCCGCACGCCCGGGCACGACGAGAACACCGTGGAGGTGTTCCTCGGCCCGGTCTCCACCCGTGACCGGCTCGCCGACCTGCCCGACGAGGGGCTCGCCCTCGTCCCGTTCCGGCAGATCCGCGAGCGCGGCTTCGACGTCCGCGACGACGGCACCCCGCTGACCGTGCTGGTCCCCGAGGAGTCGTACGCCCTGCCGCTCGCCGACGCGCTCGACCAGCTCCCGGCGCACGAGGTGCGCGTCGAGGGCGGGGGCTTCGACGTCGGGGACGAGGAGTACGCGCGGATCGTCGGGCGGGTGCTGGACGAGGAGATCGGGCGGGGCGAGGGCGCGAACTTCGTCATCCGGCGGACCTACGAGGGGCAGATCCCCGGGTTCGGGCGCGCCGACGCGCTCGCGCTGTTCCGGCGGCTGCTCGAAGGGGAGCGGGGCGCGTACTGGACGTTCGTCGTGCACACCGGGGAGCGGACCCTGGTCGGGGCGAGCCCCGAGGTGCATGTGCGGATGTCCGGCGGCACCGTCGTGATGAACCCGATCAGCGGGACGTACCGCTATCCCGCCGAGGGCCCGACCCCGGAGCATCTGCTGGACTTCCTCGCCGACGGCAAGGAGATCGAGGAGCTGTCGATGGTCGTCGACGAGGAGCTGAAGATGATGTGCACCGTCGGCGACATGGGCGGGGTCGTCGTCGGCCCCCGGCTGAAGGAGATGGCGCACCTCGCGCACACCGAGTACGAGCTGCGCGGGAAGTCCTCGCTGGACGCGCGGGAGGTGCTGCGCGAGACGATGTTCGCGGCCACCGTGACCGGGTCGCCGGTGCAGAACGCCTGCCGGGTGATCGAGCGGCACGAGGTGGGCGGGCGCGGCTACTACGCCGGCGCCCTGGCCCTGCTCGGCCGGGACACCGGCGGCGCCCAGACGCTGGACTCCCCCATCCTCATCCGCACCGCCGACATCGACGCGGACGGCGGGCTTCGCGTCCCGGTCGGCGCGACCCTCGTGCGGGGCTCGGACCCGGGGAGCGAGGTCGCCGAGACCCACGCGAAGGCGGCGGGGGTGCTGGCGGCGCTGGGTGTCACCGCGGGCCGGCCGCGCGAGGAGGCCGTACGTCCGGGGCTGGCCGACGAGCCGCGGGTGCGGGCCGCGCTCGACGGGCGCCGGGCCTCGCTGGCCCCGTTCTGGCTGCGGATGCAGGAGCGGTCCGCCGAGCTGACCGGGCATGCCCTGGTCGTGGACGGCGAGGACACCTTCACCGCGATGCTGGCGCACGTACTGCGGTCGGCCGGGCTTGAGGTGACGGTACGGCGCTACGACGAGCCGGGGCTGCGGGAGGCGGTACGGGCGCACGAGGGTCCGGTCGTGCTCGGTCCC
The DNA here is from genome assembly GCF_900091315.1 of Streptomyces sp. DI166. Taxonomy (GTDB): domain Bacteria; phylum Actinomycetota; class Actinomycetes; order Streptomycetales; family Streptomycetaceae; genus Streptomyces; species Streptomyces fuscus. The sequence goes on from NZ_FLSP01000004.1 coordinate 97,118, forward strand.
GGACCCGGGGACCCGTCCGACACGGCCGATCCCAAGATGCGGTTCCTGCGCGCGCTGACGGCGGAGGTGATCCGGGGGCACCGGCACGGGGTGCTCGGGGTGTGCCTGGGGCACGAGCTGATCGCGGTCGAGCTGGGTCTGGAGATCGTCCGCAAGGAGGTGCCCTACCAGGGCGCCCAGACGACGGTCGATCTGTTCGGGCGCCCGGAGACGGTGGGCTTCTACAACAGCTTCACGGCCCGCTGCGACGACGAGGCGGCCGAGGAGCTGGCCGCGCACGGCGTCGAGGTGAGCCGGAGCGCCTCGGGCGAGGTGCACGCGGTGCGCGGGCCCGGCTTCGCCGGGGTGCAGTTCCACCCCGAGTCGGTGCTGACGCTGAACGGTGCCGAGATCGTCCGGAAGCTGGTGGGTCAGGTGCGCGGCACCAGTACGTTCGCCGAGCGGCGGCCCTCCGTGTAGTCGAGGACGTTCTCCACCGTGGTCGCCACGATCTGGCCGACGGCGTCCTCGGTGTAGTACGCCTGGTGGGAGGTGACCAGGACGTTCGGGAAGGTCATCAGGCGGGCCAGGGTGTCGTCCTCGATCGCCTCCAGGGACTTGTCGAGGAAGAACAGGCCCGCCTCCGCCTCGTACACGTCGAGGCCGACGCCGGTGAAGCGGCCGGCGCGCAGTTCGGTGACGAGGGCCGCGGTGTCGATCAGGCCGCCGCGGCTGGAGTTCACCAGGATCGCGTCGTCACGCATCGTCTTCAGCGCGGCGGCGTCGATCAGGTTCTGGGTCGAGGGCAGCAGCGGGACGTGCAGGGAGATCAGGTCGGACTCGGCGAGGAGGCGTTCCTTGGGGACGTAGGTCATGCCGAGTTCCTTGCAGGCCGGGTTCTCGGCGACGTCCCAGCCGAGCAGTTTCATGCCGAAGCCGTGGGCGATACGGGCGAAGGCCTCGCCGATCTTGCCGGTGCCGATGACGCCGGCGGTGCGGCCGTGCAGGTCGCGGCCCATCAGTCCGTCGAGCCGGAAGTCGAAGTCCCGGGTGCGGATGGAGGCGCGCACGATACGGCGGTTGACGGCCATGGCGAGGGTCCAGGCGAACTCGGCGACCGAGTACGGGGAGTAGTACGAGACCCGGGCGACCGTCATGCCGAGCCGTTCGGCGACGTCGAGGTCGATGTTGTTGAAGCCGGTGGAGCGCTGGGCGACCATCCGGGTGCCGCCCGCCGCGAGGATCTCCAGGACCCGGGCGCCGAGGTCGGCGTTGACGCTGGTGGAGATGATCTCGTGGCCGGCCGCGATGGGGGCGGTGTCCTCGTTGAGGAAGACATCCAGGCAGCGGACGTCGTGGTGGCCGGCGAAGGCCCGCTCGATCAGGGGCTTCTCGTCCGCCTGGACACCGAAGGCAAGGATCTCCAAGGCTGCTCCCGCTGCTGGTGGGTTATGGGCCGAATATACGGCCCATAACCCTGAGGTGCGGGGTGGTGCCGGTCAGCCGAAGAAGACGCCGACCTCCTCGTACAGCGCAGGGTCCACCGTCTTCAGCTTCGCCGTCGCCTCGCCGATCGGGACGCGGACGATGTCCGTGCCGCGCAGGGCGACCATCTTGCCGAAGTCGCCGTCGCGGACCGCCTCGATGGCGTGCAGTCCGAAGCGGGTGGCGAGCCAGCGGTCGAAGGCGCTGGGGGTGCCGCCGCGCTGGACATGGCCGAGAACGGTGGTCCGGGCCTCCTTGCCGGTGCGCTTCTCGATCTCCTTGGCCAGCCACTCGCCGACGCCCGACAGCCGCACATGGCCGAAGGAGTCCAGCGACTCGTCCTTGAGCACCATGTCGCCGTCCCTGGGCATGGCGCCCTCGGCGACGACCACGATGGGCGCGTAGGACGCCTTGAAGCGGGAGGTGACCCACCCGCAGACCTTCTCCAGGTCGAAGCGCTGTTCGGGGATGAGGATGACGTTGGCGCCGCCCGCGAGGCCGGAGTGGAGTGCGATCCAGCCGGCGTGACGGCCCATCACCTCGACCACGAGGACCCGCATGTGGGACTCGGCGGTGGTGTGCAGCCGGTCGATGGCCTCCGTCGCGATGCCGACGGCGGTGTCGAAGCCGAAGGTGTAGTCGGTGGCGGACAGGTCGTTGTCGATGGTCTTGGGCACGCCCACGCAGGGCACGCCGTACTCGTCCGACAGCCGCGCGGCCACCCCGAGGGTGTCCTCGCCGCCGATGGTGATGAGCGCGTCGACCTCCTGCTTGGCGAGGTTGTCCTTGATCCTGCGGATGCCGTTGTCGTGCTTGAGCGGGTTGGTGCGCGAGGAGCCCAGGATGGTGCCGCCGCGGGGCAGGATGCCGCGCACCGCGGGGATGTCGAGCCGTACGGTGTCGCCGTCGAGCGGACCGCGCCAGCCGTCCCGGAATCCGGTGAATTCGTAGCCGTACTCCTGTACGCCCTTGCGGACGACGGCCCGGATGACGGCGTTGAGCCCGGGGCAGTCGCCGCCTCCGGTGAGTACTCCGACCCGCATGGAAATGTCCCTTCGCCGCGGTTGCTGGTGAGGCAACGCTAGTAGTGATCCAGGTCACACAGCGAGGGTCGGGTTCGGGCAATTCCGGTGAATCGCCGGGCGGTTGGTTTACGCGTCGTCAAGCCCGCGTTCTATGGCGTACCGCACGAGTTCGACGCGGTTGTGCAGTTGGAGCTTGCCGAGGGTGTTCTGGACGTGGTTCTGCACGGTGCGGTGGGAGATGACGAGGCGTTCGGCGATCTGCTTGTAGCTCAGGCCCTTGGCGACCAGCCGCAGTACCTCGGTCTCCCGCTCGGTGAGCTGGGGGGCGCCCGGCTGGTCGGAGTCCCGGTCGGCGGGCGCGGGTTCGGCGGCCAGGCGGCGGTACTCGCCGAGGACGAGACCGGCGAGGCCGGGGGTGAACACCGGGTCGCAGACGGCGGTGCGGCGCACCGCGTCCAGCAGTTCCTCGGTGGAGGCCGACTTCAGCAGGTAGCCGGTGGCGCCGGACTTGACGGCCTCCAGGACGTCGGCGTGCTCGCCGCTGGCGGAGAGCACCAGGACGCGCAGGGCGGGGTTGTGGGCGACGAGTTCCTTGCAGACCTGGACGCCGGGTTTGGCGGGCAGGTTGAGGTCGAGGACGAGCACGTCGGGGCCCGCGGCCTTGGCACGGCGCACGGCCTGTTCGCCGTCGCCCGCGGTGGCGACCACCTCGAACCCGGACTCGGACAGGTCGCGGGCCACGGCGTCGCGCCACATGGGGTGGTCGTCGACCACCATGACCTTGATCGGGCCGGTCTGCTGCTCGCTCATCGCGTCCCCCGGGACATCTGCTTCGGTACTTTCAGTTCGACTTCCGTGCCCTGGCCGGGCACCGAGATCAGCTCGGCGCTGCCCCCGATGTCGCGCAGCCGGCCCCGGATCGACAGGGCGACCCCGAGCCGCCCCTCGCTCTCGGCCTGCGCGAGGCGCCCCTCGGGGATGCCGGGGCCGTCGTCCCGGACGGTGACGACGACCTCGTCGGGCTCGTCCTCGACCAGGATCCAGGCGCGGGCCTGTTCGCCCGCGTGCTCCCGCACATTGTCCAGGGCGGCGCCGACGGCAGCGGCCAGCTCGCGGGCCGCGGCGGGGGGCAGTTCCACCGGCGCGCCGGGTTCGGCGAGGCTGACGCGGGAGCCCGCGTAGCGGGAGAGCAGTCCGCGCAGGTCGAGCGGCCGGTCGTCGTCGGGTTCCTCCTCGACGGCCCGGACCAGGGCGCCTTCGGAGGCGTCGGTGGAGACCCGGGAGACGGGGGTGAGGCCGCCGGAGACCAGGGTGCGCAGGGCGACCTCCTGCTCGCCGGCCAACCGGCCCAGTTCGGCGGCCTCCCCGCCGATGACCGCGCCGCGCCGCTGCACCATGGCGAGCACCTGGAGCACGCTGTCGTGGATGTCCCGGGCGAGGCGCTCGCGTTCGCGGGTGGCGGCCTCGATCTCCAGGGCGCGGGCGAGGGTGCGCTCGGAGGCGCGGGCGACCTCGACGACGTAGCCGATGGCGATGGAGGCGACCCAGACGAGGATCACGGCGTGGACGGTGTCGCGGGTCGGGGAGCCGCGGTACGCCAGGTTGGCGGCGGCGACCAGGGTGGAGGCGAAGGCGGCCCAGCGCCAGCCGCCCTTGATGGCGAAGGCCAGGACGGAACCGGCGGTCCATATCGACGGCAGGGTGGGGGCGCCGGAGTCGATGTGGGCGGCGGAGTCGGCGAACCGGGTGAGCAGGATCCCGAAGAGCGCGAGGGCCAGGTCGGCGGCGAGGAAGCGCTTGGTGCAGGCGGCGGCGCCCGCGACCTTGGGGAGGGTGGCGAACGTCCACACCGCGAGTACGGCGAAGTAGGCGATGGCCGCCCAGGGGCGGGCGAACTGGTCGTAGGCGCTGATGAACAGGCCTATCGCGTACAGGAGGGTGAGGACGCGGTAGCCGCGCAGCGCGCGCCACAGCGGCTGCTCCACGGACATCCTCAGAACGCGTTCGCGCTTGGCCAACTCCCCCACCCCCGAACCGACGACGCCGTCGTCAGGACCCGGACTTCTCTTTGTCCGCCTGGTCCTGGTCGGCCTTGGCGAGTGCGGCTCTGGCCGCCTTCTCGGCTTCCTTCTCGGCCTTGGCGGCCTCCGCGATCTGCCGCTTGGCGGCGGTCGCGTACATGTCGACGTACTCCTGGCCGGAGAGCTGCATGATCTCGTACATGACCTCGTCGGTCAGCGCGCGCAGGACGAAGCGGTCGTGCTCCATGCCCTGGTAGCGGCTGAAGTCGAGGGGCTTGCCGATCCGGATGCCCGGGCGCATCAGCTTGGGCACGACCTTGCCGGGCGGCTGGATCTTCTCGGTGTCGATCATGGCGACCGGGATGACCGGGGCGCCGGTGGCGAGCGCCACGCGCGCGAGGCCGCCGGGCTTGCCGCGGTACAGGCGGCCGTCGGGCGAGCGGGTGCCCTCGGGGTAGATGCCGAACAGCTCACCGCGTTCGAGGACCTCTATGCCGCTCTTGATGGCGGCCTCGCCCGCGCCGCGCGCCCCGGAGCGGTCCACCGGGAGCTGGCCGACCCCCTTGAAGAACGCGGCGGTCAGCCGTCCCTTGACGCCCGGGGTGGTGAAGTACTCCGCCTTCGCGATGAAGGTGACCTTGCGGTCGAGGACCGCGGGCAGGAAGAACGAGTCGGAGAACGACAGGTGGTTGCTCGCCAGGATGGCGGCACCCTCGGCGGGAATGTTCTCCAGGCCCTCCACCCAGGGCCTGAAGGCGACCTTCAGCGGTCCCCCGATGGCCACCTTCATCGTGCCGTACAACAACCGAGTGCCTCCTGTGTCTGTCGGTCAGACCTTAACCCGGAGCGGCGGCAAAGACTCCGACGACCCTGGTCGGTGTCAGTGCGGTCGCGTACGGTGAAGTACCTGCAACCGACCTCATGAACAGGAGACCGAAGGTGCCGGTCCTTCCTGGAGCCGAGCCGTACCGCCATGAGGGCGGGGAGATCTCCGTCCTCCTCTGCCACGGCTTCACCGGTTCCCCGCAGTCGCTGCGCCCCTGGGCGGAGTATCTCGCCGAGCGCGGTCTGACCGTGTCGCTGCCGCTGCTGCCCGGGCACGGCACCCGCTGGGAGGACCTCCAGCTCACCGGCTGGCAGGACTGGTACGCGGAGGTGGACCGCGAGCTGCGGCGGCTGCGGGAGCGGCCCGGGCCGCTGTTCGTGGCCGGCCTGTCGATGGGCGGCGCGCTGGCGCTCAGGCTGGCGGCCAAGCACGGGGACGCCATCGACGGCGTGGTCGTCGTCAACCCGGCGAACAAGGTGCACGGCCTGGCCGCGCACGCCCTTCCGGTGGCCCGGCACCTGGTGCGCTCGACGAAGGGCATCACCAGCGACATCGCCAAGGGGGGCAGCGAGGAACTGGGCTACACCCGGGTGCCGCTGCACGCGGCGCACTCGCTGCGGAACTTCTTCCGGCAGGTCGACCGCGAGCTGCCGCAGGTCACGCAGCCGCTGCTGCTTCTGCACAGCGCGCAGGACCATGTGGTGCCGCCCGCCGACTCGGCGCGGGTGCTCAGCCGGGTGTCGTCGGGAGACGTGACGGAGATCGTGCTGGAACACAGCTACCACGTGGCGACGTTGGACCATGACGCGGAGCGGATCTTCGCGGAGAGCCATGCGTTCATGAGCCGGCTCGCCCAAGGTCTCGGCAAGGAAGGGACGGCTGTAGGTGGCTGAGCACGACTCCGACCGCGGGGAGCGCGAGCCGGACGACCAGGGCGCCCGTTTCGACGAGGACGCGGCCTGGGCCGCCATCGTGGCCGGGTACGGCGAGGAGCCGCCGGACCCGCCGGGCGCCAAGCCGTTCAAGTCGGTGGAGGACCTGGCCCTGCTGGAGGCCGAGACCAACGAACCCGAGGAGGCGGAGCCGGAGGAGAAGCGCCCCGCGGCCCCGCTCGGCGGCTCGGTCACCTTCGCCCCCGGGGTCGGCCCGCGCGACTACTCCCCGCCGGAACCGGCCGAGCACGACATGGCCGAGGACGACGACGAGGAGGGTCACTTCGTCCCGCCGGAGCCCCCGCCGCTGCCGGAGGCGGACACCACCACGAAGTTCGCCTGGCTGGCGGTGCTGGGCGGACCGATACTGCTCCTGCTCGCCGTGCTGCTGGGCTGGGAGATGACCTGGTGGCTGACCACGGTCGGCATCGGCGGCTTCCTGGGCGGCTTCGCCACGCTGGTGATGCGGATGCGCCCGGGCGACGAGGACGACGACGACCCGGGGCGCGGGGCGGTCGTCTGATCCCGCGTCCCACCGCACGCACCAGGGCACATGCGCGCCTCGGGCGACGGCGAGGACAACCTAGGACACGGGAACTTCGAGGGTGGCCAGGACCGGGAGGTGGTCCGTGGCCGCCCTCAGGTCTTTTCCGGTGATGCCGGGCAGGTCCAGGGGGACTCCGCAGCCGGTGACCTCGATGCCCTTGGTGGCGAAGATGGCGTCGATGCGGCTGTGCGGCTCGGTGCGGGTCCAGGTGTGCTCGCCGCCGCGGGGGGCGGTGGCCCAGCAGTCCTGGAGGGTGCCGGTCAGTCGGGTGAAGGTGCGCCCGCCGGGGCGTTCGTTGAGGTCGCCGCCCGCGACGGCGTGGTCGACGCCGAGGCCGGCCAGGCGGTCCAGGAGCATGCCCGCCTGTTCGTGGCGCTCCCGCTTGTCCAGGCTGAGGTGACAGCTCAGGACGCCCAGGCGGGCGCCACCGAGGCGGACGACGGCGGTGGCGAAGCCGCGGCGGTGCTGTCCGGGGGTGAGCGGCAGCAGGACGTCCTCGGTGCGTTCGACCGTGGCGCGCAGGCCGCACAGGATCGCGGGACCGGCCGCGGTGGCCCCGCCGGTGAGAATGACCAGGTCGGAGGCCTTGGCGAGGCGGGCCAGTTTCTTGCGCCAGCGGAAGAAGCGGGGGGCTTCCTGGACCAGGACCAGGTCCGGGGAGCAGGCGCGGATCACCCGGGCCAGGGCCACGGTGTCGTCGCGCATCGAGCGGATGTTGTAGCTCAGGACTCGGACGAGGGCTGAACCGTCAGGCATGCGGATCAATCTACGCCTCATGGCTCGGGGCGCGAGGTTCATGCGCGACCGCCTTTCGGCCAGTCGTCGGTCGCGCCGTCCCCGCGCCCCCCGAGTGAGAGCGTGCGCCCCGCTTACATGATCGGGTCGGGCTCCCGGGCCAGGTCGGCCGCGCCCACCAGGCCCGCCTTGTTGCCCAGCTGGGCGGCGATCACATCGGCCACCGGGCGCCAGTTGCCGCCCACCAGCCAGCGCTTGTAGGACTTGCGGATCGGGTCCAGGACCAGGTCGCCCTCGTCGGACAGGCCGCCGCCGACGATGAAGGCGGACGGGTCGAAGAGGGAGGCCAGGTCGGCGAGACCGGCACCGGCCCAGCGGGCCAGCTCGCGGTAGGAGTCGACGGCGACCGGGCAGCCCTGGCGGGCGGCCATGGAGATGTGCTTGCCCTCGATGCCGTCGGGCGTGCCGTCGCCGAGCGCGAGCAGCACCTCGGCGCGCTCGGGGGTGGCGTTGGCGCGCTGCTTGGCGTACCGGACGAGGGCGCGGCCGGAGGCGTACTGCTCCCAGCAGCCCTGCGAGCCGCAGCCGCAGAGCAGGCCGTCCGGGACCATGCGGATGTGGCCGAACTCGGCGGCCACGCCGAAGTGGCCGCGGCGCAGCTTGTTGCCGATGATGATGCCGCCGCCGAGGCCGGTGCCGAGCGTGATGCAGATGACGTTGCGGTGACCCTTGCCCGCGCCGAACTTGTACTCGCCCCAGGCCGCCGCGTTGGCGTCGTTCTCGACGACGACGGGGAGGCCCACGCGGGCCTCGACCTTCTCCTTGAGCGGTTCCTGGCGCCAGTCGATGTTCGGCGCGAAGTAGACGGTCGAGCGCTGGCGGTTGACGTATCCTGCGGCACCGATTCCCACGCCGACGATGTCATGACCGGCGCGCGCCCCCTCCACCGCGGAGGCGATGGCGTCCACGATGCCCTCGGGCGTGCCCGGTGTCGGCACCGTGTGGGTCGAGAGGATGTTGCCTTCCTCGTCGACCACGCCGGCCGCGATCTTCGTGCCGCCGATGTCGACGCCGATGGTGAGTCCCATGAATCCCTCAGTTTCGGTCGAGCCCCGCTATGGCCAACCGTACCCGAGCGGCTTCAGTCCAAGTCGATGCGTTCCCCGGGACCGGACTCGTCGCCGGGGTCCCGGCGCTCGCGCAGATCGCGGTCGTCGCCGGTGGTCCAGCGGCGTTCCTGGGCCTGGACGGCGGAGCGGTAGGCGGCGAGAAGTTCGTTGCCGGCCGCGGCGAGGTGGTCGAAGACGTCAGGGTTTCGTTCGATGACGGGTTCGACGGCGGCCTTGGCCTGCTGGACGACCTGCTTGACCACCTGCTGGGCGGCGGGTCCGGCGACCGCGCCGAGCAGCGGCGAGTTGAGCGAGGTCAGCTTCTCGCCGACGGCGTCGACGAGCTTGCGCAGTTCCTCGGCGGCCGAGCCGGGCGGCGGGCCGTACTGGGTGCGGCGGCGGGCCTGCTCCTCGGCGAGGTCCTCGGCGCACGCCGTCGCCCAGGCGTCGGCGTCCGTCGCCCGTACCTCGTCGAGCGGCTCCTCGCCCGGGACGTCGGAGGGCTGGGCCTCTTCGCTCATGACGGACTCCTGACTACGGTTCGTCCCTACGACGTTACCCGAACGGGCGTATCGGGTTCACCGGGCCGCGGGCCACAGCGCCGGATCGGGCGCGAACCGGACGCGCAGTTCGCCCTCGCGCAGGGAGGCGCCGTCGACGGTGCAGCGGCGCAGTGCGGAGGGCAGCGGGACGATCCGGCGGAACGGCCCGGCGGTGACGACGAGTTCGTCACCGCGCCGGACGAGGTCGAGGTCCTCGCGTATGGCGCCGGGCAGCGGGATGGTCCACACCAGGACGCCGTCGTCGGAGAGGTGGTCGGTGATGGGCCACTCGACCGTGGAGGGTGCCGCGTTGACGGCCGTCCGCGCGCCGAGCGCGGCGAGGTCGTCGGCGCCGCGCGGGTCGTGCCCGAGGTGCGGGAGGACCTGGACGTCGTAGGACTCCTGCCATTCCTCCAGCGTCTTGCGCTGCTGGGCGACGAGGGCGGGCGGCCAGTCCTCGGGGACGGCCCGGTTGGCGATCAGGGCCTCGGGGCGCAGTCCGCGCAGGGCGAGGGCGAGGACGGCCTCGCGTACGGCGTCGGAGCCGGCCGGGCCGGGCTCGGCGACCAGGCGTACGGCGGTGTCGCGGTCGGCGACGACGGCTTCGACGGCGGCGAGTTCGAGGTCCCAGCGGGCTGCGGTCTCGTAGAGCCACTCGGCGGGCATGGGGACCCCGGCCAGGCGGCCGAGAACGGGGCGCAGGGCGCGGGCGGCCTGGCGTTCCGGCGGGAGCAGGCGGCGCAGGTAGCGGCGGAGCTGCTCGGGGAGGGCGAGCAGGGCGAGGGCCTGCGCGGTGGCGGGGAGGTCGACGACGAGGAGGTCGTGCCGCTCGGAGAGGGCGGCGTCGCGCAGGGCGCGCAGCAGGGTCAGTTCCTCGGCGCCGGGGAGGGGGGTGACCTCCTCGGGGTCGAGGCGGGAGGCGCCGAGCAGGTCGAGGGCGGCGGTGGCGCGTTCCTGGAAGGCGGCGAGGTCGGCGCGGAATCCGGCGGCGGCGTCGGGTCGCCAGAGGGTGAGCCGTTCCCCGGCCCGCACCGGCGCGGGGCCCGTGGCGGTGCCGAGGACGGCGCCCAGGGTGTCGGACCGGTCGGCGCTGAGCAGGAGGACCCGCTCGCCGTCACGCGCGGCGGTGAGGGCGGTGGCGGCGGCGACCGTGGTACGGCCGCTGCCGCCGGGCCCGGTGATCAGGAGGGTGCGCATGAGGGTGAACGGTAGGGCACGGCTCCGCGCTACTTGCTACCCGACTCCACCCGCTTCTTCAGTCCGGCCAGCGCGCGGTCGATGATGACCTTCTCCGCCTTGCGCTTGATCATGCCGAGCATGGGGATCTTGACGTCGACGGTCAGCACGTAGGTGACCTCGGTGGAGCCGGCGCCGGCCGGCTTGAGGATGTACGAGCCGTCCAGGGAGCGCAGCATCTGGGACTTCACCAGGGTCCAGGAGACCTCGTGGTCGCCGGTCCAGGTGTAGGCGAGCACCTGGTCGTCCTTGATCGCGCCGGCGTCCATCACCAGGCGCACCTGCTCGGCGCGGCCCTGGGCGTCGGTGGCCAGCACCTCCGCCTCCTTCACCTCGCCGGTCCAGTCGGGGTAGCGGGCGAAGTCGGCGATCACCCCCATGACGTCGGCCGGTGCAGCCTCGATCGTGATGCTCGAACTGGTGTGTTCCGCCATCGTCGTGGCTCCTCCAGATGCGGGCCGAAAGGTCGTCCTCATACGCACGTGTGTGCAGCGTGAAGGCTACCGCGCGGCCGACCCGCCGAACTCCAGCGCCCATGGCTTCCCGGTCCCGGCGAAGTGGCCGACGTTCACGCACTCCGTCGATCCGACCCGCATCCGGCGCACCAGGGGCTGGTGCACATGCCCGAACAGGGAGTAACGGGGCCGGGTCCGCCGGATCGCCTCCAGCAGGGCCCGGCTGCCCCGCTCGAAGCGGCGGGCGACGGTGTCGTAGACCAGTTCCGGGACCTCCGGCGGGATGTGGGTGCACAGCACGTCCACCTCGCCGACCGCCTCGATCTTCGCGGCGTACTCCTCGTCGCTGATCTCGTACGGGGTGCGCATCGGGGTCCTCAGGCCGCCGCCGACGAAGCCGAAGGTCCAGCCGCCGATCTCGACGCGCTGTCCGTCCAGCACGGTGGTGCCGGGCCCGGCGTACTCCGGCCACAGGGGCGGCATGTCGACATTGCCGTAGGTGGCGTACGTCGGGGTCGGGAAGGCCGCGAAGAGTTCGGCGTACTGCTTGCGGACCGCTTTCTCGATCACCGCGCCCCGGTCGGCGCCGATTCCGGCCCACAGCCGGGCGCCGAATTGGCGGGCTTCCTCGTAGCGGCGGGCGGTGCGCAGCTCCACGATGCGGTCGGCGTTCTCCACGCCGAACAGATCGGGGAAGATGCCGCGGGAGTGGTCGGCGTAGTCGAGGAAGAGGACCAGGTCACCCAGGCAGATCAGGGCGTCCGCGCCGTCGCCGGCTCTGGCCAGGTCACGGACGTTGCCGTGTACGTCGCTGACCACATGAACGCGCGTCCTGCTGTTACCGGCTGGTGTGGATGCCATGGCGATCAAGCGTAGGCCTGTGCGCCATGCGTGAACAGTGGCGGCCGGACCTGCGGTTACTGGCTAGTCGTCAAACCGGTCGACTACTGTGCGCAGCAGAAGCACCCATGCTTGCGGTAGCGAACCGTGTGACGCAGCGAACATCTCGCCGGACCCTCTGTCGAAGAAGCCATACCGGCGGGTAACGTCCGGGCAGTCCAGTCGTGCTCAGGATTTCAACCACCGGGATTCCTGGGTACCTGCCCGAGCCTTGGACCGCACCGTCGCATCACACAATGTCGTGGCGCCGGCGCCCTATGAGGAGCAGCAGTCTTGCGCGAGTTCAGCCTTCCGGCTATGTACGAGGTCCCCGCGGACGGCAATCTGACCGACATCGTCCGCAGAAACGCCGCGCAGCATCCCGACGTCGCCGTCATCGCCCGCAAGGTCGACGGTGTCTGGCAGGACGTCACGGCCACCGCTTTCCTCGCCGAGGTGCGCGCCGCCGCCAAGGGCCTGATCGCGGCCGGGGTGCAGCCGGGCGACCGGATCGCCCTGATGTCCCGCACCCGCTACGAGTGGACCCTGCTGGACTTCGCGATCTGGTCCGCGGGCGCGATCACGGTCCCGGTGTACGAGACCAGCTCGGCCGAGCAGGTGCAGTGGATCCTCGGCGACTCGGGCGCGACCGCCATCGTTACCGAGCTGGACACCCACACCGCGGCCGTGGAGTCGGTGCGCGACCGGCTGCCCGCGCTCAAGCACCTGTGGCAGATCGAGGGCGGCGCCGTCGAGGAGCTGACCCGGCTCGGCCAGGACGTCAGCGACAAGTCGGTCGACGAGCGCAGCTCGCTGGCGAAGGCCGACGACCCGGCGACCATCGTGTACACCTCGGGCACCACCGGCCGTCCCAAGGGCTGTGTGCTCACCCACCGCAACTTCTTCGCCGAGTGCGGCAACGTGGTGGAGCGGCTGCGGCCGCTGTTCCGCACCGGTGAGTGCTCGGTGCTGCTGTTCCTGCCGCTGGCGCACGTCTTCGGGCGGATGGTGCAGATCGCGCCGATGGTGGCGCCGATCAAGCTGGGCACGGTCCCGGACATCAAGAACCTCACCGACGAGCTGGCGACCTTCCGCCCGACGCTGATCCTGGGCGTGCCGCGGGTCTTCGAGAAGGTCTACAACTCGGCCCGCGCCAAGGCGCAGGCGGACGGCAAGGGCAAGATCTTCGACAAGGCCGCGGACACCGCGATCGCCTACAGCAAGGCGCTGGACGACCCCTCCGGCCCGTCGATCGGCCTGAAGCTCAAGCACAAGGTCTTCGACCGGCTGGTCTACAGCAAGCTGCGCGCGGTCCTGGGCGGCCGGGGCGAGTACGCGATCTCCGGCGGGGCGCCGCTGGGCGAGCGGCTCGGTCACTTCTTCCGCGGTATCGGCTTCACGGTGCTGGAGGGCTACGGCCTGACCGAGACCTGCGCGGCCACCGCGTTCAACCCGTGGGACCGGCAGAAGATCGGCACGGTCGGCCAGCCGCTGCCGGGCTCGGTGGTGCGCATCGCGGACGACGGCGAGGTGCTGCTGCACGGCGAGCACATCTTCAAGGAGTACTGGAACAACCCGGGGGCCACCGAGGAGGCGCTGCGGGACGGCTGGTTCCACTCGGGCGACATCGGCACCCTCGACGAGGACGGCTACCTCAGGATCACCGGCCGCAAGAAGGAGATCCTGGTGACCGCGGGCGGCAAGAACGTCGCCCCGGCGGTGATCGAGGACCGGATCCGGGCGCACGCGCTGGTCGCGGAGTGCATGGTGGTCGGCGACGGGCGGCCGTTCGTGGGCGCGCTGGTCACCATCGACGAGGAGTTCCTGGGCCGGTGGGCCGCCGAGCACGGCAAGCCGGAGGGGTCCACCGCGGCGTCGCTGCGTGAGGACGCGGACCTGCTGGCCGCCATCCAGTCGGCGGTCGACGACGGCAACGCCGCGGTGTCCAAGGCGGAATCGGTGCGGAAGTTCCGCATTCTGTCCTCCCAGTTCACGGAGGAGTCGGGCCACCTGACGCCGTCGCTGAAGCTGAAGCGGAACGTGGTGGCGAAGGACTTCGCGCAGGAGATCGAGGCGATCTACGCGAAGTAGTCACGGCCTGCGGCTATGGCGCGGTGTCCTCCACGAGGACCCGCGCCATCGTGCGTTCGGCCAGCGCGGTGATGGTGACGAAGGGGTTCACCCCGAGCGAGCCGGGCACCAGCGAGCCGTCGGTGACATAGAGCTTCGAGTAGCCCTTGACCCGGCCGTAGTCGTCGGTGGCCCGGCCGAGCACACAGCCGCCCAGCGGGTGGTACGTGAAGTCGTCGGCGAAGGCCCGGTTGCCGCCGAACAGGTCGTACCGGTAGATCGTGGCGTTGGCCCGGTTGATCCGGTCGAACAGTTTCTTGGCCATCGCCGAGGAGACCGCGCTCTGTGCCGCGGTCCAGCTGAGCGCCAGTGAGCCGCCGGAGTACGAGAAGGTCGCGCGTTCCTGGTTCTTGGTGATCGCCAGGTAGAGGCTGACCCAGTGTTCGAGCCCCATGGGCAGGGGCGCGATCTCGGCGAAGACGGGGTTGGCGGTGTTGGCCCAGTCGTCGATGCCCATGACCGGCACGGTCGACTGGTGCGCCCCGACCGTGTCCCACAGGTGGTTGGCCCGGCCGAGCATCACATTGCCGTTGGTGCCCCAGCCGGTGCCGACACTGGCGTCGAGGTCGGGCAGGGCGCCGGTCTCCCGGGCGCGCAGCAGCAGCTCGGTGGTGCCGACGCTGCCGCCGCCGAGGAAGAGGTAGCCGCAGCCGTACTCCTTGGTCTCGACGACGTTCCCGGCGTTGTCGATCCGCTGGGTCTGCACGACGTACGTCCCGCCCTCCCCGAGCCGGATCGCGCTGACCCGTTCCAGGGTGTGGATGGTGACGTTGCCGGTGCCGACGGCGGCGGCCAGGTAGGTCTTGTCCAGGCTGCGCTTGCCGTGGTTGTTGCCGTAGAGCAGCTCGGCGGCGAGCGCGGACTTCGGGGCGGTGCCGGCCTCCTCGCGCTGCATGTGGCCGAAGTCGTAGACGTTCGGCACGAAGGTGGTCCGCAGGCCGGTCCGCTCGGCGTGCTTGCGCGAGACGCGGCTGAAGCGGTACCAGTCGGTGGCCTCGAACCAGGCCGGGTCGATGGGGTTGACGCCGAGCTGGGAGCGGGCGCGGGGGTAGTACGTGGAGTACATCTCGTCCGCGTCGACGGTGGGGAACTGCTCGGCGAAGTACGACTTGAGCGGGGTGACGGCCATGCCGCCGTTGACCAGCGAACCGCCGCCGACGCCGCGGCCGCAGTAGACGGACATGTGGGCGAAGCGCACACGGTCCAGGACGCCCGGGTAGGGGCTGATGTCCTTGTTGACGAGGTCCAGCCACAGGAAGGTGGCCAGCGGGGCCTCGGTGCGGGTGCGGAACCACGTGGAGCGGTGGTCGGGGGCGGTGGTGGAGCAGAACACCTTGCCGTCGGGGCCCGCGGAGTTCCACAGGCGGCCCATCTCCAGCACGATCGTGCGGATACCGGCCTGGCCGAGGCGGAGGGCGGCGACGGCGCCGCCGTATCCGGAACCGACCACGATGGCGGGGGCGTTGTCGAGGGCGGGGGGCTCGGCCGCGTGGGCCGAGGAGAGGCCGATACGGGTGAGGCCGGTGGCGGCGGCCGTCTGGAGGGCGACCATGCCCAGTATTTGACGTCTTGTCAGCTGACGCTGCATCAGGTTTGATGTCATGTGCGCAGCATGGGCGGAATTTCGGGTTCCGCCTAGGTTGTCGGCGTGTTTTGAACCGGTGTCTTCAACCAGTTCTCACAGCAGCGTCCTCAACCTCTCCGCCAGCAGGTCCCAGCGCCACTTCTCCTCGACCCACTCCCGTCCCCGCTCCCCCATCCGGCGCCGCAGTTCGGCATCGCCGAGCAGGGCGGTGATGCGGTCGGCGGCCTGGCTCGGGGAACCGCCGCGGACCACCCAGCCGGTCTCGCCGTCGAGGACCGCGTCGGGGGCCCCGCCGGAGTCGCCCGCGACCACCGGCAGCCCGGTCGCCGAGGCTTCGAGGTAGACGATGCCGAGGCCCTCCACGTCCAGGCCCCGGCGACGGGTGCGGCACGGCATGGCGAACACGTCACCGGCGCCGTAGTGGGCGGGCAGCTCGGCCCAGGGCACCGAGCCGGTGAAGCGGACCGAGTCGGCCACGCCGGTGTCCCGGGCCAGCCTGCGCAGATCCTGCTCGTACGGGCCGCCGCCGACGATCAGCAGCACCGCGTCCGGCTCCTTCGCGAGGATCCGGGGCATCGCGAGGATCAGCGTGTCCTGTCCCTTGCGCGGGACCAGCCGGGAGACGCACACCACCACGGGCCGGTCGGTCAGCCCCAGCCGGGCCCGGACCCCCGCGCCGCCGGAGCCGGGGTGGAAGGTCTTCTCGTCCACGCCCGGGGGCAGCTGCACCATCCGGGAGGCCGCCTCCGGAGAGAGCGCGCCCGCGATCCGCGACCGGGTGTACTCGCCGAGATAGGTGATCGTGTCCGTGGAGTCCCCGATCCGCCGCAGCAGTTGCCGCGAGGCGGGCAGCTGGGCCCAGCCGGCCTCGTGCCCGTGGGTGGTGGCGACCAGCCGCCGCGCCCCCGCCTTGCGCAGCGCCGGAGCCATCAGGCCGAGCGGGGCCGCGGCCCCGAACCACACCGAGGTGCAGCCGTGCTCCCGCAGCAGCCCGACCGCGCGCCGGGTCACCCCCGGGGTCGGCAGCAGCATCGTCGTGGAGTCGCGTACGACGGTGAAGGGCTGTTCCGCGTCGAAGGCGGCCGTCGCCTCGGCGCCCTCCCGGCCGCGCTTCCAGGTGGAGGCGTAGACGACCAGCCGCTCCGGGTCCAGCCGCAGCGCCATGTTGTGCAGGAAGGCCTGGATGCCGCCGGGGCGGGGCGGGAAGTCGTTCGTCACGATGAGCGTCTTGTGCATCGCGGCCGACCCTATCGGAGGCGCCGCGCACAGCGCGTCACGGCCGCCCTGGTGGCCGACCCACAGCCCGGCGGGACATCATGGTGCCCTCGACGGCGAGCACGAACGGCAGGGGACCAGGTGGAGACGACGGGCGCGCGGTGGTCCCTGGCCGGCCTCCTCGGCATCTGGTCCGCGACCAGGATCGTGCTGCTGCTCCTCGTGTTCAAGGTGTGGGTCTTCCCCGGCCCGGACGTCACCTCCGACGTCGCCGTGATCTACCAGGGCTGGTCCGAGGTGCTGGGCACCGGATCGTTCCCGCAAAACGACGTCACCTGGCAGTACCCGCCCGCCGCCGCGCTCGCGATCCTCTCCCCCAAGCTGCTGTTCCACCTGGACTACGCCTCCGCCTTCTTCGTCCTGGCCTTCACCGCCGACCTGGCCGTCCTCGCCCTGCTGCTCTACACGGGCCCGCGCCCCGGCCGCAGCATGCGCGGCGCCTGGGTCTGGGCGGTGGGCGTCCCCCTGCTCGGGCCGACCGTGTACGCCCGCTACGACGTGATGGTGACCGCGGTCGCGGTGGCCTCGCTGCTGGCGGGCGCCCGGCACCCACGGGCCCTGGGCGCGCTGGCCGCGTTCGGGGCGCTGCTGAAGGTGTGGCCGGTGCTGCTGCTGGTGGCCGTCCGCGACCGCACCGCCTGGGCGTCGGCCGCGGTGACCGGGGCGGTCCTGGCGGCGCTGTTCGCGGCGGGGATGCCGGGCGCGTTCGCGTTCCTGACCTTCCAGCGGGACCGCGGCACCGAGGTGGAGTCGCTGGGCGCGCTGGTCTTCCATGTGGCCCGCCACCACGGCTGGGACGGGGAGGTGCTGCTGAACTACGGCTCGGTGGAATTCCTCGGCCCGTACGTGGACGTGGTCAGCACGGCCGCCCTGGTGCTGTCCGCGCTGGCCTTCGGCTGGCTGCTGCTGTGGCGGCTGCGGGCCCGGCGGTTCCGGTCGCACACGGTCGCGGACGCGGCGTTCGTGGCGGTGCTGCTGTTCACCACGACCAGCCGCGTGATCAGCCCCCAGTACCTGGTGTGGCTGGTCGGTCTGGCGGCCGTCTGCCTGTGCTTCCGGGGCAGCCGGATGGGCCCGCCGGTGCTCGCGCTGCTGGCCGCCTGCCCGGTGACGATGCTGGAGTTCCCGCTCTGGTTCGCGCACGTGGTCGCCAGCGACGGCCTCGGCATCACCCTGCTGTCCGTCCGCAACGGCCTGCTGGTGCTCGCCACCGTCCTCGCCGCCCGCGTCCTGTGGCGCTCCACGGTGTCCGGGGCCGCCGCCACCCCGCTGCCCGCTCAGGCCACCCGCACGAGGGAGACCTCGCTGCCCTCCTGACGCCGGGCCCGCCACCCGAGCAGGGCGCACTGGAGGGTCATGGCGAGCGCCAGCGCCAGACACACCCCCGGCAGCCCGAGCCCGGACAGCAGGTACGCCAGCGGCAGTTGGACGGCCGTCCCCAGCAGCGTCACGCGCAGCAGCAGCGGGGAGCCGCCGCTGCCCTCGAAGACCCCGCCCAGGGCGATGAAGCAGCCCATGAGCAGCAGGTAGGGGCCGATGCAGCGCAGGAAGAGCACGCCCTGGTCCGCGACCCGCGGTCCGGCGCCGAAGGCGGCCATGAGCCAGGGCGCGGCCACCGCCAGCAGCGCGGACGCGGTCAGCGCCACCGCCCCGGCCACCAGGACGACCTGCCGTCCGATGGCCCGCCGCTCGTCGTGTCCGGCGCCGCGGGTGTGCGCGGTGTGGATGGCGGCGGCCTGGCGCAGCGCGTAGAAGGCCATGGTGGCGACGTAGAGGACCTTGTAGGCGATCGCGTACGCGGCCACCGCGGTCACCCCGAGCCGGGCCACGATCGCCACCAGGGCCAGCGCGCCGGTCTGCCGGACGGTGAAGTCGGCGGCCATGGGCAGGCCGGTGGCCAGGGTGCGGCGGGGCGAGAACGGGGCGGGTGAGCGGGAGGCCTCGCGCAGCAGTGCGTTGCGGCGCAGGGCGATCAGGCCGACCGCGAGGGCGGCGGTGCGGCACAGGACCGTGGCGGCGGCGGCGCCCTCAACGCCGTAGTAGTGGATCGCGAAGGGGTCGCAGACCAGGATCAGGCCGTTGGCGAGGAGCGCGAGGCGCATCGGGGTGCGGGTGTCGCCGGTGCCCTTGAGGATGCCGTCGAGCAGGGTCTGGGCGAAGAAGACTGCGATGCCGGGCAGGGAGATCGCGAAGTAGGCCGTGGCCAGGGGCACCGCCGGGCCGTCGCCGCCGAGGACCAGGCGGGCCAGGGGCTCGCACAGCAGCAGGCCGCCGCCGATGACCACGGGGGTGAGAAGGGCGTACAGCGCCCAGCCGCCGCGTACGGCCGCGCGTACGGCCGCCGGGTCGCGGGCGCCCCTGGCGTGCGCGACCAGCACGGTGGTGCCGGAGCCGAAGACCAGGGCGACGCCGAGGAGCACGTTCTCGGTGTTGGTGGCGACGGCCACGGCGGCGACGGCGGGGCCGCCGAGCCGGGAGACCCAGACGGTGTTGATGATCCCGGCGGCGACGGAGGCCAGGAGCGAGAAGTAGACGGGGTGGGCGAGCGAGACGAGTGTCCGGCGATGAGCGTCCATCAGCGAGTTCCCTCTTTCCGAGCTACATCGAATCGAGGTAGCTCGGAAAGAGGTAGCATGGCGGCCACGTCACCCGCAAGGAGGTACCGGTGCTGGAGCTGTCGATCCTGGGCTTCCTCGCCGAGCAGCCGCTGCACGGCTACGAGCTGAAGGAGCGCATCAAGGCGCTCAGCGGGCACGTCCGGCCGGTGAGCGACGGCGCGCTGTACCCCGCGATCACCCGGCTCACCAAGGCGGGCCTGCTGGACCAGCGCACCGAGCCCGGCGCGAGCGCCGCCCCGCGCCGGATCCTGTCACTGACCGAGGAGGGCCGCGCCGAGTTGCTGGAGCGGCTGCGGCACCCCAAGCCGGTGGAGATCAGCGACCAGGTCCGCTTCAACACCGTGCTGTCGTTCCTGCGGCACCTGCCCGACCGGCGCGAGCAGGCCGCCGTCCTGCGCCGTCGCCTGGAGTTCCTGGACGCGCCGTCGAGCTTCTTCTACCGGGACGGCGAGCCGGTGCGGGCGGAGGAGGCCGGCGATCTGTTCCGGCAGGGCATGCTGCGGGTGGCGCGGGCGACGGGGGCGGCGGAGCGGGCGTGGCTGACGGAGGCGATCGAGGTACTGGACCCGGCCGACGGGGCTCAGTCGAACTGACCGCGCAGGTACTCCTGCCACTGCGCGGTGAACTCCTCCGGGCTCGTCCCGAGCACCTGCTCCATCGCCTGCTCGACCGCGCCGGAGCGGGTCTCGTGCGCGCCGACGGCCCGGTAGAACTCCCCCAGTTTCGCCTCGCCCCAGCGGTCGGCGATCATCCGGCAGGCCATCCAGCCGCTCTCGTACGCCTGGGCGAGGCTCGCCGAGTCCCCGGTGAACGCGAAGTCCTCGTCGGTCGGCAGCCCCGACGGGATCTCGTCCTCGCTCACCGCCCGCCACAGCTCGGGCGCGGCGTCGGAGGGCTTGCGGCCCGAGCCGAGGTAGCCGACCCAGTCGGCGTAGCCCTCGGAGAGCCACAGCGGGGTGGCGGGGCCGGTGTGGGCGCGGGTGGCGACATGGGTGGTCTCGTGGGTGAGCACGACCTGCTTGCCACTCTGGCCCAGGACGCCGTACGCGACCGGGTTGAGGATGATCCGGTCCGCCGGCGCGTGGGCGCGGGTGCCGGTCTCGCCGGTGGTCACGGCGGCGATCCCCCGGTACGAGGAGGCGGGCGACCCGAGCAGCCCGGCCATGCCCTCCAGCGACTCCGGTACCAGCACGACGGTGCCGCGCGGCCACTCGGTGCCCCAGGCCCGGTTCACCGCGGGCACGGCCCGGTCGGCCATCCCGGCAAAGGCCCGCAGCCGCTCGTCGGACTGCCCCACCCCGAGGACGGTGCTGTGCTCGCCCCGGACGACCTCCACCCGCCCCTGGTCCCACAGCTGCTCGGGCGCCTTGGCCGCGGGCCGCTCGGAGGCCACGTACCACTCCCCCGAGGCGTCGAGCCCGAGCCGCACGGTACGGCGGACGACGACCGGGGCCCGGTCGTGTCCCTCGATCCGGTAGCTCAGCTCGACATCGGCGGTGGCGCTGTCGCCCGCCCGCTCCACACCGGTCACCCGGTACACCCAGTCGGCGAACGGCACCGCCGCGAGCTCCTCGAACCCGGTCCGCGTCCCGGTCCGCGCGAAGGCCGCCGCGTCGTCCGCGACGACGGCCTCGGCCCGCCGGTCCAGCACCCGCTGCACCGAGTCCCGGGCCGCGTCGGTGACATCCCGTTCCCCGCACGCCACCAGCGACCCGAGCAGCATCCAGAGCACCACCACCCCGGACGCCCACCGCCGACCAGCCATGCGGAGATCGTACGGTGCGAAACGGACGAAGGTCAGACCGTGTGACGGGACCGGCCCGGTCAGACCCTGGTCACCGTCGCACCCGGCATCATCCCCACCGGGTCGTAGCGGACCGGGGCGCCCGGGTAGGGGGCGTGGATGACCTGGCCGTTGCCCACGTACATGCCCACATGGCTGGCGTCGGAGCGGTAGGTGACCAGGTCGCCGGGGCGGGCCTGGGAGAGCGGGACCTGACGGCCCGCGTGGCGCTGGGCCTGGGAGGTGCGCGGCAGGGAGACGCCCGCCTGGGCGTAGGACCACTGCATCAGGCCGGAGCAGTCGAACCCGCTGGGGCCGTTGGCGCCCCAGACGTACGGCTTGCCGAGGGCGGAGCGGGCGGCGGCGATCGCGGCGGCGGCGCGGCCGGAGGCCGGGACACCGCCCCCGAGGTCGGGCATACGGCCGGAGCGGGAGGCCCGGTCGTAGGCGGCGCGCTCGTCCAGCGGAAGGGAGTTGAGGAGCCGGCGGGCCTTGGCCAGCTTGTTCTCCACCGTCCGCTTGTGCGCGGCCACGGCCTTGCGGCTCTTCTCCAGTTCCCCGAGCTTGCGCGTGGCCTCGGCGCGGTCCTGCGCCAGTCCGCGCATCGCGTCCTGAAGGTCCTTCAGCTCGCCCGCCTGGTGCGAGGTGATCCGGTCCAGGACGGAGGCCTTGTCGAGGTAGTCGTCCGGGTCGTCGGAGAAGAGGAGGGCGAGCGACGGGTCGATGCCCCCGGACCGGTACTGCGCCCCGGCCAGCGAACCCAGCGACTCCCGCATGGAGTTGATGCGCTCCTGCTGCCGTGCGATCCGGTCCTGTGCGGTGCTGACCTGCGTGCGCAGCGAGTCGGCGCGTTCATCGGCCTTGTTGTACGCCTCGGTGGCTTTCTCGGCCTCCTCGTAGAGGCGGTCCACCTCGGCCCGGGTGTCGTCGTGCGGCGCTGCCGAGGCCGGTACGACCGCGAACGCGGCGGCCGCCGCTGAGATGACGCAGAGCGCGGCACTCGCGCCGCGGTCGAACCCGGACGGTACAAGGCGACGATGGGACCCCACAGGAAGCCGCACCCCTTCCGCTGGCGGACAAGGACCGTTCCCCGTCGAGGGGGAAACGCGGCAGACAGTAGCCCCGCGGCAGGGCACCGACCAACGACCTCCGTGCCCGCAAACGGTGACGCCCCGCCTATGACGCAGGTCATGGGCGGGGCGCGGGGTCAGTTCCGCTCGGTGTGATTCGCCCGAACGGGCGGCACCGTGTCCTGATCTTGGAAGGGTCAGATCCGGACGCCGAACTGGAACGGCATGTTGTTGATCGACTCGTAGCGCACGACCGTGCCGGTGCGCGGGGCGTGCAGCACCTGGCCGTTGCCGGCGTAGAAGCCGACGTGGTGCAGGTCGCCGTAGAAGATGACCAGGTCGCCGACCTTGAGGTCGGACTGGCTGTAGATCCTGGTACCGGCGTTGGCCTGCGCCTGCGAGGTGCGCGGGATGGAGACGCCGGCCTGGGCGAAGGCCCAGGAGGTCAGGCCCGAGCAGTCGAAGGAGGACGGGCCGGAGGCGCCGTAGACGTAGGGCGAGCCGATCTTGCTCTGGGCGGCCTGGAAGGCGGCCATGGCCCGGCCGGAGCCCTGCGCGGCGTTGCCGAGGTCGACGCGGTCGGCGGAGGAACGCGTGGCGCGCTCCTCCTCCTTGGCGAGGGCGGCCTTCTCCGCGGCGGTGAGGGAGTTCAGGAGCTTCTGCGCCTCGGCGAGCTTGTCCTGGACTTCCTGCTTCTTCTTGCCCAGTTCGGTCCGGGTGGAGGCCAGGTCCTTGAGCTTCTCGGTGGCCTCGGCGCGGTCCTGGGCGAGTTCGCGCTGCTTGTCCTGGATCTTCTTGAGCTGCTCGACCTGCTGGCTGCTCAACTGGTCGAGCGTGGAGGCCTTGTCGAGGTAGTCGTCCGGGTCCGCGGAGAGGAACAGCTGGACCGAGGAGTCGATGGAGCCGGTGCGGTACTGCGCGGCGGCGGCCAGGCCTATGGAGTCACGCATGTCGTTCAGGTCTTCCTGACCGCGCGCGACGTTGTCCTGGATGGTGGAGATCTCCTTCTGGAGCTTCTCCTGCTTCTCCTTGGCCCCGTTGTACTTCTCGGTGGCCTGCTCGGCCTCCTCGTAGAGCTTGTCGACCTTGGCCTTGACCTCGTCCTTGCTCGGCTTCTCGCTGGGCGCGGCGTTGGCCGCCTGAGAGCTGATGGCCACGGCGGCGGCAGCGGCGGTGGTCAGCACGGTCACACGTGCGCGGCTCGGCTGCTTGGGTCGACGGTGGGACGCCACGGAGGCGAACTCCTTCTTCTCAGTGATCTTCCGATCGAAGGTTCGAAGGCAGACCCTAGTGATACCGCTGTGATGAGTTCAAATCCCTGGGCGATTTATCCCGCGCTTAGCCCGGATTCTTTACCTTCAACCCACGTGCCGTGATAGCCACTTGACGCTGGGTTGCGCGACAGACCCGCCAATTCGGGCATTACCGCTCTACGTTGACCTTCAGGACAGTCGCTTCAGAAGCACCGCAGAAGCCACCGGCCGGGCGCCCGCCCTGGCGATGCCGTCGGCCACCTCGCGGTCGGTCGAGACGACGATGACCGGACGCCCCGGCGGCTCCGCCCGCACCAGCTGGCGGATCAGCTCGTCCGCGGTCACCCCGGGCTTGGAGAACAGCACCCGCACCCCGCGCGGCGGCGCCAGCAGCACCGGCGCGGCCAGTTCGGCCCCGTCGAAGACGCAGGTCACCTCGGCGCCGGTCTGCGCGGCGAGCTGGGAGAGCTGGCCGAGGAGTCTGAGCCGCTGCTTCTCCAGCGGCATCTGGGGATAGCCGGTCTTGGTGACGTTGTAGCCGTCGACCACCAGATGCGCCTGCGGCAACGCCAGCAACTGGTCGAGGATGGCCGGATCGTTCTCGGACAGCGCGCGGGCGGCGATGTCCTTCGGGGTCATACGTCCCGGTTCGACCGCGTCCACGGTCTCCGCGGGACGCACCGACACCGGGGGCAACGCCAGCTCCCGGCGCAGCCCTTGGGTGGCGTCCAGCAGGGTGTCCAGCAGCAGCCGCACCCGCATGTCCTCCACGCTGCGGCCCTCGCGCGCCGCCTTGCGGGTGGCCTCCAGGGCGGCCTCGGCCTCCCCCAGCCGGGACTTCAGCCGCCGGGTCTCGCTCTCGGCCGCCGACACCTGCCCGTGCGCCTCGGCGCGCACCGCCTCGATCTCGCCCTGCGCCTTGCGCAGCGCCGCCTCCCCGCGCTTGACATCGCTCTGGGCGGCGCGCAGCTTGCGGTGAAGCGATTCGGCTTCCTTCCTGGCCGCGTCCAGCTCGGTGCGCAGCCGTTCGGTCTCGGTGCGGACCTGCTCCCGCGCCTGGGCGAGTTCGGCGCGCAGCCGCTCCAGCTCGGCCCGGCTCTCCTCGTCGGCGCGCTCGGCGTGGGCCCGCTGGGCCTCCTCGCCGGCCGCGGTGACCAGCTTCACCCAGTCGGTGGGCCGCAGCACATAGGCCGCGGCCGCCACATCGAGCGGGTCCGCGGCCGGGGGCGGCGAGCCGGAGTCCAGGGCGCCGGCGAGTTCCGGCTGCGCCTCTCTGAGCTTCTCCCCGATCCGCTGGCGGAAGAGCGGATCGGTCTCCAGCGCGGCGGCCATCGCGTTCCCGGCGAACTTGGCGCGCCGGTTCGGGGCGAACCGGGCGTACTGCCGCAGCTGTGCGGGCAGTTCGCCGATCGTCAACTGGCCGAAACCGTCCGAGACGATCTGGACGACCCGCTTGCGCACGCCCTCGGGCAACGGACGGTCGAGCACCTCAGCGGCGCCGTCGCCCGGCCCCCCGCCTGCGGTCTCCACCATCCGTCGTCACCCCAATACCTGTGCGGGATCCCCCGGCTGAGGGGATCACCCGAACGGGGCCCGCTCCCGCTCAGGAGCCGGCGCCCGGCCTGTCCACGAGTTCCACCTGGTCCACGGCGTTGCACCAGCGGCAGCGCACCGACTCGATGGTCTCATTGACCACCTCGCGCTCCTCGACCTTGGGCTCACCGGCGAGGTCGAGGTGGACGTACTCGACGACCTTCGACGAGCGCGTCACATCGAAGCGGGTGAGGTTGCCGCAGAGCGTGCAGCGCCACCGCGTGGTGGCGGTCGGCAGGGGAACCGTCATCTCGACCGTTCTTTCCTTCCAGTGTCGGTGACCCACCGGTATCCCGGTGCGTATGGCTCGTAACCCTACGGCCTGTGCACGACTCGCCGCTCGGCTGTCCACGGCGGCGAGGCACTCTGTCAGAGTTGCTCCCTTTACGTCATGCTCTGTGTTCATGATCAGCAAGTGGAGCAGCACGGTCCGAGGGCTGCGGATGCCGTCCGCACCGGTCACATACACCCTGGTCGGGCTGTGCACACTGATCTTCCTGATCGGGCCCGCCTCGGGCCTGAACCCGGGGTACGGCACCGGCGAGGAGCT
Organism: Streptomyces sp. DI166; assembly: GCF_900091315.1. Classification (GTDB taxonomy): domain Bacteria; phylum Actinomycetota; class Actinomycetes; order Streptomycetales; family Streptomycetaceae; genus Streptomyces; species Streptomyces fuscus. Next base: position 122,746 of record NZ_FLSP01000004.1, read on the forward strand.
GATCGCGACCCAGCGGGCCTACTTCCGGCGCTGGGGGGTGGTCCCGGCGGTGCTGTTCGAGGGCGAGGCGCGGGCCGCGCTCACCCCGGCGACCGCGCTGTTCGTGCACGGCAGCTGGGTGCACCTGCTGGGCAACATGCTCTTCCTCTACGTCTTCGGCGTGATGACCGAGGAGCGCATGGGCCGCGTGCAGTTCCTCCTCTTCTACCTGGGCTGCGGCTATCTCGCGCTGCTCGGGTACGCGGCCGCCAACGCCGACTCCGAACAGTCACTGGTCGGCGCGTCCGGCGCGATCTCGGCGGTGCTCGGCGCCTTCCTCGCGCTGTTCCCGCGGGCCCGGGTGACCAGCCTGCTGCCCTTCCTCCTCTTCCTGCCCCTGCGCTTCCCCGCGTATGTCGTGCTGCCCTTCTGGGCGGCCCTTCAGTGGCTGGCGGCGGGGCAGGCCACGAGCGGTCCCGGAGTGGCCTATCTGGCCCATCTCGTGGGCTTCGGCCTGGGGTGCGGCTTCGCCTGGGTGCGGTTCGGCCGTACGACTAGAGTGAGGCCGAAGCCTGCGACGCCGGCCCCCGAGGGAGAGAAACAGCCGTGATCACCGCGATCGTCCTCATCAAGACCAGCGTGGACCGGATCCCCGAGATCGCGGAGCAGATCGCTTCGCTGGACAGCGTGAGCGAGGTCTTCTCCGTCACCGGCACCTACGACCTGATCGCCATGGTCCGGGTCAAGGAGCACGAGGACCTCGCCGAGGTCATCCCCGGCAGCATCAGCAAGATCCCCGGCGTCGAGGCCACGGACACCCACGTGGCCTTCAGGACGTACTCCCAGCACGACCTGGAGGCCGCGTTCTCCATCGGCCTCGACGGCTAGCCCGGCTCGCATTCATACCGCCGGGACGCAGCGGCCGTCCTCGGTGCGGTAGTTCCACTTGGCGCCGTCGCGGACCAGTTCGCGGGCCGCGGCGACGAAGCGGTCCACGTGCTCGTCGGGGGTGCCGGCGCCGAAGCTGACGCGGATGGCGTTCAGGGACTTCTCGCCGGGAGCCGCCTCGGGGGCCCCGCACTCGCCCTGGGTCTGCGGGTCGCTGCCGAGCAGGGTGCGCACCAGGGGGTGGGCGCAGAACAGACCGTCGCGCACCCCGATGCCGTACTCGGCGGAGAGGGCGGCGGCGAAGTGTGAGCTGTTCCAGCCCTCGACGACGAAGGACAGCACACCCACGCGCGGGGCGTCGTCGCCGAAGAGGGAGAGGAAGCGGACCTCGGGCACGTCCGCGAGACCCTCGCGGACCTTCTCGATCAGGTACCGCTCGCGGGCCACCAGGGTGTCGAACCCGGCCTCGGTGAGGGCCTTGCAGGCCGAGGCGATGGAGTAGGCGCCGATGACGTTCGGGGAGCCCGCCTCGTGCCGCGCGGCGCTCTCGTGCCACTCCACGTCCACTCCCCCGTCCGCGCGCCGGGTCACCTTGCGGCTGGCGCCGCCGCCCGCCAGGTACGGCCGCGCCTCCCGCAGCCAGTCGGCGCGTCCCGCGAGCACGCCGGAGCCGAAGGGGGCGTACAGCTTGTGCCCGGAGAAGGCGACCCAGTCGACGTCGAGGTCCTGGACGGAGACCGGGTGGTGCGGGGCGAGCTGGGCGGCGTCGAGGACGATCCGGGCGCCGTGCGCGTGCGCGGCGGCGGCCAGCTCCCGCACCGGCCACAGCTCGCCGGTGACGTTGGAGGCGCCGGTGACGCAGACCAGGGCCGGTCCGTGCGGGTCCCGGTCGGCGAGGGCCCGCTCCAGGGTTGCCACGGCCTGCTCGGGGGTGCGCGGGGCGTCCAGGTAGGTGACCTCGGCGTCCTGCCAGGGCAGCAGCGAGGCGTGGTGCTCGGTCTCGAAGACGAAGACCTGGCAGCCGGCCGGCAGCACGGCGGCCAGCAGGTTCAGCGAGTCGGTGGTGGACCGGGTGAAGACCAGCTGGTCGTCGGCGCGGCAGTCGAGGAACTCGGCGACGGTCCTGCGGGCGTTCTCGAACAGGTCGGTGGACAGCTGCGAGAGGTACCCGGCGCCCCGGTGGACGCTGCCGTAGTACGGGGCGTAGGCGGCCACGTCGTCCCAGACGCGCTGGAGCGCGGGGGCGCTGGCGGCGTAGTCGAGCGCGGCGTAGGTGACCTCGCCGCCGGTGACGAGCGGGACGGTGACATCCCGCCCCAGAACGGGCAGCGGGGCACAAACGGAACGGTCGGAGGCAGCGGTGAGGACGGACATGGCGAAGCTCCCGTGAAAGGACGGCGCGCAGAGCGCAGCGCGAAGTGAAGGAAGGAAAGGGGGTACGCGGAGGCGGGGCTCGGCGGCCCTATCGCATTCGCTTGCTCACGGAAGACTCCCTCGAACGACCAGGACCCCTGGTTTCGAGAGGGGTCCGCGCTTGCCGCAGACCTCGCTGCCTACGGCCTGGTCTTCACCCGGGGCACCCCGCCACGGACGGAGGGTTGCCGGACAGTCGGCCGGGGCCTCATGACTGTCACTCATGACCTGGTACAGGAACCTAGGGCAAAAGATCGCCGTCCCGCAACCCGAGTCCGGATTGCGGGACGGCGACACCTGACGTCTTACGCGTTGCTGGCGGCGACCCAGCGCTCCAGGGTCCGCTTGGCGGACCCCGAGTCGATCGACTCCGCCGCCTTCGCCATACCGGCCCGGATCTGCTCGGCCAGCGGCTCCTCGGTGGGGTGCAGGGCCACCAGGGCGGCCGCCGAGTTGAGCAGGACGGCGTCCCGGACGGGGCCGGTCTCGCCGTTCAGCAGGCGCCGGGCCACATCGGCGTTGTACGAGGCGTCGGCGCCGCGCAGCGCCTCCACCGGGACGAGGTCGATGCCGACCTCACGGGGGTCGAAGGTCTCCTCGACGACCTTGCCGTCGCGGACGATCCAGACCCGGGAGGTCGAGGTGGTGGTCAACTCGTCGAGGCCGTCGTCGCCGCGGAACACCAGGGAGGAGTTGCCGCGCTCGGCGAACACGCCCGCCACGATCGGCGCCATCCGCGGATCGGCGACGCCGACCGCCTGCGCCCGTACCCGGGCCGGGTTGGTGAGCGGGCCGAGCACGTTGAAGACGGTCCGGATGCCCAACTGCCCGCGCGCGGCGCCCGCGTGACGCATCGCCGGATGGAACTTGGCCGCGAAGCAGAAGGTGATCCCGGCCTCCTCGGCCACCTGGGGCACCCGGGCCACCGGCAGTTCCAGGTTCACCCCGAGCTTCTCCAGCACGTCCGAGGAGCCGGAGGCGGAGGAGGCGGCCCGGTTGCCGTGCTTGACGACCTTGGCGCCCGCGCCGGCCACCACGATCGCGGACATGGTGGAGATGTTGACGGTCTTGGCGCCGTCGCCGCCGGTACCGACGATGTCGACGGTGTCGCCGGACACCTCGATGACGTTCGCGTGCTCGTACATCGTGCGGACGAAACCGGTGATCTCCTCCACCGTCTCGCCCTTGGCCCGCAGCGCCACCACGAACCCGGCGATCTGCGCGTCGGTCGCCTCGCCGCGCATGATCAGGTCCATCGCCCAGGCCGTGTCGTCGGCGCCGAGGTCCCGCCCCTCCAGCAGACCGTTCAGCAGCAGGGGCCAGGAGCGGCCCGCCGCGGTGTCGCCTCCAGCGGGGGTCACAGCGCTCATAAGGCCGCTCCTGAGTGTCGTAGCAGAGTGTCCGCCCCGGTACACGGGGTTGTGCTCCCACCCTATCCAGCCGGGGGCACGGAGAAGGGCCCCCGTCCGACAACCGGACGGGGGCCCTTCTACCGCGCGTGGCGAGCGCAGCGATCAGTGGTGGCCGTGGCCGCTCGTGATCTCCTTGTACTCCTCGACGGTCGGCTTCGGAATCTGGGACTCCTCGCCGTAGTACGCCTTGCTGAGCTTGGCGCGCAGCTTCTCGGTGCCCTTCACCTTGCGCTCGACGCCGTTCTCGTCGACCGTCGGGCCGATCTCGACCGGCTTGTACTGCTCGTGCGCGGTGAGGGTGTGCAGCGCGTCCTGGCTGAGCGGCTCGTGCACCTCGATGAACTCACCGTGCGGCAGGCGCTTGATGATGCCGGACTCGCGTCCGTGCAGCACCTTGTCCTTGTCCCGGCGCTGCAGGCCGAGGCAGATCCGCTTGGTGACGATGAAGGCGACGACCGGGCCGACGAAGAACGCGATCCGGACGAACCAGGTGATGGCGTTGATCGACAGGTGGAAGTGGGTGGCCCACAGGTCGTTTCCACCACCGATCAGCAGGACCATGTACCAGGTGATCCAGGCGACACCGAAGGCCGTGCGGGTCGGGGCGTTGCGCGGGCGGTCCAGGATGTGGTGCTCGCGCTTGTCGCCGGTGACCCAGGACTCGATGAACGGGTAGACCGCGATCGCGACCAGGACCAGCGGGAAGATCATCAGCGGGATGAACACACCCAGGACGAGCGTGTGGCCCCAGAAGTTGATCTCCCAGCCCGGCATGACACGGATCAGGCCCTCGGAGAAGCCCATGTACCAGTCGGGCTGGGCGCCGGTGGACACCTGGTCCGGACGGTACGGGCCGAGCGCCCAGATGGGGTTGATCGTGGCGATCGCCGAGATGACCGCGATGACACCGAAGACCAGGAAGAAGAAGCCTCCGGCCTTGGCCATGTAGACCGGCAGCAGCGGCATGCCGACGACGTTCTTGTTCGTCTTGCCCGGACCCGCGTACTGCGTGTGCTTGTGGTAGACGACCAGGATCAGGTGGCCGACCACCAGACCGAGCATGATGCCCGGCAGCAGCAGGATGTGGACCGAGTAGAAGCGCGCCACGAAGTCGCCGCCCGGGAACTCCCCGCCGAACAGGAAGAACGCCAGGTAGGTACCGACGATCGGCACGGACAGGACCGCGCCCTCCATGAAGCGGACACCGGTGCCGGAGAGCAGGTCGTCCGGGAGCGAGTAACCGGTGAAGCCGGTGAACATGCCGAGGACGAACAGCAGGAAGCCGAAGACCCAGTTGATCTCGCGCGGCTTGCGGAACGCGCCGGTGAAGAAGACGCGCATCATGTGCACGAACATGCCCGCGAGGAAGATCAGCGCGGCCCAGTGGTGGATCTGCCGGATGAGCAGACCGCCACGGACGTCGAAGGAGATGTGCAGCGTGGAGCTGAACGCCTCCGACATCAGCTGGCCCTGCAGCGGGACGTAGCTGCCGTGGTACTCCACCTCGTTCATCGACGGGTGGAAGAACAGCGTCAGGTACACACCCGTGAGGATGATGATGATGAAGCTGTAGAGGCAGACCTCACCCAGCATGAACGACCAGTGGTCGGGGAAGATCTTGCGCATGTTGGCCTTGGCCAGGCCGTAGATGCCCAGCCGGCCGTCGGCCCAGTCGGCGACGCGCTCGCCGGCCGGCGCCTTCCCGCGTGCGCGGGACTCAGTGGTCTCTGTAGTGCTCATCCGCGCTCCCAGAAGGCAGGACCGACGGGCTCCTCGAAGTCGCCGAGCGCTTCGAGGTACCCCTCGTCGTTCACGCCGATGCGCAGCTGCGGCAGGGCGTGACCGGCGGGACCGAAGATCACTCGGGCACCGTCGGACAGGTCGAAGGTGGACTGGTGGCAGGGGCACAGGGCGTGGTGCGTCTGCTGCTCGTACAGGGAGATCGGGCAACCCACGTGGGTGCAGATCTTCGAGTACGCCACGATGCCCTCGTGCGACCACTCAAGCTCGCGCTTGTCCTTGATGTTGTCCGGCTGGATCCGGACGATCATCAGGGCGGCCTTGGCGATCTCCTTCTGGAAGTCGTGGTCGTGCTCCTCCAGGCCCTCCGGCTTGGCGAAGGTGAGGGAACCGACGACGACGTCCGAGGGACGCAGCGGCTCGTTGGTGTTCATGTTGACGAGCAGCTTGCCCTTGGACCACAGGGTGTGGCGGAGCTTGGTGCCGGGCAGCGGACCGAGGTCGCGCAGCAGGACGACACCGGAGAGCGGGAACAGGGCCAGCGCGCCGAACATCGTGTTGCGGATCAGCTTGCGACGGCCGAGCGCGGACTCCTTGGCGCCCTCCTTGAAGTCGGCCAGGACCTTGGCCTTGACCTCAGGGGCGGAGGCGACCGGGTGCCGCTCCTCGGCGACCTCGACGTCCGACATCAGCGTGCGGGCCCAGTGGACCGCGCCGGCGCCGATGCAGAACAGGGAGACGCCGAGCGTCATGCCGAGGGCGAAGTTCAGCGCGCTGATGTGACCCAGCGGCCAGATGTAGACCGACTGGTCGGCGTCGATCGCCACGTAGGAGGCGATGAAGCCGATGGTGGCCAGCATCGACACCGTGAACAGCAGGGCGACCGTGCGCTCGGACCGCTTGGCGGCCCGCTCGTCGATGTCCTGGATCCGGTGCTCGTGGGGCGGCAGACCGGGGTCCGCGAACGGGTCCTTGTCGTCCGCGACGCCTACCGCGCCGTGTGCGTCCTGCGCTGCGGGCAGGTTCTCTTCAGGAATGTCTTGGCTACTCATGACTTCTTGGCCTTTGCGGTCCGAGCGGCGACCCAGACGGCGACCGCGATCAGCGCGCCGAGTCCGAAGACCCAGGCGAACAGGCCCTCACTGACCGGACCGAGTCCGCCCAGCTCAAGACCACCGGGGCTCTCGGTGTCATCGCCGTTGACCGCGTCGAGGTAGGCGATGATGTCCTTCTTGTTCTGCTCCGACAGGATCGTGTCGGGGAAGGAGGGCATGTTCTGCGGGCCGGTCTGCATGGCCTCGTAGATGTGCTTCGGGTCGACACCCTCAAGGGACGGCGCGTACTTGCCGTGGGTCAGCGCGCCACCCTTGCCGGTGAAGTTGTGGCACTGCGCGCAGTTGGTGCGGAACAGGTCGCCACCCTTGGCGATGTCGGCACCCTCGGGGCCGTACTCCGCCTCGGTCGGAATGTTCGGACCGGCGCCCAGCGAGGCGATGTACGCCGCGAGCTGGTCGATCTCGGCCTGCGTGTAGACAACGTCCTTCCGCGGCACCTGGGCGCCCTGGGAGGTCGCCGCCGGCATACGGCCGGTGCCCACCTGGAAGTCCACGGCCGCGGCGCCGACGCCCACCAGGCTCGGGCCGTCGGAGGTGCCCTGACCGCCGGTTCCGTGGCAGCTGGCGCAGCCGACGGCGTAGAGCTTCTTACCCTCGTCGATGGCGAGAGACTGGGCGGTTTCATCGGCCTGCGCCTTGCCCGTGGGCGCGACAAAGGCGTACAGCCCCCCAGTGGCCGCCAGCGCGAGGAGTAGGACGACGACCGCCGCCAGCGGATGGCGTCGTCGTGCGGAGAGCTTTTTCACGGATTACCCCGGTGTCAGGATCTTCTGCGTCGATGCTTCTGGGATGTGCTGCTCGCGTGCCTGCTCGCAGCGCTCGGGACGGGCCCGGCTACTTGATCATGTAGATCGTGGCGAAGAGGCCGATCCAGACGACATCGACGAAGTGCCAGTAGTAGGACACGACGATGGCGGCGGTCGCCTGCTCATGAGTGAACCTCTTGGCCGCGTACGTACGGCCGAGGACCAGCAGGAAGGCGATGAGGCCACCCGTCACGTGCAGGCCGTGGAAGCCGGTGGTCAGGTAGAAGACCGAGCCGTACGGATCCGAGGAGAGCGAGAGGCCCTCGTGCTTCACCAGCTCGGTGTACTCGTAGACCTGGCCACCGATGAAGATCGCACCCATGACGAAGGTGACGATGAACCACATCCGGAGCTTCTTCACGTCACCGCGCTCGGCGGCGAACACGCCGAGCTGGCAGGTGAGGGAGGAGAGCACCAGGATCGTGGTGTTGGTAGCCGAGAAGGGGAAGTTCAGGAAGTCTGCCTTCTCCTTCCAGAACTCGGCTCCGGTCACCGATCGAAGGGTGAAGTACATCGCGAAGAGGGCCGCGAAGAACATCAGCTCGGAACTCAGCCAGATGATGGTTCCGACGCTGGTGAGGTTCGGCCGATTGACCGACGGGTGCGCGTGCCCGGTTTCTACTGTCGTTGCTGTCGCCACGACCGACATTATGTCGGTCGCTTATCCCGCCCTCACTCCGGGGGGTGCCGTTCGGAGTGTCTCCCTGCTCCATACCGGTGTTGACGTGGTGTTCAAGGGAGTAGCATCCGCCTCAACGGGCTTGTCCTTACGACGCTGACGTCACGGAGGAACCATGCGGCCGACCGCCACGGTGCTGGTCTACAGCGACGACTCCAACACCCGCGAGCAGGTGCGGCTGGCCACCGGCAGGCGGCCCGCTCCCGATGTACCGCTGGTCGAGTTCGTGGAGTGCGCGACCCCGGCCGCCGTGCTCAAGGAGCTGGACAAGGGCGGTATCGACGTCTGCGTCCTGGACGGCGAGGCCGTGCCCATGGGGGGCATGGGGATGTGCCGTCAGATCAAGGACGAGGTGTTCAACTGCCCGCCGGTGCTGCTGCTCATCGGGCGCCCGCAGGACGCCTGGCTGGCCACCTGGAGCCGCGCCGAGGCCGCGGTGACGCATCCGGTGGACCCGGTGGAGTTCGCCTCCGCCCTGGCCTCCCTGCTGCGCACCCAGCGGCTGCAGAGCGCCTAATACGGGCGGCCGGGGGCACTCAGACCGCCGCCGGCCGCAGTCTGGCCACCTGTTCCGGCTTCGGGGTCTCGGGGGTACCGCCCACCAGGGCGCTGCCCTTGCGCCACTTCTGCCAGTCGACGTTCCAGTCGCCGAAGCCGTTGCCGAACGGTTCCATGGTGTCGCCGTAGGAGTTGACCACCTTCACCAGGTCGCCCTCGCGCACGTTCTTGAAGAACCAGGCCGCGTTGCCGGTGCTCATGCCGGTGCAGCCGTGGCTGACGTTGGCGGCGCCCTGCGATCCGACGGACCACGGGGCGGCGTGCACGTACTCGCCGCTCCAGGTGACCCGGGTCGCGTAGTAGACCGGCAGGTCGTACGACTCCGCCGAGCCCTCCGCGATACCGATGCTGGTACCGCGCATCCGTACGAAGTACTCCTTGGCCAGCACCACCTTGACGCCGTTGCGGGTCTCGAAGCCCGGCTTGCCGGTGGTGACCGGGATGGAGTTGATCTCCTCGCCGTTGCGGTAGACCGTCATCCAGTGCGTGGCGGCGTCCGTGACGGCGACGATCTTGTCGCCGGTGGTGAGGCGCAGCGGCTTGGCCTTGCCGCCCCGGAGCCGGTCGCTGATCCGGACGCCGTCCAGTTCGCTGCGGACGCGGATGGTGGCGTGGGCCGGCCAGTACTCCTTGGGCCGGTAGTGGAGTTTCTTGTCGTCCACCCAGTGCCAGGTGCCCTCGACGGCGGGTACCGACTCGACCCTCAGGCCCCGTTCCACGACGGCGCGCTGGGCCCGGTCCTTGACCGGCTTGCTCAGTTCGGCGGTTATCGGCTGGCCCACGCCGTACGTGCCCGACTTGGGGCCGAAGGTGACCTTCAGCCGCTTCTTGGTGAGCGGCTTGCCGGTGTCGAAGGTGAGCAGGCGGCGGCCGGGGGCGCCGTCGTCGTCCTCGGTGGACACCCGGACCGTGTAACGGGCGTCGGCGGCCAGCGGGGAGGTGCTGTGCCACCGGCGGCCGTCGGCGGAGAGTTCGCCGCTGACGTGGCGTCCTGTGGCGTCCTTGGCGGTGACGTCCGTGATGCGTCCGTCCTCGGCGGTGACCTCCAGGGGCTTGTCCGGGTCGGCCTTCTTCCCGTCCTCGGTGGAGGCGTTGAAGGCGATCTGGTCCGCCGCGTCGTAGGGCGCGGCGGACAGCGGGTTGCCGTCGCCGCCGCACGCCGTGCCGCTCGCGCCGAGCGCGATCACCAGCAGCGTGCATCCGACGACGGTGCGGGTGCGCGGATGTGTGTTCATGGAGTTGACGCTAGGGAGCCGCGTCAAGGGCGGCGCGCCGGGCAATCCGTACGAGTGACCAAACGCGCGGCAAAAGGGGGAGCCCGGACCCTCCTGTCGGAGTGTCCGGGCTCCTGAGCGCTCGGCGCGTGTTACTGGGTGCGGTTCTCACCGCGGTAGTACTCGAAGACCCAGCCCCAGATACCGACCAGGATGAGCGGGGCCGAGAAGTACATCAGCCACCAGCCGATGGCGACCGAGAGGAACGCGAGCGCGCCACCCAGGGCCAGCGAGAGCGGCTGCCAGCTGTGCGGGCTGAAGAACCCGACCTCGCCGGCGTCGTCCGCCACATCGGCGTTCTTGTTGTCCTGGGCGCCCACGTCGACCCGCCGGGCGGTGAAGCCCAGGTAGAAGCCGACCATGATGCACAGGCCGAAGGCCAGGAAAAGGGCCGTCGTACCGGCCGGCTCCTTCGACCACACGCCATAGACGATCGCCATGGCGAGGACGAAGACGCTCAGCCAGATGAACATCCTGCCTTGGATCTTCACTTGCCGGCCTCCTTGCCGCCAGCCAGGGCCTTGTCACCGTGAGGGGCGTTCTCAAGCTGGTCGAGAGCGGCGATCTCAGGGTGGTGCAGGTCGAACGCCGGGGATTCGCTGCGGATCCGCGGCAGGGTGAGGAAGTTGTGCCGCGGGGGCGGGCACGAGGTGGCCCACTCCAGCGAACGGCCGTAGCCCCAGGGGTCGTCGACCTCGATCTTCTTGCCGTACTTGGCGGTCTTCCAGACGTTGTAGAAGAACGGCAGGAGCGACAGACCGAGGACGAAGGAACTGATCGTCGAGATCGTGTTCAGGGCGGTGAAGCCGTCGGCCGCGAGGTAGTCCGCGTAACGACGCGGCATGCCCTCGGCACCCAGCCAGTGCTGGACGAGGAAGGTGCCGTGGAAGCCGAAGAACAGCGTCCAGAACGTGATCTTGCCGAGCCGCTCGTCGAGCATCTTGCCGGTGAACTTCGGCCACCAGAAGTGGAAGCCGGAGAACATCGCGAACACCACGGTGCCGAAGACGACGTAGTGGAAGTGCGCCACCACGAAGTACGAGTCCGAGACGTGGAAGTCCATCGGCGGCGACGCCAGGATCACACCGGTCAGACCACCGAAGGTGAACGTGACCAGGAAGCCCGTCGCCCACAGCATCGGCGTCTCGAAGGACAGCGAGCCCTTCCACATCGTGCCGATCCAGTTGAAGAACTTCACGCCTGTCGGCACCGCGATCAGGAACGTCATGAAGGAGAAGAACGGCAGCAGCACACCGCCGGTGACGTACATGTGGTGCGCCCACACCGTGATCGACAGACCCGCGATCGAGATCGTCGCCGCGATCAGACCCATGTAGCCGAACATCGGCTTGCGGGAGAAGACCGGCACGACCTCGGAGATGATCCCGAAGAACGGCAGGGCGATGATGTACACCTCTGGATGCCCGAAGAACCAGAACAGGTGCTGCCACAACAGCGCGCCGCCGTTGGCGGAGTCGAAGACGTGGGCACCGAACTTGCGGTCCGCCTCCAGCGCGAACAGAGCCGCGGCCAGCACCGGGAAGGCCAGCAGGACCAGCACACCGGTCAGCAGCACGTTCCACGTGAAGATCGGCATCCGGAACATCGTCATGCCCGGGGCGCGCATGCAGATGATCGTGGTGATGAAGTTGACCGAGCCGAGGATCGTGCCGAAGCCGGAGAAGGCCAGACCCATGATCCACATGTCGGCGCCGATGCCCGGCGAGCGCACCGCGTTGGACAGCGGGCTGTAGGCGAACCAGCCGAAGTCCGCCGCGCCGTCCGGGGTGAGGAACCCGGCCACCGCGATGAGCGAGCCGAACAGGTACAGCCAGTAGGCGAACATGTTCAGCCGGGGGAACGCCACGTCGGGCGCGCCGATCTGCAGCGGCATGATCCAGTTCGCGAAACCGGCGAACAGCGGCGTCGCGAACATCAGCAGCATCACGGTGCCGTGCATCGTGAACGCCTGGTTGAACTGCTCGTTCGACATGATCTGCAGACCGGGCCGGGCGAGCTCGGCGCGCATGAAGAGCGCCATCACGCCACCGATCACGAAGAACACGAACGACGTGATGAGGTACAGCGTTCCGATCGTCTTGTGGTCAGTGGTCGTCAGCCACTTGACCACGACATTGCCGGGCTGCTTGCGCCTGACCGGCAGCTCGTCCGTGTAGTGGGACTCCGCCGCCGCGGCACCCTGGGGTTCGTTGAGGATGCTCACAGGTTGTTCGTCTCCCGGTTCTTCTCGTGGCTCGTCTGCGCGATGCCTGCGGGAACGTAACCGGTCTGCCCCTTCTTCACGAGGTCCTGAAGGTGCTGCTCGTACCGCTCCTGGGAGACGACCTTCACGTTGAACAGCATCCGGGAGTGGTCGACGCCGCAGAGCTCGGCGCACTTGCCCAGGAAGGTGCCCTCCTGGTTCGGGGTCACCTCGAAGGCGTTGGTGTGGCCGGGGATGACGTCCTGCTTCATCAGGAACGGCACCACCCAGAAGGAGTGGATGACGTCGCGCGAGGTGAGCACGAAGCGGACCCGCTTGCCCTCGGGCAGCCACAGGGTCGGACCCGGGTTGCCGGTCTGCGGGTTCTTGGTGCCCGGGATGCCGCAGTCGTAGACACCGCCGGCGTTGGCCGGGAAGTCCTTCTTGTAGCGGTCCGGGATCGCGTTCAGGTCCTTGGACTTGGTGGCGTCCCCGGTGGAACCTTCGACGTCCGCGATGTAGTTGAAGCACCAGCTCCACTGGAAGCCGACGACGTTGACGGTGACGTCGGGCTCGTCCTTGAGCTCAAGGAGCTTCGACTCGTCGCGGGCGGTGAAGTAGAAGAGCACCGAGACGATGATGAGCGGGACCACCGTGTACAGAGCCTCGATGGGCATGTTGTACCGGGTCTGCGGAGGCACCTCGACCTTGGTGCGGCTGCGCCGGTGGAAGATGGCGCTCCAGATGATCAGACCCCACACCAGCACGCCGACGGCGAGCGCGGCGGCCCAGGAGCCCTGCCACAGGGAGAGGATCCGCGGAGCCTCTTCCGTGGTCGGGGTGGGCATACCAAGGCGGGGGAAGTCCTTGTATGTGCAACCGGTGGCGGTCGCCAGGACCAGGCCCGCGGTCATTGCCTGCAGCAGCTTCCGCCGCATCGGGCGCCGCGGCGAGCGGTCGGAGCCGTTGGGACTCACGTAGCGCCTTCCCGAGAGTCTCGCCCGCGCGGTTCGGCTGCGGCCTGGCCTTCTCGCTGGTCGGTCGCCGCCCTGCGTCGGGCAGGGGTTTGGATGTTTATGCGGACCAAACCCTAGCCGACGCTCTTCGAGGGTTCGCAGGGAGGGGTGCCTAGTGGGTTGGGGGTTCGCTGGATTGGCCGCTGCGGGTTTGTTGTGGCTGGTCGCGCGGTTCCGTGCGCTCCCGCGGAGCTAGCGTGTTCATGTGTCCTATTTCGATGCTGCTTCCGGTGCCCCGCTCCATTCCGTCGCCCGTCAGGCGCTGTTGGCCTCCCTGGATGAGGGGTGGGCCGATCCCGCCCGGTTGTACCGGGAGGGGCGACGGGCCCGGATGCTGCTGGACGCGGCCCGGGAGGCCGCTGCCGAAGCCGTGGGGTGCCGTCCCGACGAGCTGAGTTTCACCACCTCGGGCACCCAGGCCGTGCATGCCGGGATCGCGGGCGTGTTGGCCGGGCGGCGGCGGGTGGGACGTCACCTCATCGTGTCAGCCGTTGAACATTCTTCCGTGCTCCATTCGGTCGAAATCCAGGAGCGGGAGGGCGGCTCGGTCACCCGGGTGACCGTCGACCGCTCGGGAGCCGTCGACCCGGCGGCGTACGCGGAGGCCCTGCGCCCGGACACCGCGCTGGCCTGTCTCCAGTCGGCCAACCACGAGGTGGGGACCGTGCAGCCGGTGGCCGAAGTGGCCGCGCTGTGCCGGGAGGCGGGGGTGCCGCTGCTGGTGGACGCGGCGCAGTCGCTGGGGTGGGGGCCGGTCGAGGGCGACTGGTCGGTGCTGGCGGCCAGTGCGCACAAGTGGGGCGGTCCGGCGGGGGTGGGACTGCTCGTGGTGCGCAAGGGGGTCCGGTTCGCTCCGCAAGGTCCGGTGGACGAGCGGGAGTTCGGGCGGGTCCCCGGGTTCGTGAATCTGCCGGGCATCGTGGCGGCGGCGGCCTCGCTGCGGGCGGTGCGGGCGGAGGCGGACCGGGAGGCGGCGCGGCTGCGGGAGCTGACGGAGCGGATCCGGGCGCGGGTGCCGGAACTGGTGCCGGATGTGGAGGTGGTGGGCGATCCGGAGCGGCGGCTGCCCGGGATCGTCACCTTCTCCTGTCTCTATGTCGATGGGGAGACATTGCTGCACGAGCTGGACCGGGCCGGTTTCTCCGTGTCGTCCGGATCGTCCTGTACGAGCAGCACGCTGACGCCCAGCCATGTGCTGAAGGCGATGGGGGTGCTCAGCGAGGGGAACGTCCGGGTGTCGCTGCCACTCGGGGCGCCCGAGGAGGACGTGGAGCGGTTCCTCGACGTACTGCCGGGGGCGGTGGCCGCGGTACGGGAGAAGCTGGGTGCCCCGGCCCCTCGTACCGCCGTCGAGGAGGACGCGCTGGTGGTGGACGCGCTGGGCAAGCGGTGCCCGATCCCGGTCATCGAGCTGGCGAAGGTCATCGGTGACGTGCCGGTCGGCGGTCTCGTCCGGGTGCTCTCCGACGACGAGGCGGCCCGGCTGGACATCCCGGCGTGGTGCGAGATGCGGGGGCAGGAGTACCTCGGGGAGGAACCGGCGGACCGAGGCACCGCGTACCTGGTCCGCCGGGTGAGCTGAGGCGCGGGTCAGCTCAGGTGACCCTGGACCTCGGCCGCGGCCTCGTCGCCGTACGCCTTGGTGAAGCGCTCCATGAAGTGGGCGCGGCGCAGCTGGTACTCCTGGGTGCCGACGGTCTCGATGACCAGGGTGGCGAGCATGCAGCCGACCTGCGCCGCGCGCTCCAGGGAGACACCCCACGCCAGGCCGGACAGGAAGCCGGCGCGGAAGGCGTCGCCGACGCCGGTGGGGTCGGCCTTGCGCTCCTCGTCGGGGCAGCCGACCTCGATGACGGGCTCGCCGACGCGCTCGATCCGCACACCGCGGGAGCCGAGGGTGGTGACGCGGTGGCCGACCTTGGCCAGGATCTCCTCGTCGCTCCAGCCGGTCTTGGTCTCGATCAGGCCCTTCTCGTACTCGTTGGAGAAGAGGTAGGTCGCCCCGTCGAGCAGTATCCGGATCTCGTCGCCGTCCATGCGGGCGATCTGCTGGGAGAAGTCCGCGGCGAAGGGGATGCCGCGGGTGCGGCACTCCTCGGTGTGGCGGAGCATCGCCTCGGGGTCGTCGGCGCCGATGAGGACCAGGTCGAGGCCGCCGACGCGGTCCGCGACGGTCTTCAGCTCGATCAGCCGGGCCTCGCTCATGGCGCCGGTGTAGAAGGAGCCGATCTGGTTGTGGTCGGCGTCGGTGGTGCACACGAAGCGGGCGGTGTGCAGGGTCTCGGAGATGCGCACCGACTCGGTGTCCACGCCGTGCCGGTCCAGCCAGGCGCGGTACTCGTCGAAGTCGAAGCCCGCGGCGCCGGCCAGGATCGGCCGGGTTCCGAGCTGTCCCATGCCGAAGGCGATGTTCGCGCCGACACCGCCCCGGCGTACGTCCAGGTTGTCGACCAGGAACGACAGCGAGACCGTGTGCAGCTGGTCCGCGACGAGCTGGTCGGCGAAGCGGCCGGGGAAGGTCATGAGGTGGTCGGTGGCGATGGAGCCGGTGACTGCGATGCGCACGGCTGGGATTCTCCTGCACTGCGGAGGCGGATTGACAGTTAACGCTACTAGGTTTCGGGCACCGCTCAGAAGCAGCCAAAACTACCTGATAGTAGATCTTTCTTGGCGGCCCGGACCGTGCTTACGGTTCCGCTATGACGAAACTCAAGGCTCCGCTTCCTGTCACGGCGGACACGGACGGCGATCTCGCGTCGCTGCGCGGCGACTGCGCCCGGATGGCTCCGCACTGGCACGCTCCCGACCGGGTCAACGCACACCCGGTCTCCCCCTCGCTGATCCACGGGGTGGAGGTGCCGAGCGCCTACGCGCGGCTGCTGGACGCCATGTCGGACTACGGCGACTGACCGGACCGCCCGACGGGAACCGCGGGCTCGTCTGTCGCGTCCCATCGACGTCCCCCGGAAAGGGGATGCGGGATACGACTCAAGGAGCGATGCGGTGAACACCGAGCGACCCGGGAACGACGACGCGGCCGAGCCCGACGCCGTCGGGGCCGAAGAGAAGACGGAGCCCGGTGAGGGCTCCGGTCCGGGGCGACGCCGGTCCCTGGTGGTCATCGCCTCCGTCGCCGCCGCCGTCCTGCTCGTCGGTGGCGGCGGGGCGTACCTCGCCGCCACCGCGGCCTCCTCGGACGGCTCCGGCGGCGGTACGTCCTCGGGCAAGCCCGGGGACACTCCCCCGCCGCTCGCCCTCGACGGGTACTCCGAGGAGTCCGGCGGCCCCGGGATCGCGCCCGGGGAGCCGAACCCGTACGGCAGCACCTTCCGGGCGGACGGTCCGCTTCCGAAGGGGCCCGGTTCGGCGCCGGTCCACTACGCCCGGGGCCAGGTCACCGAGGACGAGGTGGCCCGGCTGGCGAAGGCGCTCGGGGTGGACGGGAAGCCGGTGCTGAGCGGGCAGACCTGGCGGATCGGCGGCCAGGACGGCTCGGGGCCCTCGCTGCAGGTGAACCGGCAGGCGCCGGGGACCTGGACCTTCCAGCGGTACGCGCCGGGCACCGACAACTGCGAGGGCACCACGACGTGCGGCAAGAAGCCGAGCGGCGCGACCGCCGACCCGGTGGGCGAGGCGGCGGCGAAGAAGGCCGCGGCGCCGGTGCTGAAGGCGGTCGGGCAGGACGACGCCAAGGTGGACGCGAGCCAGGTCATGGGCGCCGAGCGGGTGGTGAACGCCGATCCGGTGGTCGGCGGGCTGCCCACCTACGGCTGGACGACCGGCATCCGTATCGGCGCGCAGGGTGACGTGGTCGGCGGCGGCGGGCAGCTGAAGGTGCCGGTCAAGGGCGACACGTATCCCGTGCTGAGCGCGGAGAAGACCCTGGAGCGGATGAACGAGGCGCCGGGGCAGGACCCCCGGTCGGGCATCGCCGGCTGCGCCAGCCCGGTGCCGCTGGAGGGCGAGGAGACCTGCGGGAAGCAGGACAAGCCCGGCAACCAGGAGACCATCGAGGTCGAGAAGGCCGTCTTCGGGCTCGCCGCGCACTACGTGGACGCCAAGCAGGCGCTGGTGCCGTCCTGGCTGTTCCAGGTGCGCGCGCCGGGCGCGCAGGACAGTTTCACGGTGACCCATCCGGCCGTGGACCCGAAGTTCCTGGCCTCGCCGGCATCGTCCGCCGGTCCCACCGAGCAGCCGAGCCCGCGGCCGACCGGCCCGGACTCGGGGCAGACCACGAGCAAGGTGGCCGTGCAGGGCTACACCGCCGAGGGCAAGGAGCTGACGGTGTACTTCACCGGCGGGGTCTGCGCCGACTACGACGTCAGCGTCAAGGAGAGCGGCGACAAGGTGACGGTCACGGTGACCGAGACCCCGTGGCCGGACAAGGTCTGCATCCTGATCGCCAAGGTCTACGACCGCACGGTCCGGCTCGACAAGCCGCTCGGCGACCGCGAGGTGGTGGACGCGGACGGCGCGAAGGTCCCGCAGGAGAAGCCGGGTGCCCGGCTGCCGGAGACCTCCGGGGCCCGGTAGGACACCTGGGAACACGACGAAGGCGGCGACCCCTCTCAAGGGGCCGCCGCCTTCGTCGTAGGTCCTTCTGAGCGGGACCGGAAGGGCTTAGCTGAACGAGTCGCCGCAGGCGCAGGAGCCGGTGGCGTTCGGGTTGTCGATCGTGAAGCCCTGCTTCTCGATGGTGTCGACGAAGTCGATGGTGGCGCCACCGAGGTAGGGGGCGCTCATGCGGTCGGTGACGACCTTCACGCCGCCGAAGTCCTTCTCCACGTCTCCGTCGAGGGAGCGCTCGTCGAAGAAGAGCTGGTAGCGCAGGCCGGAGCAGCCACCGGGCTGGACGGCGACACGCAGGGCGAGGTCGTCACGGCCTTCCTGGTCGAGCAGGGCCTTGACCTTGGACGCGGCGGCGTCGGTCAGGACGATGCCGTCGGTGACGGTGCTGGTCTCGTCCGATACGGACATCTACATCTCTCCCGGGTTGTACGGAGACTGCTTGCCGACGGTTGTAACCGGCGCGGCGGCGGATTCATTCCGGACCGGGCGCGTGTCTTACCGGTTCGTGCGGTTGCTTTCTCATGCTCGCACACGCGCCGGGGAGCGGAAAACGGCCCTTTCGGGAATGAAAGACCGCTCACAGGGATTCACGTCACATGGACGCTATGGCCCATCGTCAAACTGACGTGAAGCGGTTATGATAGATAGCGTCATTTCGACGAAAAGCCAGATGGTGACCCCGCCGCCCGGACCCCACCGGGCGGCGAGCCGCAGAACAGAAAGGGTGCGTGTCGTGACCACCGCCCAGACCCAGGAGCTCGACGTACAGCCGACGCCCCTCGCCCTGCTGCTCCTCGGCCGGGAGGCCGACCCGAAGAGCGAGCGGGGTGTGGAGTGCCCCGGTGACCTGCCCTCGCCGTCCGACCCGGACCTGGTGGAGCGGGCCCGCGCGGCCAAGGCGAAGCTCGGCGACAAGGTCTTCGTGCTCGGCCACCACTACCAGCGCGACGAGGTCATCCAGTTCGCGGACGTCACCGGCGACTCCTTCAAGCTGGCCCGGGACGCGGCCGCCCGCCCGGAGGCCGAGTACATCGTCTTCTGCGGTGTGCACTTCATGGCCGAGTCGGCGGACATCCTGACCTCCGACGACCAGAAGGTCGTCCTGCCCGACCTCGCCGCCGGCTGCTCGATGGCCGACATGGCGACCGCCGAGCAGGTCGCCGAGTGCTGGGACGTGCTCACCGAGGCCGGCATAGCCGAGCAGGTCGTCCCGGTGTCGTACATGAACTCCTCGGCCGACATCAAGGCGTTCACCGGCAAGCACGGCGGCCTGATCTGTACGTCCTCCAACGCCAAGCGGGCTCTTGAGTGGGCCTTCGAGCAGGGCGAGAAGGTCCTCTTCCTGCCCGACCAGCACCTGGGCCGCAACACGGCCGTGCGGGACATGGGCATGTCCCTGGACGACTGCGTGGTCTACAACCCGCACAAGCCGAACGGCGGTCTGACCGCCGAGGAGCTGCGCGCCGCGAAGATGATCCTGTGGCGCGGCCACTGCTCGGTGCACGGCCGGTTCAACATGGACTCGGTCAACGACGTGCGCGAGCGCATCCCGGGCGTCAATGTGCTGGTGCACCCCGAGTGCAAGCACGAGGTCGTGGCCGCCGCCGACTACGTCGGCTCGACCGAGTACATCATCAAGACCCTGGAGGCGGCCCCGGCCGGCTCGAAGTGGGCCATCGGCACCGAGCTGAACCTGGTCCGCCGGCTGGCCAACCGGTTCGCGCCGGAGGGCAAGGAGATCGTCTTCCTGGACAAGACGGTCTGCTTCTGCTCGACCATGAACCGCATCGACCTCCCGCACCTGGTCTGGGCGCTGGAGTCGCTGGCCGAGGGCAAGCTCGTCAACCGCATCGAGGTCGACAAGGAGACCGAGGCGTTCGCGAAGCTGGCCCTGGAGCGGATGCTCGCCCTGCCGTAGCCCGCGAACCCCGCACGCTCACCCCGGCACGGGCTTCCGGTCGGGGTGGGCCGGGTCGAGGGAGAAGACGTCGCCGTCCGGGGTGTTGACCACCACGGCGCCCCGGTCGAGCAGCACCTCGGGCACCTGCCAGTTCGGGGTCACCCGCTCGGCGCGCGGCAGGGTCTCCCACAGCAGTTCGCCGTTCCCGGCGTCGAGGGCGGCGACCCGGCCGCTGACGCTGGCCATGTAGACCACCTGGTTGCGCGGGTCGTGGGTGACACCGCTGGGCTCCTCCAGGCTGGTCGGGGTCCGCCACAGCTTCTTCCCGGTCTTCGCCGACACGGCCGTGACCTGGCCGGAGGTGCCGGTGAACCACAACGTGCCGCCCGAGAGCGTGACGTTGCCCTCGAACCGTTCGGCCAGCTTCGTCGTCGTGGCCCGGCCGCTCTCCACATCCACCAGCCGGATCCGGGAGAACGGTCCCGTCTCCCCGGTCGCCGGTTCGCCCTCCTCGTCCTCGGCCGGGTCCAGGATGAGCAGCCGCCCGTCCAGCGTCCCGGCCGGGGTGCCCTCCGAGGGCACCGAGGCCCGCTGTTCCTCGCCGTCGTCCGGATCGAAGCGCACCAGCAGTGCCTGCTTGGCGGGCGCGTTTCCCGGACCGCAGGTCAGCAACGGCCCGCCGTCGATGTTCAGCAGCCCGCAGTACAGGCCCTTCGGCAGCGGCGCCGTCCAGTGCTTGGCGCCGGTGCGCGGCGAGCGCGCGGTGACGGTGCTCCCGTCGCCCTCCGGGACGACGACCAGGTCGTCCGCGAGGTACGCGCCGTCCGTCCAGCGGGTGTTGACCTCGCGGTGCCACAGCCGCTTGCCGGTACTGGTGTCCAGGGCGACGACCGTGGTCACGTACTCGCCTCCGCTGGGCTCGGGGAAGTACCGCTGCTGGACCAGCAGCGCGTCGTCCGCCGCCCCCAGAACCGTGTACTCGTAACTCCCCTCGCCGGTGCCGGGCGGTGCCACCCCGGCACGCCAGTCGACCCGCCCGGTGAGCCCGTCGACGCGCATCGGGAGCACTCCGGCGCCCGCGCAGTAGACGGCGCCGCGGTGCACGCTGCACTGCGGGGCGTCGGACTGGTAGTCGGCGACCGTCCGCCCCTTGCGCACCCCGCGCCCGGCGTCGGCGTGCACCGTCGTCTGCCAGGGACGCCAGCCGTCCGGCAGGACCGCCCAGCGGGAGGGGGCGGCCGCCTCCTCGCTCACCGTGCCGCCCTCGCCCCCGACCTCCGCCCAGCCCGGGACGGTCAGCAGATACACCGTCAGCGCCAGGGCCACCGCACCGGTCGCGGCCAGCACCGGCCGCAGTCGACGGCGTCGGCGGGCCGGAGCGGTGAACGGCGGGGCGTCGGTGTCGGACTCGTGCGGCAGGGCGCCGCCGGGGGCCACGGTCGGCAGGTCGTCGGCCGGGTCCTCCTCGGGCAGCAGCCGGGCGAACTCCTGGGCGAGGCGGTCCAGTCCGGGCCGCTTCGCGGGGTCCTTGGCGAGGCAGCTCTCCAACACCTCGCGCAGCGGCTGCCGTACGCCGTCCAGGACCGGCTCGTCGTGCACCACCCGGTACGCCGTCAGATAGGGGCTGTCCGCGTCGAAGGGGCCCCGGCCGGTCAGGGTGTACGTCAGCAGCGCGCCGAGGGAGAAGACATCGGAGGGCGGGCCCACCGAGCGGGCGTCCGTGAGCTGTTCCGGGGACATGAACGGCGGGGTGCCGATCATCTGGCCGGTCTCGGTGAGCGGGAGGTTCTCCGCGGCCCGGGAGATACCGAAGTCGATGACCCGGGGGCCGTCGTCGGCGAGCAGGACATTGGCCGGTTTCAGGTCCCGGTGGACCACCCCGGCCCGGTGGATGTCGCGCAGCGCCTCCACCAGCCCCAGCGCCAGCCGCCGCAGCCGCTCCTCGGGCAGCGGGCCCAGCTCACGGATGCGCGAGGCCAGGGAGCGGCCGGGCACGTACTGCGTGGCCATCCACGGGCGGTCCGCCTCCGGATCGGCGTCCACCACGGGCGCGGTGAAGGCGCCGCTGACCTTGCGGACGGCCTCGATCTCCTGCCGGAACCGGGTGCGGAAGACGGCGTCCGCCGCGTACTGGGCGTGCACCACCTTGACCGCGACATCACGCCC
Organism: Streptomyces sp. DI166; assembly: GCF_900091315.1. GTDB lineage: Bacteria > Actinomycetota > Actinomycetes > Streptomycetales > Streptomycetaceae > Streptomyces > Streptomyces fuscus. The sequence goes on from NZ_FLSP01000004.1 coordinate 144,464, forward strand.
GGAGCGGGCCCTGCCCCGGTAGACGACGCCCATGCCGCCGGCGCCCAGCCGGTCGACGAGCCGGTACCCGCCGAGCGACTTCGGATCGTCCTTGTGCAGCGGCACTCCCCGATCCCTCTCCCCCGTGTGTCGATTGGGACCACAGAATACGGCCGGGCCCCGTACCTGCGTGTACGGGACCCGGCCGTGCGGTGACGCGTCAGACGCCCGCGGGTTCCGGCTCCTCGGAGGTGGCCGGGGCGGGCACGCCCGCCTTCTTCAGCCGCTTCGCCGCGCGCTTCTTCGCCCGGCGCTCCTTGCGCAGCTCCAGCATGGCGTAGAGCGTCGGGACGAGGAGCAGGGTGAGCAGCGTCGAGGTGATCAGACCGCCGATCACCACCACCGCCAGCGGCTGGGCGATGAAGCCGCCCTCGCCGGTGACGCCGAGCGCCATCGGGAGCAGGGCGAAAATCGTCGCCAGGGCGGTCATCAGGATCGGGCGCAGCCGGTGGCGGCCGCCCTCGATCACGGCCTCGACCACGCCGTAACCCTGCCCGCGGTACTGGTTGATCAGGTCGATCAGCACGATCGCGTTGGTCACCACGATGCCGATCAGCATCAGCATGCCGATCATCGCGGGGACGCCCATCGGGGTGCCGGTGAGGACCAGCAGGCCGATCGCGCCGGTGGCCGCGAACGGGATGGAGACCAGCAGGATCAGCGGCTGGGCCAGCGACCGGAAGGTCGCCACCAGCAGCATGAAGACGATCGCGATGGCCGCCAGCATGGCCAGGCCCAGGTTGGCGAACGCCTCGTCCTGGTCCTCGGAGACCCCGCCGATCGCTGCCGTCGCGCCCTCGGGCAGGTCCAGGCCGTTGATCGTCGACTGCAGGTCGGCGCTGACCGCGCCGGTGTTGTCGCCGGTCGGCTTGGCCGTGATGGTCGCGGCGCGCTGCCCGTCGATCCGGGTCATCGACACCGGTCCGTCGACCAGCTTCACGGTGGCCACGTCGGACAGCTTCACCGGGCCGAGGCGCAGGGCCTTCAGTTCGGCGAGCGTCTCGGCGGGCTTGGCCGAGCGGATGACGATGTCGCGCTCGGCGTCGTCCAGGGTGGCCCGCGCGGCGGTGGTGCCGCGGACGGCCTGGGCGACGGCCGCGCCGAGGGTGGCGTCGTCGAAACCGGCGGCCGCGGCCCTGTCGTTGGCCTTGACCGAGATGCGCGGCACGCTCTGGGAGAGGTCGCTGGTGACGTCGGTGACGTCGTCCAGTCCGGCCACGGCCTCGCGGACGTCCTCCGCGGCCTCGCGCAGGACATCGGCGTCGGCGGCCTTGACGACCACGCTGAGGTCCTGGTTGCCGAAGCCGTCACCGGCGGCGATGGTCGTGGTGCCGATCCCGTCGAGCTTCTTCAGCCCGGACTCGATGCGGTCGATGACGTCGTCGGAGGAGGCGGAGTCCTCCAGCATCACCGAGTAGGACGCCTGGTTGGTGTCCGTGCCGCCGCCGAAGGCCGCCATGAAGCCGGACGAGCCGATGGTGACCTGGTAGTCCTTGACACCCTCGGTCCGGCCGAGGAGCCGCTCGACCTTCTTCGCCTGCGCGTCGGTCGCCGCCAGGCTGGTGCCGGGCTTGAGCTCCTGCTTGACGGTGAGGACCTCCTGCTCGCCCTGGTCGAAGAAGTTCGTCTTCAGCAGCGGCGCCATGCCGAAGGTGCCGAGCAGGACGACGACCGCGAGGGCCACGCTGGTCAGCCGGCGCCGGGTGGCGAACCGCAGGACCGGCACGTACAGGCGCTGAAGGCGGCTCCTGGCCTCCTTCTCCTCCGCGGCGCGGCGGGCCTCCTCGGCGTCCTCGGGGGTGCCCTTCGGGGCGCGCAGGAACCAGTACGAGAGCACCGGCACGACCGTCAGCGACACCAGCAGGGAGGCCAGCAGCGCGGCGGTGACGGTGAGGCTGAACGAGCCGAACAGCTCGCCCACCATGCCGCCGACCAGGCCGATGGGCAGGAAGACGGCGACCGTGGTGAGCGTCGAGGACGTCACCGCGCCCGCCACCTCGCGGACCGCCTTGAGGATGGCCTGCTCGCGCTCCTCGCCGTAGCCGAGGTGGCGCTTGATGTTCTCCAGGACCACGATCGAGTCGTCCACGACCCGGCCGATGGCGATGGTCAGGGCGCCCAGCGTGAGCATGTTCAGGGACAGGTCCCGGGTCCACAGCACGATCAGCGCGAGGACCACGGACAGCGGGATGGACACCGCCGTCACCAGCGTGGAGCGGACGGACGCCAGGAAGACCAGGATGACCAGGACCGCGAAGAGCAGACCGAGCGCGCCCTCGGTGGTCAGGCCGTCGATGGCCTTGGCCACCGCCGGGCCCTGGTCGGCGACGACGGTCACCTCGGCACCGGCGCCGAGGTCGGCGCGCAGCTGCGGCAGCTTGTCCTCGACGGCGTCGGAGATGGCGACCGCGCTGCCGTCGCGGTCCATGGTGACCATGACCGCGAGGCTCGGCTCGCCGTTGGTGCGGGTCAGCGAGTCGGCCGGGGCCTCCTCCTGCTTCACGTCCGCGACATCGGCGAGCCGGACCGGCTTCTTCTCGCCCTTGATCCGCAGGTTCTCGATCTGCTCCAGCGAGGTGAAGCCGCCGCCGACCTGGACGGTGCGGTTGGCGCCCGCCTCGTCGAAGGAGCCGGCCGGCACGGTCGCGCCGCCCGCCTGGAGGGCCTGGGCGAGGGACTGCGCGGTCAGCCCGGCCGCAGCCAGCTTCGGCTCGTCGGGCGTGACGGTGACCTGGAGGTCGCGCACCCCGTCGACGGTGACCTGACCGACGCCGTCGATCTCCTTCAGCGCCGGGACGACCGTGGTGTCGAGCTGGTCGGCCAGCGCCTGCTGGTCCTTGTCGGCGGTGACGGCGAGCACCACGGTGGGCATGTCGTCCGTGGACCCGGCGATGACCTGCGGGTCGACGGAGTCCGGGAGCTGCGCGCGGGCCCGGTTGACGGCCTGCTGGACGTCGGCGACGAGCTGCTGGGTGTTGTTGCCGTAGTCGAAGGACGCCATGATCACGGCGTTGCCCTCGCTGGCGGTGGAGGTGACACCGGTGATGCCGTCGACGCCTTCGAGGCTGTCCTCGATGGGCTCGACGACCTGCTTCTCCACCACGTCCGGCGAGGCGCCCTGGTAGGGGGCGAGCACCGAGACCATGGGCAGTTCGATGGACGGCAGCAACTGCTGCTTGAGCTGGGGTATCGCGATCGCTCCGAAGGCGAGCGCGATGATCGACACGAGCCCGATCAGGGCTCGTTGCGCGAGGCTGAATCTGGACAGCCAGGACATGGGATCAGGGTCTCTCTTCTGTTGAGACGAGCGGCGCCTTAAACCCTGATCCATCCGGAACCCCTGATTCGTAGGCCCGAGGTCCCGTTTCCTTATCCCGCGCCTACTCCACTCGCAGTACGCCCGGCCGCCCTCACTCCACCCTTGGACGGACCAGCCCGGACTCGTAGGCGATCACCACGAGCTGCGCCCTGTCCCGTGCGCCCAGTTTGGCCATGGCCCGGTTGACGTGCGTCTTCACGGTGAGCGGGCTGACTTCCAGGCGCTCGGCGATCTCGTCGTTGGAGTGGCCGGCCGCGACCTGCACCAGCACCTCCCGCTCCCGCACGGTCAGCGCGGCCAGCCGCTCGGAGCGGACCGGGCCGGCGTCCTCGTCGCCCGTGTCGCCCTGGGCGAGGAAGCGGGCGATCAGGCCCTTGGTGGCGGCCGGGGAGAGCAGTGCCTCGCCGCCCGCGGCGACCCGGATGGCGTTGAGGAGTTCGTCGGGCTCGGAGCCCTTGCCGAGGAAGCCGGAGGCCCCGGCGCGCAGCGACTGCACGACGTAGTCGTCGACCTCGAAGGTGGTCAGGATGACCACGCGGACCTGGGCGAGGGACGGGTCGGCGCTGATCAGACGGGTGGCGGCGAGGCCGTCGGTGCCGGGCATCCGGATGTCCATCAGGACCACGTCGGCGCGCTGCTCCTTGGCCAGTTGCACCGCCTCGGCGCCGTCGGAGGCCTCGCCGACGACCTCCATGTCGGGCTCGGAGTCGACCAGGACGCGGAAGGCGCTGCGCAGCAGTGCCTGGTCGTCGGCGAGCAGGACGCGGATGGTCATACGGTCTCCCCCGGCTCTCCCGTGGCGGTACGGGTCCTGACGGGCAGGATCGCATGGACGCGGAAGCCGCCGCCGTAGCGGGGACCCGTGGTGAGGGTGCCGCGCAGGGCGGTGACGCGTTCGCGCATGCCGAGCAGTCCGTGGCCGCCGCCGGAGTTCGGGGCCGTGTCGTCGGGGGTGCCGTTGTCGAGGACGGTGATCTCCATATGGGGTCCCACCCGGACGACGCTGACCTCGGCCTTCGCCGAGTTGCCGGCGTGCTTCTGGACGTTGGTGAGGGCTTCCTGGATGACCCGGTACGCGGCGAGGTCGACGGCGGCGGGGAGGGTGGTGCCCTGGTCGGCGCGGGCCACCTCGACCTGGAGACCGGCGCTGCGGAAGGTGCCGACCAGTTCGTCGAGGAGGTCCAGGCCGGGCGCGGGTTCGGTGGGGGCCTCCGGGTCGCCGGACTGGCGCAGCAGGCCGACGGTGGCGCGCAGTTCGTTCAGCGCGGAGCGGCTGGCCTCGCGGACGTGGGAGAGGGCCTCCTTGGCCTGGTCGGGGCGCTTGTCCATGACGTGGGCGGCGACTCCGGCCTGCACATTGACCAGGGCGATGTGGTGGGCGACCACGTCGTGCAGGTCGCGGGCGATGCGCAGGCGTTCCTCGGCGACCCGGCGGCGGGCCTCCTCCTCACGGGTGCGCTCGGCGCGTTCGGCGCGCTCCTTGATGGCGTCGACGAAGGCGCGGCGGCTGCGGATGGCGTCGCCGGCGGTGGCGGCCATGCCGGTCCAGGCGAAGATCGCGAGGTTCTCCTGGGCGTACCAGGGCAGGGGGCCCGCGAGCATGGCGGCGCCGGTGAGCACGGTCATGGTGAGCAGGCCGATGCGCCAGGTGGTGGGGCGGTCGGTGGTGGAGGCGACGGTGTAGAGCGCGATGACCGCGGACATGGCGACGGGGGCGCGGGGGTCGTCGCCGGTGACGCTCTCGATGACGGAGAGGGTGCCGGTGACGGCGAGGACGGTTCTGGGGGCGCGGCGGCGGAAGACGAGGGCGGTGGCGCCGAGGGTGATGAGGGTGAGGCTGGCGAGGTCGGGGGTGCGCAGGGTCCAGGTGACGCCGTCCTGGCTGTGCGGGTCCACGAACGAGCCGGCGACCATGCAGGCGAGGACGGCGGCGGCGAGGGCCGCGTCCAGGGCCATGGGATGCGCCTTGAGATGGGCTCGGGCGCGGTCGAGGGTGTTCACGGCTGTTTACGGTAGCCGGGGTGGGGGTCGGTGCGAATGGTGCCCGGCGCCGGGGGCTGGGGTGGGGGTGGGTCGCGCAGCCCGGCGCGTGCGGGGTGCCGCTGCGGGGCGGGTTTCGCTTGCCCGCGCTTGCGGGGTGCCTCCCCCAGAGGGGGGACCCCCAGCCCACCCGTGCCGCCTGGGGGTCCCCCCTCTGGGGGAGGCACGACTGCCCGCAGCTACGCGGATATGGCGGTACCGGCTGCCCGCAGCTACGGCGATCGCGCGGCACCGGCTGCTCGGCTCACCCCGGGATCAGGCCGTCGTCGCTCAGGAGTTCCTGGACCTCTTCCAGGGTGGCGTCCGGGGACGGGAGGATGAGGTCCGAGGGTTCCAGGGCGTCGTCGGGGAGGGGGTCGCCCAGCTCGCGGACCTTGGTGAGGAGGGCCTGGAGAGTACGGCGGAAGCCGGGGCCGTCGCCGTTCTCCATCTCGGCCAGAAGCTCGTCGTCCAGCTTGTTGAGCTCGGTGAGGTGGCTGTCGGCCAGCCTCACCTGTCCCTCCCCCATGATCCGTACGATCATGTCGCCCTCCTAGGCGTGGGCCCCTACTGCTTGTCGAAGCGCGGGGTGTCCTGCGGCTGCTGCTGGGGCTGGGACTGGCCGGTGCCGCCCTCGATGGCCTGCTGCTGCCCCGAGGTGCCCCCGGCCAGCTCCGCCTTCATGCGCTGAAGCTCCAGCTCTACATCCGTACCACCGGAGAGCCGGTCCAGCTCGGCCTGGATGTCGTCCTTGTGCATGCCGGACTGGTCGTCGAGGGCACCGGAGGCGAGCAGTTCGTCGATGGCGCCGGCGCGGGCCTGGAGCTGCGCGGTCTTGTCCTCGGCACGCTGGATCGCCAGGCCGACGTCGCCCATCTCCTCGGAGATGCCGGAGAACGCCTCGCCGATCCGGGTCTGCGCCTGGGCCGCGGTGTAGGTGGCCTTGATGGTCTCCTTCTTCGTACGGAAGGCGTCGACCTTGGCCTGGAGCCGCTGCGCCGCGAGGGTGAGCTTCTCCTCCTCGCCCTGGAGGGTGGCGTGCTGGGTCTCCAGGTCGGTCACCTGCTGCTGGAGCGCGGCCCGCCGGGACAGCGCCTCGCGGGCCAGGTCCTCCCGGCCCAGCGCCAGCGCCTTGCGGCCCTGGTCCTCCAGCTTCGACGACTGCGACTGGAGCTGGTTGAGCTGCAGCTCCAGGCGCTTGCGGCTGGTCGCCACGTCGGCGACACCGCGGCGCACCTTCTGGAGCAGTTCCAGCTGCTTCTGGTACGAGTAATCGAGGGTTTCGCGCGGGTCCTCGGCCCGGTCAAGGGCCTTGTTCGCCTTCGCGCGGAAGATCATCCCCATACGCTTCATGACACCGCTCATGGGCTTCGCGCGCCCCCTTCTGACGGACTCCAGCTCCAGCTCCTGCGACAGAACCCACAGTACGGGCCCTGCATCCATTACCGCACTGTTCGGGGACGGATGCGCTCATCCCCAAGGACGACTGACGGCGTCCGGGCTCCGGCGTAAGGAGTAGGTGCTCCCCGGGGTTCCCCAAAACGCTGCCAACGTCCCCTCTGTCCCTTACAGGACGACTGGTGTTGCCGATTCGTTCCCCACCGGGCTGGGGTCCATGCGTGCGGACCCCGTACCCTTGGGTTTTGTGTTCCGTAGCCGTGCCAAGGAAGAGAAGGCATCGGTGGCCGACAAGGCGCCGGTGAACTTCTCCAAGCAGCCCCGCGACCCGCAGGCCCCGAAGGGCAGGCCCACGCCCAAGCGCAGTGAGGCCCAGTCCCAGCGCCGCAGCGTCGCCAATACGCCGACCACACGCAAGGAGGCGGCCAAGCGCGCCCGGGAGGAGCGCCGCCAGGTGCTGACCCGGCAGCGCGAGGCACTGGCCAACGGCGACGAGCGGTACCTGCCCGTACGGGACAAGGGTCCGGTGCGCCGTTTCGCCCGTGACTTCATCGACTCGCGCTTCAACGTCGCGGAGTTCTTCCTCCCGCTGGCCGTGATCATCCTGGTGCTGAGCATCACGCCGTCGGTGGCCGTCAAGAACATCTCGCTGCTGCTGTGGCTCATCGTGATCGTGCTGATCGTGCTCGACTCGATCGTCACCGGCTTCCGGCTGAAGAAGCAGCTCAAGGAGCGCTACCCGGACGAGAACAAGCGCGGCGCGGTCGCCTACGCCATCATGCGCTCGCTCCAGATGCGCCGGCTCCGGCTGCCCAAGCCGCAGGTCAAGCGCGGGGAGCGGCCCTGAGCACGACGCCGTTCTCCGGGGGCGCGGCGGATGCCTGGCTGAGCAAGCTGGGCGGACTGCGGGATGTCGTACGACAGGAGCTGGTGGCCCGGCAGCTCGACGAGCAGATAGCCGGGCGTTATCCGGTGGGGCGGCGGCTGCGCATCCTGGACGTGGGTATGGGCCAGGGCACGCAGGCGCTGCGGCTGGCGCGGGCCGGTCATCAGGTGACCGGCCTGGAGCAGGACGCGACGATGATCGCCGCGGCGCGGGAGTCGCTGGCGTGCGAGCCGGACGGCATCCGGGAGCGGATGCGGATCATCGAGGGCGACGGCCGGGACACCGGTGTGCACTTCCTGCCGGGCAGCTTCGACGTGGTGCTCTGCCACGGCGTACTGATGTACGTCGAGGAGCCCGATCCGCTGCTGGCGGGGCTGGCCCGGATGCTCGCCCCGGGCGGGCTGCTGTCGCTGCTGGTCCGCAACGGCGACGCGCTGGCGATGCGGCCCGGCCTGTCCGGCGACTGGGCCGGGGCGCTGGCCTCCTTCGACACCACCACCTACCGCAACCGCCTGGGCCTCGACGTCCGGGCGGACCGGCTGGCCACGCTGAAGGCGACGCTCGCCGGGATCGGCGCCCCGCTGCACACCTGGTACGGCGTGCGGGTGTTCACCGACACCGCGGCGGACGGCGCCGAGGTCCCCGCCGACCTGGAGAGTCTGCTGGCCGTGGAGGAGCGGGCGGGCCGCACGGACCCGTACCGCGGGATCGCGGCCCTGCTGCACCTGTGCGGGGTGCGGGGCTGAGCCCATCGGCCGAGCCCCACCGGCCGAGCCCCATTCGGGCGTTCAGGGAAAGCCCGGCACCGGCTTCACGGCGAGACTCGGGGCATGAACGCTTCCCGGGCCCGCACGCCGCTGTCCGCCGCCGCGCTGCTGTGCGCGGCGGCCCTGGTCTCCGGGTGCACCGGCTCCGGCCGGGACTCCGGTTCCGGGGCCGCGGCGCGTGCGACGACGACACAGGCGGGCGTACCCCGGGCGGCCAGTGACCTCCAGGAGGACTACCGGCGGGTGATCCGCGACGTCCTGCCGTCGGTCGTGCAGATCCAGGCCACCCAGGATCTGGGCTCGGGGGTGGTCTACGACGACAAGGGGCACATCGTCACCAACGCGCACGTGGTGGGCGACGAGAAGACCCTCCGGGTGACGACCGCCCACAGCGAGGACGCGCTGACCGCGCGGCTCGTGTACGCCTACCCCGAGCAGGACCTCGCGGTCATCAAGCTGGACGAGGTGCCGGACGGGCTGCGGGCCGCCGAGTTCGGGGACTCCTCGAAAGTGGACGTCGGCCAGGTCGTGCTGGCGATGGGCTCCCCGCTCGGCCTCTCCTCCAGCGTGACCGAGGGCATCGTCTCGGCGACCGGACGGACCGTCACCGGGGGCGGCTCCGGCGGCGATCCCGTCGCGACCATCCCCAACATGGTGCAGACCTCGGCCGCCATCAACCCCGGCAACAGCGGGGGCGCGCTGGTGAACCTGGACGGCGAGGTGATCGGCATCCCGACGCTGGGCGCCGTCGATCCCACCCTGGGCAAGGGCTCGGCGCCCGGGATCGGGTTCGCCATCCCGGCGTCGACGGTGAGGACGGTCGCCGACCAGATCATCGAGAACGGCAGGGTGACCGACTCCGGCCGGGCGGCGCTGGGCATCACCGGACGGACGGTCGTGGACGCGGACTACCGGCCGGTCGGTGTCGCCGTGGTGGCGGTCCGGGACGGCGGGGCGGCGGACGAGGCGGGCATCCGGCCCGGGGACGTCATCACCGGGTTGGGTGACACCGACATCACCACCATCACCTCGCTCTCCGAGGCACTGGCGGGACGGGAGCCGGGCGAGCGGACGACGGTGACGTTCCTGCGCGACGACAGCGAGGAGAAGGCGGACGTGACACTGGGCGAGCAGTGAGCAGGGGCGCCGGTACGGGAGTACGTACCGGCGCCCCTGCTCACTTCTGCTGTGCTGCGCCTACTCGTCGGCGTGCAGGCTCATGGGGCCGTAGATCTCGGTGGTGTCCTCGAACAGCCGTACCTGGTCCACGCCTCCGGCGAGCAGGTCCTTCCACACCTCACCGATCCAGGACTCGGCGTCGCCCTGCGTCGAGAACTCCTCGGGCTCCACCGCGGGCGCGGTCTCGGTCCCGTCGGACTTCTCGAACCGCCACGTCCATGTCGCCATGCATGCCTCCCCTGGGTGAGCACTGGTGCTGGTCAGCCTATAGGTGGGTGCCCGCAGCGCACGTCATGGCGTCAACAGTGAAAATCATGGTGTGGAACTGACATTGCTGGGCACCGGTGCCCCCGCGGGCCTCCCCCGCCCCGACTGCCCCTGCGCGGCGTGCGCGACCGCCCTCGGTCCGGACGCCCGGGCGGCGACCGCGCTGCTCGTGGACGGGGCGCTGCTGCTGGACCTGACGCCCGGTGCCGCGTTCGCGGCGGCGCGGGCGGGCAAGTCCCTGGGCGGCGTACGGCAGGTGCTGCTCTCGCACCCGCACGACGGACCGGCCGTCGAGGTGCCCGCCGGACTCCCCGCCCCCGGACGGGTGCCGGACGGACGGGAGTTGACGCAGCTGACGGGGCACCGGGTGCGGGCGCTGGCGATGGACGCGGGCGGCACCGGGTACGCGGTGACCGGGCCCGGCGGACAGCGGCTGCTGTATCTGCCGCCCGGGAGCGCCCCGGCCGGGATCGAGGACGGCGGCATCGGTACGTACGACATGGTCGTCGCCGATGTGATGGGGCGGCCGGACGCGCTGGCGCGGCTCAGGGCGGTGGGGGCGATCACGCCGACGACGGATGTCGTCGCCGTCCACCTGGACCACGACGTGCCGCCGGGCGCGGAGTTGCGCCGCCGCCTGGCGTCCCTGGGGGCGCGGGCGGTACCGGACGGGGCGACGCTGATGGTCGGGGCGTACGAGGAGGTGCCGGACGTGCCGCGGCGGACGCTGGTGCTGGGCGGCGCCCGGTCGGGGAAGTCGGTGGAGGCGGAGCGGCGCCTGGAGGCGTTCCCGGACGTGCTGTACGTGGCGACGGGCGGGCAGCGCGGCGGGGACACCGAGTGGGCGGCGCGGGTGGCGGTGCACCGGGACCGGCGGCCGGGGTCGTGGCGTACGGAGGAGACGTGCGACCTGGTGCCGCTGCTGGCCGAGGACGGGCCGCCGCTGCTGATCGACTGTCTGTCGCTGTGGCTGACGGACGCGATGGACGCGGTCGGGGCGTGGGACGACGCGATGTGGGCGGACGGCGGGGAGAAGGCGCTGCGGGAGCGGGTGCGCGAACTGACCGAGGCGGTGCGGGTGACGCGGCGGACCGTGGTGGCGGTGTCCAACGAGGTCGGTTCGGGGATCGTGCCGGCGACCGCGTCGGGGCGGCGGTACCGGGACGAACTGGGGCGGCTGAACACGGCGTTCGCGGCGGAGTGCGAGCACGTGCTGCTGGTGGTGGCGGGGCAGGCGCTGGTGCTGCGGGGATGAGGGGGCTACGCGGGGATGAGGGGGCTACGCGGTGCCTTCCTTGCGGGCGATGACCCGGTAGGTGCCCGCGAAGGCGGTGTGGCGCAGCAGCGGGTACCGGATGTGCTGGGTGGTTCTGACGACCGTGCAGGAGCGGGAGTGCAGTTCCGCGCGGAGGTTCTCCAGCGGCAGCAGGTGCGCGTGGCGGGGTTGCGGCCGGGGCTGCCACCAGCGGCCGAGGAGCCGGGCGGGCCGGCTGTGCGGGTCGGGGAGTTCCAGCAGGAGGTGGCCGCCGGGGCGCAGGGCGGCGAGGGCGGCCTTGAGGAGTTCCCGGGGGTCGGTGGTGTGCGACAGGTGGTGCAGGACGCTGACCACGTCGTAGCGGGCGCGCAGCCGGGCCGCCAGGTGGGGGTTGGTCGGATCGCCCGTGTACGCCTCCTCCAGATGGCCCGCGGCCAGGGCCTTTTCGAGGCGGGAGGCGGGGTCGACGCCGTCGAAGGCGGTGTACGGGAAGAGTTCCTTCGCCGCCGCCGGGAACGCCGCGTCTCCGGTGCCGATGTCCAGCCAGCTCTCCGGTTCCGGGAAGGGCAGCATCGCGCGGGCCGTGGCCCTCAGGTCCCGGCGGCCGGGCCGGTACGGGGGGCGGCCGGGGCTGGCCGGGCAGGGGTTCTGGAAGGCGTGGGCGCAGTCGTGGCACTCGGTCAGGGGGAGCAGGGTGCGCAGGCGCTTGGAGCCGCACCAGGGGCAGTCGTCGCGGCGGGGGGTGTGGGCGGGGCCGGTGGGCTCGGTGGGTTCGGTGGGTTCGGCGAGGTGGGCGGACATGGGCGACTCCGGGCGCGAGGGGCGTACGACAATCCGCAGCAAAACGGAACGTATGGGATCACGATCTTGGGTGCAACGACGCCGCCCCGGAGCCGGGGTGACGTGGCGGGGTGTCCCGTGCCGATCTGGCGCCGTTCCGTTCGACCGGTGCCGGTACTGTTCGGCGAATGAGCTCGCTTAATCTCGACGACTTCACCGATCTGATCGAGCGCCCCGACAGCAAGGTGCGCCGCGACGCGGAGGCGCGCCGGGAGCGCCAGATCGTGCCGCCCGGATCGCTGGGACGCCTCGACGACCTGGGTGAGTGGCTGGCGGCCGCGCAGGGTGCCGTGCCGGTGCGGCCGGTGGAACGGCCGCGGGTTCTGCTCTTCGCCGGTGACCACGGGATCGCCGAACTGGGGGTCTCGCGGCGGCCGGCCGGCGGCGCGGGGCAGTTGGTGCGGGACATCCTGGAGGGCGGCCGACCGGTGTCCGTGCTGGCGCGGCAGCTCGGCGTGCCGGTGCGGGTCGTGGACATGTCCCTGGACTGCGACCCCGACTCACTGCCCGAGACGGTCGTACGGCACCGGGTGCGGCGAGGCAGCGGCCGGATCGACATCGAGGACGCGCTGACCCTTGAGGAGGCGGAGGCGGCGTTCCGGACCGGGGTCGCCCTCGCCGACGAGGAGGCCGACTCCGGGACCGACCTTGTCGTGCTCGGTGATGTGAGCGTGGGCGGTACGACGGTGGCGGGTGTGCTGGTCGCCGCGCTGTGCGGGACCGACGCGTCCGTGGTGACCGGGCGGGGTGGGCTGGCCATCGACGATCTGGCCTGGATGCGCAAGTGTGCGGCGATCCGGGACGCGTTGCGGCGGGCGCGGCCGGTGCTCGGGGATCAGTTGCAGTTGCTGGCGACGGTGGGCGGGGCGGACTTCGCCGCGCTCACCGGGTTCCTGTTGCAGAGCGCGGTGCGGAAGGTGCCGGTGCTGCTGGACGGGGTTGTCGTGGCGGCGTGTGCGCTGGTCGGGCAGCGGGTTGCCTTCCGGGCGCCGGACTGGTGGCTGGCGGCGCACGACAGTGGGGAGCCGGGGCAGGCGAAGGCGCTGGACCGGATGGCGTTGGAGCCGCTGCTGGCGCAGGGGGTGAAGGTCGGCGAGGGGGCCGGGGGGTTGTTGGCGCTGCCGCTGGTGCGGGCGGCTGCCGCGTTGGCGGCGGAGCTGCCGGAGGTCTCCGACGGGTCGGCCAAGCCGGAGGACTGACCCGGGGTTCCGGTGGGTGCCGCCGGCCGGTGGTGCCGTGGCGGCGGGTGCCGCTCGCCGGCGCTCGCGGGGTGCCTCCCCCAGAGGGGGGACCCCCAGCCCACCCGTGCCGCCCTGCGGCACGACTGCCGGCAGCTACGGCGGCATGGGGCTGCCCGCGGCTACGGCGGCATGGCTGCCTGCAGTCAAACGCCAGCACGCCGCTGCATGGGTGGGCGCCGCCCTGCGGCACGACTGCCCGCAGCTACGTGGATACGGCGGTGCCGTCTGCTTGGGTGGGCGCCGCCTCGGCGGCACGACTGCCCGCAGCTATGCGGATACGGCGGCACGAATGGGCCCGCGGCTGGGATGGCTACGGCATGTCTGGTTTGCCGCCCAGCCAGTCCTGGAGTTTTTGCATGGGGACTGTCCATCGGCGGTCGTGGTGGTAGGCGCGGAGCATGGCTCGGGCTCGGGCTCTGGGGCGGTTTTTGTAGAAGCGGCGGGACCACGGAGTGTCGGGGCGGGCCAGGCGGATCGCGGCGATCAGGGCCAGGAACGGGATCACCACACCGAAGACCGCCATCTTCGCCTTGCCCTTCGCCAGGGCGATCAGGGAGAACAGGAAGCTGGTCGCCACCGTCCAGATGACCGTGCCGCGGTCCTGGAGTTCGTCCTCGTCGAGGTCGTTGACGCCGAACGGGGAGAAGCCGGACAGGACCAGGCCCACCAGCGCCGCCGTGAGGATGACCATCTCCACGCTCTGGCGGCCCTCCTCCGTCCAGTACACGTCGGCCAGGTGCAGGATCAGCGCGAACTCGTCCAGGACCAGTCCCGCGCCGATCCCGAACACCACCGCGAACACGGCCGACCCGAACCCGTGCCGACTGCTCGCCACGGCACCGAAGCCGCCGATCACGGTGAGGATGACCCCGGGCACGACGTGATGAATGTGCACCCCGCCCGCGCTGACGTTGCCGAAAGGGCCCCGGCCCGCGCGGATGAGGCGGGTGATGAGCCGGGTGACGAGGAAGGTCACGACGAAGGCGGTCAGGGCGAGCAGAAGGGGCAGTTTGCCCGGTTCGATGATGTTGCGATGCAGCCATTGCCCCATGTCCCGAGTGTCACCGGGGTCCCGGACCGGCGCGGCCGGGATTGGGCTGCCTGACGTAACCTTCCGCCCGTGTCCACAACCAGTCTCGACCACGGCCTCCGCTTCGCCTTCGGCACCCTCACCGTCCTCCCCGTGAAGGTCGAGCGCTGGGACCGGGACGCCGCGCGCGGCGGCATGCTCTGCGCTCCCGTGGTCGGACTGGTGGTCGGCGCGGGCGCCGCGGCCGCCGGAGTGACCCTGCTCTACCTCGGCGCCGGCGCCCTGCTCGCCGCCGTCGGCTCCGTGGCCGTCCCCGCCCTGCTCACCCGCGGGCTGCACCTGGACGGCATCGCCGACACCGCGGACGGGCTCGGCAGCGGCAAGCCCGCCGAGGACGCGCTGCGGATCATGAAGCAGTCGGACATCGGGCCGTTCGGGGTGATCACCCTCCTGTTCGTCCTGCTCGCCCAGGTCGCCGCCCTCGCGCAGGTGTACGCCGACTCCTGGGCCCGGGGTGCCCTGGCCGCCGTCGTCGCCGCCGTGGCCGCGAGGCTGGCGCTCACCCTGGCCGCCCGCAAGGGGGTGCCCGCGGCCCGGCCGGAAGGGCTCGGCGCCGCCGTCGCCGGAGTGGTGCCCGTACGGTCGGCGGCCGTCGTCACCGTCGTCGCCGCGCTGGCCGCCGCTGCCGCCGGGACCCTCTTCGGCGCCGACGACGCCGTACGCACCGCCCTCGCCCTCCTCGCCGCCCTCGCCCTCGCCGAACTCCTGCTGCGCCGCTGCGTCCGCCGCTTCGGCGGGGTCACGGGCGATGTCTTCGGCGGGCTGGCGGAGACAGCGGCCACGGCGGCGCTGGTGGTACTGACCTTCGCGGCCTGACGGGACGGGCGCCTAGGGCCTGTCGTTTGGATCATCCTGGCGTCGCGGGGTCTGGCACGCACTCCCCCAGAGGGGGGACCCCCAGCCGCGTTGTCGTCGGTCGCCGACTCCCCCACGCTCGGCTTCGCTCGCGCGGGAGGGACCCCCATCGCGTCGACTCCCTCCTCCGCCTTGCAGCTGCACGCTCCCCCACGCTCGAACAACCTCGCGCGGGGGCACCCCCATCGCCCCCGCTCGGCTCAGTCACGACGGACCGTCGATCAGAGCCAGGCTGATCCAAACGAAAGGCCCTAGCAGGCCTCCCGCCACACCCCCAGCTCGTACTTCTTCAGCAGCGAGCTGAGGCCAAGCCGACGGGACTGCGGGCAGAAGCGGCTGGTCGGGAGTTCGTACTCGACGTGGAACACCGCCTTGTCCGCCTCGATGAACGGCGTCAGCGTCTCGCACTCGTCGTACTGCGCGCACTGCTCGTTGACCGCGAAGTCGAAGTCCTCCACCAGCTCCGGGATCTGGTCGAGGTCGTTCTTCAGGCCGACGGCCATGCCGCGGTCGTGGACCAGTCTCGCGATCAGGCGGTTGTAGCGGAGCTGGTCCTTCGCGGTGAGCGGGAAGCCGGTGCGGTTGAGGTAGCCGTCCATGTTGTCCGGCTCGACCGCGTCGAAGCCCTTGTCCCGGCACATGTCGATGCGCTCGGCCATCAACGGTTCCAGGACGTCGACGCGGCGGATGTCCAGCCAGCGCTCGCCCTTCCAGCCGTTGCCGCGGCCGAGCAGCGACTCGGGGAATTCGTCGGCATCCGGGCGGAACTCCTCCCAGGCGCCGGTGGAGAGGTAGCAGATCACCTTGCGGCCGTCCTTGTGCAGGTCGGCGACCGTCTGCGCGGAGTGGTCGAAGCCGTCGATGTCGTACACGGGTACGTCCACGGACGGGTCGAGGCGGCCGCTGAGCTGCCACTGCCAGTCCGTGCCTGGGCGGGGCTGCCAGCGTGGACCGGTGGGGCGCTTGTCGTCCGACGACGAGGTGCAGGCGGCGGTGAGCAGCAGGGCGAGCAGGACGGCCAGGGTGGGGATGCGTCTCACCCGGTGATGATCTCTCATCGGTGCGCGGTGGCCCTTCCGAGGTGGATGCGGACGAGGGTCAATTGGGCGATCGCGGCCAGGACATGGACCGTCGCGGTGTCGGCGAAGGGCTGGGCGAGGGCGGCTGCGGTGCAGACGAGGGCGGGGCCGGTGACCGCGCCGAAGGACTGGAGGAGGAGGCCCGTCCAGATGACCGTGCCGAGGATGAGCAGGGTGGGGTCCGGGGTGGCGAGGGTGAGGGTGGAGGTGAGGGCGAGGAGGGTGGCCAGGTAGGTGGTGAGGGTGAGGGCTATGTGGTGGGTGGTTCTGCGGCGGAAGGCGCGGGGGGTGGTCGCGGAGCGGAGGGTGGTGCGGGTGGCGCTGCGGAAGCGGTACAGGAGGTATTCGGCGGGGCCCATGCTGAGGGTGAGGGCGGCGGCGGTGCGTACGTCGTCGAGGGCCGTGTGGACGACCAGCGCGCCGCTCGCCAGGGCGAACAGGGCGTACGGGAGCGAGCCGGCCAGCGGGGGTGCCGTGGGGGTGGGTCTCGCTTGCCCGCGCTCGCGGGGTGCCGCTGCGCCCACCCGTGCCGCCCTGCGGCACGCCTGCCCGCGGCTGAGGACGTCCAGCAGGGCCAGGGTTACGACCGACGTCAGCGACAAAGTCAGCACTCCCACCCTCGCCGCGACCGGGATCGGGTGCACCAGTGTCACCGTCGCCCCCGCTGTCAGCGGCAGCAATGCCGTCAGCAACGCCCTTTCGCGGCCCAGTACCAGGAGTGCCGTTGCCGCGGCCAAGTAGCAGGACTGGGCCGCCGCCGCGAACAGGAGGGGCGTGGATGCGAAGGGTGCCGCCGTCACAGTGCCCAGTACCGCGCCCGTCGCCCCGCCCCGTAGCAGCGTGTCGCGTGCCGCCCGTTTGTCGCCCAGTCCCAGCCATGTGTACGCCCGGTGCGACACCCCCTGGTTCCATGCCCAGCCGAAGAGGGCGGCCGTCAGGAGAGGGAGTGTGGCCGACGGGCCCAGCAAGGGAGCCGCCAGGACGTACCCGAAGCCCGGCAGGGCGAAGACGATGCCGCGCAGCAGGCAGGGGAGCAGGCCCACCCGCCAGGGATCCGCGGCGGGCCGGGGCTCGGGGTGGCGGCGGGGGACGCGGGTGTACAGATGCTCCGCCAGGGCGAAGGAGCTGTCCGCGCCGTAGCGTTCGCGGATCAGGTCGTCGGTGAGGCCGTCGGACTCCAGCAGCGCGGCGATCTCGTCGGGGTGGACCGCGGCGGCCACGAAGTCGTCGAGGCGGTCGGCGAGTTCGGTGACCGGGTCGGGGCGGGTCACCAGTCCGTCCCCACGGTCGCGAGCTTCTCGTACCAGGGGTCGCGCAGTTCGAGGGTCCAGTCGGCGACGGTCTCCACGGACGGCTCGTACCGCTCGGGCAGGCCCGCGAGTTCCCGGTAGATCGTGCGGAAGGCGTCCACCGAGCGGCGCAGGGTGAAGCGGTCGATGACCCGTTGGCGGGAGAGCGCGCCCAGGCGCAGGCGGCGTTCGTCGTCCTTCAGCAGGGTCAGCGCGGCGGCGGCCATGTGCTCCGGTTCACGGGGCGGGACCACCAGCCCCGTGTCGCCGACCGCCTCGCGTACTCCCCCGACGTCCGTGGAGACCGTCGTACGGCCGCAGGACATCGCCTCGATGAGGGAGAACGGGAAGCCCTCCGAGATGGAGGAGAGCATGACCACGTGCCCGGCCGCGTACGCCCGCCAGACCTCGCTGACCCGGCCCTCGAAGGTGAGGCCGTCGGCCACGCCGAGTTCGGCGGCGAGTTTCTCCAGCCGGGTGCGGTAGGCCTCGCCGCCGGGCGGGACGGGGCCGAACAGCCGCAGCCGGGTCTCGGGGAGTTCGGCGCGGACCAGGGCGTAGGCCCGCAGCAGGGTCTCCAGGTCCTTGATGGGGTCGACGCGGCCGCACCAGGTGAGGGTGGGGACGTCGGGTTCGGGTCCGGCGTGCGGGAAGGCGTGCGGGTCGACGCCGTTGTAGACGGTGCGGATGCGGTCGGCGTCGGCGCCGCCGCGCTCCTCCCAGCGCCGGTTGTACTGGTTGCACGGTGTGATCAGGTCCGCCGCCCGATATCCGTGTGAATTCAGTTCACGGTAGAAGCCGAGCATGAACGCCTTCACGGGCCAGCTCTGTTCGGCGTCCCGGTAGCCGAGGTAGCGCTCCCGCAGATAGATGCCGTGCTCGGTGAGGAGGAACGGTACGCCGTCCAACTCCCGTGCGGCGAGCGCGGGCAGCGTGGCGAGGCCGCTGCTCACCGCGTGCGCCACGGAGTCCTCCGGGAGCCGCACCGCCAGCGGGCGCAGGGCGTGTTCCAGCAGGTCGAGCGCGGTGAGCGCGTCCTGGACGGTCGGGTCGGCGGTGGCTGTCGGCAGATGCGGCATCGTCCAGATCCACATCAGCGACCGCAGCGCGGCCTCGCCGCGCAGTGCCGCCGACAGGCGTCCCGCCCGCGCCAGTTCGGCCAGCTCGTACAGGGCCTCCCCGAAGTCGGCGCGGGAGTCGGGTTCGAGGAAGGAGAGCAGGAACCGTTCGTAGGAGTCGAGGAACCTGCGGCGGGTACGGCCGAGCAGCGGGCGTCCGCTACCGGGCGGTGTCGGCCCCCACAGCGGGACCGGCACATGGCGGCGGACGTTCGGCGGCAGTTCCCAGGTGACGGGCTCCCGGCCGGTGCCGGTGAGCGAGACGACGTGGAAGTCGACCTCCGGCATGCCGCGGACGAGCTGGTCGCACCAGGTGCTGACGCCGCCGTGAACATGCGGGTAGGTGCCTTCGGTGAGCATGGTGACAGGACGGCGCATCGCTGCGCGGCTTCCCCCCTGTGATGCGGACGAGAGGCGGGGCCGCGGAGCCGCGAACGGTCACGGCCCCGCGCCCTCGCGGTGGCGTGGCAGCCCTACGGCAGGTTCAGCGTGAGCGCCGACTGGAGCAGGCCGGGCGCCGCCCAGGCCGAGCGCTTGCCCGCGTACGAGGTGCCGAAGGAGGTCGTGCCCAGGAGCTGCTGCTGCCTGGTGCCCTCCGGCGCGGTCACCGGGATCTGGGTGCCGGACGGCGCGCTGACGGTGACGGTCCGTCCGATGCGGTACGCGGTGACCTTGTTGTTCGCCACCGCCTTGCGCCATGCCTCGCGGCGCTGGAGCTCGGTGCCGATGGCCTTCTGGGAGAGGTTCTGCACCGGGGTGTTGTCGGCGAACAGGCCCCGGTAGTCGCCGAGGATCCGGTTGAGCACCGGGTAGAGGATGCGTTCCTCGGCGAGGTTGGACTGGTGGACGTAGTGCGGGCGCGGGTCGTTGCTGATGACGTGCCCGAGGGCGATACGGGCCTCCTGCGGGACGATGTACTCGGCGTAGCCGGTGGCCACGTCGAGCGGTTCGTCGAGGCAGGTGGAGGCGGGGTTGGCGGAGCAGATGCCGCTGCCGCCGTCCTCGGCGGAGGTGTAGATCCAGTTGTACTCGTCGGCCATCTCGGCGGCGGTGCCGGTGTTGTAGTACACGTTCATGGGGTGCCGCGGCACGGTCAGGGCGTTGCCGACCGCGCGCTGCTCGGGCTCGCGGGAGTTGTCCGAGGCGGTCCACTTGACGCCGTTGTCGGCGAGGGCGCCGGCCAGGTTCGGGTTGTCGGCGGGCTGCTGGGGCAGGGTCTTCAGGCCCGAGTGCTCGCCGGTGACGAGTTCGGTGCGGTCGACCTGGATGCCCTTGCCCACGGCCCAGTTGTGGTTGTCGCGGATCTGCTGGGAGATCTCGGAGCGGCTCATGTACTTGACGGAGCCGTCGGCGTTCTTCGCGCAGGTCCACGGCACGGTGGAGGTGTCCTGGACGCAGCCGAGGAAGGGGTGGGTCCAGGTGTGGTTGATCCAGCGGTACTGCGCGCGGTCGGCGACCAGGCGGGTGGCGAGCGGGTCGGTGCCGCCGTGCTCGCTCTTCCACTCCTCGCCGGACCCGGCGTTGTAGACCATGTCGAGGGTGAAGCCCTGCCCGCGCTGCCACTGGGCGGCGTAGGCGGCGTCCTCGGCGGTCATGCGGATCGGGTCGGTCTCCTCGCCGCCGCCGACGCAGTCGATGTCGCCGGGGGTGCAGTTGCGCTCGGTGTCCCAGCGGGCGTCGGGCGCGAGGACGTCGTCGACGTGGACGGCGAGGTAGTTGCGGTCCTGGCCGAGGTGGACGCCCTGGGTCAGCCACTCCACGATGCCGCGGGCGAGCAGCCGGAACTGCCGCTGGTGCTGGTTGTAGGCGAAGGTGACGACCAGTTCGCGGCGGCCGTCGTGGGCGTACTCGCCGACCAGGCTGCCGCGTCCGCTGCCCTCGGGGACGGGCAGGTCGACATAGCTGGTGAAGCCGGTGCGGGGCCGGGCGACGTAGCCGTAGCTCTCCTGGACGGCGGGCGAGTTGTCCTCGAAGGCGAAGGCCCCGTCGAGGTAGCCGAACGCGGACGACTTCCCGGCGGCGGTGACGGCGGCCTCCCGGCCGTCGAGGCTGCCCGCCCAGCCGCCCTCGCTGGTGTAGTCGAGGCCGACGCCGGGGTGGGCCCAGGTGTAGGCGTCGACCTGTGGGACGCCGAAGGTCCGCTCGAAGGTCTCCAGCGCGGTCTGCTCTGCGGACCCGGCGCCGAACGGGGCCTCGTTGGGCAGCACCACGCCCTGGAACTTCGCCCGCGGCCGTCCGCCCACCGTGTCGCTGAGGAAGCCGGCGGTCAGGGCCGGACGGGCAGAATCGTTCAGGTCGACGGTGATGTACGGAATGCCCGTGCTCCGCAGCTGGGCCACGATGGCGCCGACCGCGCTGCCGCCGTCGTCCACCACCAGGACCCGCAGGTCGACGCGCGGCTCCACCGCGGCCGCCGCGCCGGGCGCCCCCGGGCCCAGCGTCATCGCGCCCACGGCCGTCAGTACGGCGGCGGCGCATCTCCATCGGTACGCGCGGTGCGTCATATGGTGTCTCCCCCCACAAGATCCCCCGTTACCTATGGACGGGGATCCTCGGAAATCATGCGAAGCGGTCAGCCGTCGCCTCACCGGAACGCGTTGAGTGTGTCTCAGGTCACCGGGAGTGAGAGCGGTGAAGCCGCCACGACGCCACTGACAGGTGAACGCCCGCAGGAATGAGCGAACGGGACACACGCGCGTAGGCTCAAGCCCGAGTGTCAGCACCGGGGAAGGCCCCGCTGAGCCGCACCTGTGATGTCGGAATTAGGGTCGGCCGTCGGGCCCGGTCGACCCACCATCTTTCGGCCACTGCAACTTCACATCGGAAGCGAGAACTCACCACCGTGACTGCTCTGACTCTCAGCACCGCCGCGGCGGCCGGCCTTAGGGCCGACGCGATCGTGATCGGTGTCGCCAAGGGCGCCAAGGGCCCCGTGGTCGCCCCTGGTGCCGAAGCCCTGGACAAGGCATACGACGGCCGCCTGGCCGGCGTCCTGGAGACCCTCGGTGCCTCCGGCGGCGAGGGCGAGGTGACCAAGCTCCCGGCCCCGGCCGGATTCAAGGCGCCCCTCGTGGTCGCCGTCGGCCTGGGCGCGGAGCCCGAGAAGGACGCCGAGTACGACGCGGAGGCGCTGCGCAAGGCCGCCGGTGTCGCGGCGCGCACCCTCGCCGGCTCCAAGAAGGCCGCCTTCGCCCTCCCCCTCACCGACGCCGCCGACGCCGGGGCCGTCGCGGAGGGCGCGCTGCTCGGCGCGTACTCCTTCGACGCCTACAAGGACAGCGGCAAGGACGGCCGGGCCAAGGGCAACGGCAAGGCGCCGCTCGCCGAGATCGCGCTGCTCGGCGGCAAGCCCCGGGACAAGGCGTACCGGGCCGCGATCGAGCGGGCCACCGCCGTCACCGAGGAGCTCAACCGCGCCCGCGACCTGATCAACACCCCGCCGAACGACCTCTACCCCGAGGCGTTCGCGGCCGTCGCGCAGGCGGCGGGCAAGGAGCACGGCATCAAGGTGCAGGTGCTCGACGAGAAGGCGCTGACCAAGGGCGGCTACGGCGGCATCCTCGGCGTCGGCTCCGGCTCCGCGGCCGGTCCGCGGCTGGTGAAGCTGTCGTACACGCACTCCAAGGCCAAGAAGCACCTCGCGTTCGTCGGCAAGGGCATCACCTACGACTCGGGCGGCATCTCGCTGAAGCCGGCCGGTCACAACGAGACGATGAAGTGCGACATGAGCGGCGCCGCCGCGGTGTTCGCGGCCGTCGTCGCGGCGGCCCGGCTGGGCCTGGAGGTCAATGTCACCGGCTGGCTGGCGCTGGCCGAGAACATGCCGTCCGGTTCCGCCACTCGCCCGGGTGACGTGCTGCGCATGTACAGCGGCAAGACCGTCGAGGTGCTGAACACCGACGCCGAGGGCCGTCTGGTGCTGGCCGACGCGCTGTGGGCGGCCTCGGAGGAGAAGCCGGACGCCATCGTGGACGTGGCGACGCTGACCGGTGCCATGGTGCTGGCGCTGGGCAACCGCACCTTCGGTGTGATGGCCAACGACGACGCGTTCCGCACGGCGATCGTGGAGGCCGCCGAGGAGGTCGGCGAGCCGTCCTGGCCGATGCCGCTGCCGGACCACCTGCGCAAGGGCATGGACTCCCCCACCGCCGACATCGCCAACATGGGCGAGCGGATGGGCGGCGGCCTGGTCGCGGGCCTGTTCCTGCGCGAGTTCGTGGGCGAGGGCATCACCTGGGCGCACCTGGACATCGCGGGCCCGGCCTTCAACGAGTCCGGTCCGTTCGGTTACACCCCCAAGGGCGGTACGGGGTCGGCGGTGCGCACGCTGGTCCGGCTCGCCGAGCTGACGGCCGAGGGCGACCTGGGCTGATCCACTCGACGGGGCCTCGCGTGCGGGTAGTGCGAGGCCCCGTCGCCTTGTGTTTCCCGTGTTCGCTTATGAGCGTGTGGTGTCTCACACGTCGGCCCCGCGTCTCGTTCCCCTCCGACAAGTGCGAAGATGGGCGTCGGCAGGACAGGGCCCCACCAAGGGCCGAAAGAACGAGCGGCCGGACACCAGCCGCCGACCGGTCACTGGAGACCGGCGTGGCGCACATGCATGGAGGACGTGACGTGGCGAACGACGCCAGCACCGTTTTCGACCTAGTGATCCTCGGCGGTGGTAGTGGCGGTTATGCCGCGGCCCTGCGCGGGGCTCAGCTGGGCCTGGACGTCGCCCTGATCGAGAAGGACAAGGTCGGCGGTACCTGCCTGCACCGGGGTTGCATTCCCACCAAGGCTCTGCTGCACGCCGGTGAGATCGCCGACCAGGCCCGCGAGAGCGAGCAGTTCGGTGTGAAGGCCACCTTCGAGGGCATCGACATCGCGGGGGTCCACAAGTACAAGGACGGCGTGATCTCCGGCCTGTACAAGGGCCTGCAGGGTCTGGTCGCCTCCCGCAAGGTGACGTACATCGAGGGCGAGGGCCGGCTGTCCTCCCCCACCTCCGTCGACGTCAACGGCCAGCGCGTGCAGGGCCGTCACGTCCTGCTGGCGACCGGCTCCGTGCCGAAGTCGCTGCCGGGCCTGGAGATCGACGGCAACCGCATCATCTCCTCCGACCACGCCCTCGTCCTGGACCGCGTGCCGAAGTCCGCGATCATCCTGGGCGGCGGTGTCATCGGCGTCGAGTTCGCCTCGGCGTGGAAGTCCTTCGGCGCGGACGTCACCGTCATCGAGGGTCTGAAGCACCTCGTCCCGGTCGAGGACGAGAACTCCTCCAAGCTTCTTGAGCGCGCGTTCCGCAAGCGCGGCATCAAGTTCAACCTGGGCACCTTCTTCCAGAAGGCCGAGTACACCCAGGACGGCGTCAAGGTCACCCTCGCCGACGGCAAGGAGTTCGAGGCCGAGGTGCTGCTGGTGGCCGTCGGCCGCGGCCCGGTCTCGCAGGGCCTGGGCTACGAGGAGCAGGGCGTCGCGATGGACCGCGGCTACGTCCTGGTCGACGAGTACATGCGCACCAACGTTCCCACCATCTCCGCCGTCGGCGACCTGGTCCCCACCCTCCAGCTCGCGCACGTCGGCTTCGCCGAGGGCATCCTGGTGGCGGAGCGTCTGGCCGGTCTGAAGACCGTCCCGATCGACTACGACGGTGTCCCCCGCGTGACCTACTGCCACCCGGAGGTCGCCTCCGTCGGCATCACCGAGGCCAAGGCCAAGGAGATCTACGGTGCGGACAAGGTCGTCGCTCTGAAGTACAACCTGGCGGGCAACGGCAAGAGCAAGATCCTGCAGACCGCGGGCGAGATCAAGCTCGTCCAGGTCAAGGACGGCGCGGTGGTCGGCGTCCACATGGTCGGCGACCGCATGGGCGAGCAGGTCGGCGAGGCCCAGCTGATCTACAACTGGGAGGCCCTGCCGGCCGAGGTCGCGCAGCTCATCCACGCCCACCCGACGCAGAACGAGGCGCTCGGCGAGGCCCACCTGGCCCTGGCCGGCAAGCCGCTGCACGCGCACGACTGACCCCTCGGTCGACAACGCGACGACACAGACTTCCGCAATCCGTTAGGAGCAACCGAAACCATGGCGGTTTCCGTAACCCTTCCGGCGCTCGGCGAGAGCGTCACCGAGGGCACTGTCACCCGCTGGCTGAAGGCCGAGGGCGAGCGCGTCGAGGCCGACGAGCCGCTGCTGGAGGTGTCGACCGACAAGGTCGACACCGAGATCCCCTCCCCTGCCGCCGGTGTCCTGGCCTCCATCAAGGTCGCCGAGGACGAGACCGTTGAGGTCGGCGCCGAGCTGGCCGTCATCGACGA
>NZ_FLSP01000005.1 GCF_900091315.1 Streptomyces sp. DI166
GGCCGTCGCCTGGCTGGTCGGCGGCGCGGCGGGAGTGGGTCTGCGCATCACCGCTGGCCCGCCGGTGTGGACCGGCGCGCCGCTGCTGGTGCTGGCGCTGCTGGCGACGGCCCTGTCGGCTCGCTCGCTCTGGGTCGCGGCCGTACGGCAGTGGCGGTCCGACGCCTGCCTGGCGGAGGCCGCCGAGGCCGTGGAACGGCTCGGTGACGTCCTCGACCAGGGCGTCCTGCAGCACTGGCTGCTGGCGGACGCCCGGGCCGGGGCGTCCGACCAGGCCAAGGCGCTGGCCCATCTGGTGCAGTCGGTCTGCGACACCCTGGCGGAGTTCGCCGAGCAGCTCGGCCGCCGGGCCCGCCCGGCCTGGGACTCCGCCCAGCGCGGCAGCGGCCGTACCGGGCCCTCCGGCGGGCGCGGCGGCAGTACGTTCGCCGTGGAGTACGTCGGCCAGGCCGGGGAGGCGCTGCGGACGACCCTCGCCGCAGACATCACCGATCTGGTGGCCGAGGTGCTCGCCCCGTACTGGGAGGTCGTGCTGCGCGATCCGTCCAGCGCCGCGGCGCTGCCCGTGGTCTCCCGCACCGACGAGCTGATGAACGAGTACCAGCGGCAGCCGGCGCAGATGGGCACCACCCCTCCGCCCCCGTTTGCGTCGGCGTCGGCCGACCGGCCCGATCCGGCCACCCTCGTCGGGGTGGACCTGCGCCGGATCGTCGACGTCCTGCTGCCCGACAGCCGCAACGAGGCGCTGCAGTTGTGCTCCCCCGACCAGCTGCGCATGCTCGACCGCGCACCGGGCGCCGCGCGCAGCTTCGGTTTCGTACCGCACGCCATGCAGGGGGCCTTCTGGAAGGCCGTGGTGAGTTCCTCGGGCGCGGACAAGGGCACCGGCGGCCGGGGTGACGGCGGCTCCGAGGCCCCGGGCAGCCCCCGCTGGGCGGCGCGGGGCAGCTCACCGGACGGAGCGGGGATGCCGGAGATCGTCTGGACCGCCTCGGGCCGGTTCGCCGGGCTGCTGCGTCTGGTGCCCCTGTCGACGGGGGCGGTACGGCCCGTGTGGCCGGGCCCGGACGTGGACGGTGCCCCCGCCGGGGACCACTCGTCCTTCCCGTCGGCCTCGCACGCGTCGGGCGAGACAGGGTGACGGGGAAGGACGCGGCACGATTGGTACGCGAGGAAGCCCGGAGCGTGACGGGATGAACGAGAGCCTGTCCTTCGTCGACTCCTCCGGTATGCCCGAACGGGTCCGGGTGCTCGACTACGGCGTCGACGAACAGCCCGCCCCCGCCTCCGGTTTCCGTACCCGGACCATCCGGCTGGAGGACGGGCGGCTGTTTCTGCAGCGGCGGCTGCTGCCCGCGTACACCACCCGCGCGGAGAGTGTGGACGCGCTGGAGGCCGAGATCCGTGCCGGACTCACCCTGGTCCGCACCTTCATGGAGGTCAGCTATCCGCCCGAGTTCACCCGGCTGGCCGGGTACGGCATCGAGGTGGAGCAGCCGTTCCTGCTGCTCGACCTCCCGCGCGACGGGCGGACCCTGGCCGAACGGGCCGGTGCTCTGATGCTGTCGGCCGAGCAGAAGAAGTTCGAGTCCAGTCTGTTCCGTGCCCTGCGGCTGCTGCAGTGGGCGGGGCTGGTGCACCGGTCGATCAGCCCGGCGACGGTGCGCTGGGACGGCTCCCGGGTGCAGCTGACCAGTTTCGGCAGCGCCGACCGGGAGGGCCGTCCGCGGCAGCGGATGGGGTCCCTGCCGTGGGCGCCGCCCGAGCAGCGCGAGGGAGTCGGCACGAACGACCACCGCGACGACATCTGGAGCGCCGGTCAGCTCGTGTACTTCGTCGCCCACGCCCGGGAACCGAGCGGCACCCGGATGCCACCAGTCGCCGGGCCCGTACGGGACGAACTGCTCAAGGACGTGTTCGCCGAACGGGCCGAGCAGCGGCCGGACGCGCGGACGATGCTGCGCCGCATCGCCGCCCCGGACCCCTGGGATGACCTCGGCCGCCCCTCGGACCCTCTGTCGACGGGACGGGCCCGGTTCGCCGAACTCCTCGCCGACAAGGGGCCGTCGGCGTGGCCGGTGGCACCGGCGGGGGTGTGGGGCGAACCGGAACAGCCGGACCACGCGGCGCCCGAGCCGGATGTCCGGCCGGACGAACGGGGCGGCCCGTACGAGCAGTTGGGCAGTGGCTGGCCACGGCGCCGGGGGCGATCCGGGCCGGGGCGCAGGGGATTCGGTGGCCGTAGGGCGGGAGAAGGCGGATAGTGGATCAGGACATCCCCCAAGGGCAGCCGCAGCAGCCGGTGCACTGTCCCAGTTGCCTCCAGGAACTGCATCTGGACGAACGGCAGTTGTTCCTCTCCGATCCCGAGACGAACAACATGGTGCCGTGGGACCCGGGTTCGGAGCCCAACCAGATGCGGCGCCAGGACCAGCTGAACCGCGCCTTCCTCAAGTGCCCCAACGACCAGCCGGACCGGCACTTCCTGCCGGTGCCGTACCTGATGTTCGGCAAGCCGATGACCATTGCCTTCGTCGGCCAGTCCGGCACCGGCAAGACCCATCTGCTGGCGGCGATCATGGCGGAGATCGGCCGGGGCGGCCTGGACTCCCTGGGGATCCGCTGCCGCTCGGTCAACACCTCCCAGCACCACGAGTTCCTGGCCCGTGCGGTCAACCAGCTGGAGGCGGGCCGGGTCCTGCCGGCCACCCGGCCCACGGACTTCGTGGAGTTCACCGACGCCCTGCTGATCACGGTCAACGGCCAGACCAGGCCGGTGGCCTTCTTCGACATCGCCGGGGAGTCGCTCCATCTGCCGGGCAAGGCCACCGAGTTCCTGCTCGGCGTGGACGCGCTGGTGTTCGTCGTCGACGCGCTCAGGGCGCTGCGGCTGAAGCAGCTGTCACTGGCCCGCGAGGTCGCCGGGGTGCAGCCGCACACGGCGGGCCTGGCCGACCCCACCTTCTCGGCCGTACTGGACCGGCTGCCGCGCGACGGCGGGCTGTGCGACGTACCGACGGTGATCGTGCTGAACAAGTGCGACGTGCTGCGCTTCGAACCGCCGATCGAC
Source organism: Streptomyces sp. DI166 (assembly GCF_900091315.1). Classification (GTDB taxonomy): domain Bacteria; phylum Actinomycetota; class Actinomycetes; order Streptomycetales; family Streptomycetaceae; genus Streptomyces; species Streptomyces fuscus. The sequence goes on from NZ_FLSP01000005.1 coordinate 3,071, forward strand.
CAGTGGCTGCGCGAGGACGGCCGCCCCAAGAGCGCCCCGGACCCGAATGAGGTGTACCGGGAGAGCCAGGACGTCTTCGCGTTTCTGACGCACCATCAGGCCACGCCTTGGCTGCGGCCTTTCATGGAGTGCCGCCGCTGCACCCTGCACTTCGTGTCGGCGACCGGCATGTCCCCGGCGGTGGCGCCCGCGGTCAACGGCGGCTCCCCGGCGTCCGGTTCCCCCACCGCCTTCGTCGGCGGGATCCGGCCCCGCCGGGTGCTGGGGCCGCTGCTGTCCGTGTTCCAGATGTGGGGTCTGCTGGACACACCGGTGTCCGCGCCGCGGCTGCGGGAGGTGTGACGACGTGACCGTCTCGAACGCCGGGATTCACCAGGTGGTGTGCGCCTACCAACCCGACAATCCCTCCCACAACAAGGGGTTCGGCCCGGTGGCGTCGTCCCTGGCCATGGCGCAGGAAGTGAGCCTCTTCCAGCTCGCGAGTGCCGTTCTGCGTCCTCCCGGCGACGCCGTCGGGAACTCGATCGCCTACGATCGGCTCTCCTCCCGGCAGGACGTCATCGTGCGGCGGGTCATGACGATCGACCACCTGCAGCGGGAGAACCTCCTCAGCCACGCCCTCGTCGCCGAGCCCGGCCGGTTCACCGCGGAATGGGCCTTGGGCCTGGAGGAGTCCGACTGGCCGCTCGGGGACGACTTCGCTCGTGTCGAACTGGGCCAGCGTCTTGACCGGCCCGACCCGACCGAGCTGGAACGCCGGTGCCGGGAGGGCGCGGACCGGCTCCGGGAGACCGGTCGAGGGTCGGCCCTCACCGAGGGGCTGTGCTATCTGACGACGTGGCTGCTGTCCCGTCCCAGGGGCAGGTTCTCCATCGACTCGTCCCTCGTCGCCGGGGCACCACGCGCCGCACTGCTCGCCCTCGTGGACATGCTCTCCCCGGTGCTGCCCGGCCGTTGGACGTTCTCCACCTTGGAATCCGTCGAATCCGATGCCTACCGCCTGATCGTGATGCCCAAGTGGCCCCTCCCCGGCAGTCGCGAGTACGGCCGACTGCGCCTCGGGGGCCGGCTCGCGCCCGACGGTCCGGCGCACGAAGCCGCGTCGCTGCTGGTGATGCGCTACCAGACCCATGGGTTGCCGGGGCTGGACCTCCTGCGCGCCCAGCCGGGCTGGGACGGGATGACCGCGGCAGGCCGTGCCGAGAGGCTGCGCGACCTCCTGGCCCGCCACGCCGGAACCGCACCCCACCGCGCACTGCCCGCGGGGCCGGCCCCGGATCCATCGGAGACGACGGAGGACACGCGCGAAACGCAAGAGACGCAAGAGACGCCGCAAGCAGCGGAAGAGGGCTCCGAGGAGCATGACGAACACCCCGCACCCGCCGAGCAGGAGAGGGACCCGGACTTCGAGCGTGCGGAAGAGCCGGACCCCGTGGAGCCACATCGCTCGGCGGCGCTCGATCCGCCACCGGCGGAATTCGTACTCTCCCCGAGCGGCGAGGATTTCTTCGCCGACGCGGACGCCGAGCGGCGCGACCGGGAGGCCGCAGCGCTCGTCGAGAGGCTGCTCCGGGCGCACAGCGACGAGGAGGGGATGGAACTGCTGCGAGAGGTGTCGAGCCGGGCCCCGCTGTGGAACGGGTCGCAGACTGTGATCGCGTGTCTTACCGCGATCCGCTACCGGCTCGGACTGCGCGGAACCGGGCGCCGCCCGGAGTTCCGGTACAACCCGCAGCACCTGTTCGACCTGCTGATCCGCCCCGCCCTGCGCCAGGAGAAGGCGGCTCGCGACTGGGCCTGGTTCGTCCGTCAGCAGCACACCGTCTTCTCCACCGACCCGCTGCGTTCGGTAATGCGGCAGATGCTCGACCAGGCGGAGCGTGGGGAACTCGACGTTCACCACTCCTTCTTCGACGTGCTGGGTCCCTGGGCCGCTCGCATCGCCCTGCGCCTGGGGCCTTTGACGAAGGTGCCTCCCCTTCCCGACAGACCGCCGGAGATCCCTCCTCGACCCAGGCCCGGGTTGCTGCGCGGCAGGCGGGACAGGAAGGCTCAACGGCCCCGTCATGCGGGGGGGCCGGCACCGGCGGAGTCGAAGGGGAACACCGATGACTTCGTGCTCCTCGGCAAGATTCTGGTCTTCTTCGTCTGCTTCGTGCTCGCGGTCGTGATCTCCGGCGCGTTGCTGGACGTCCTGCCCTGACCGTCCCGCCGAGCGGGCCGGTCAGGGCAGGCCGGTGGGGGCGGGCCGTTCCCGTAAGGCGTCAGAGCACCCCGATGCCGAAGGTCTCGTCCTCGGGGATGTGGGTCAGCAGCCGGATGCGCGGCACCCGCCACCCCCCGTCCCCCGGACGCGTGGCGAAGTTCTGCAGCCGCTCGGCGATCTGGTGTGCGGTTCGGCCGAAGGCGACGGCATGGTCGAGAGCCGCACGGCGCCAACTGCCGTCCGGATCGGAGTCGACGGGCCCGGCGGCGAGCACGGCCGGAACATAGCCGAGCAGGTGCAACTGGAAGGCGAACAGGTCACGCAATTGCGCGTCCGAGCCCTCCGAGGTGTCCTGCGGCAGCGCGTCCAGCACCACCAGGGGAGGCGGCTGCCTCCGTTCGGCGCACAGCATCCGTACGGCGCGGTCCACGTCCTCCGGGCGGATGGACCGGGCGCTGCCCGGCAGGCGCAGCGCCGCCCCCTGGTCGAACGGGCGCATCTCGCCGTGCAGGAGGAGCACGTCCACGGGCCTGTCGTCCGCGATGTCGAGGGGCTCCCGGGAGAGCAGGAAGTCCTCCGTCGCCCGCCACACCAGGGCACCACCGGTCTCGTCCGAACGGGGTGCCGAGGGCTCGGGACCAGGACCGGGCGGGCTGCCCACGGCGTTGCCCCGGACGTCCACCTCGATCTGGGTGACCGGGCGTTCCTCGGCCGCGGCCCGTACCGCCCGCCGCAGCCGGGCGGGTACTTCTCCGCGGGCCTCGCGTTGGTAGGCCGCCCACGCCCTGCGCCAGGACTCGTCCATCTTGCCGGTGGGCGGGTCCTGTCCCTCGTACCGGCCGAGCCGGCGCAGCGCGAACTGCAGGTTGCGGCAGCGGGCCTCCTCCAGCAGGGGGGTCTCCAGCAGTTCCGCCAGTGCGTCGGCCGGGACGCCGACATCGCCGCCGTCGCGGGCGGCGAGCAGGTGCCATACGGTGGGCACGTCGCTCTCCCTGGTGAGGCGGAGGAGTTCGGCGGCCTCCTCCACCGCCCTGCGCCGCTGACGGCCCCTGGTGTGCCTGCCCCGGGCGATCAGGTCGGCCGCGCGCAGCGTCAGCCGCTGCGAGGGTTCGTGGGCCTCCGCCACGGGCAGGGGGTCCGGCGTCACCTCCGCCGGCAGCAGGCGGTGCAGGCGCAGCCAGGTTGCGTGCACCTGCCGGTTGTCCTTGCCGAGCCGGGCGGCGGCGGTGCGCATCGCGGTGATCGCCTGGGGGCTGCCGCCGAGCAGGAGTGTGCGCAGTTCCGCCGTCCACAGGGCGTGCAGGCCGACCGCCCGGTCGGTCTCGCCGGGTTCGGTCCGGCGCTGGTGCAACAGTCGTTGGACAGCGGCGACGCGGGTCCTGTCCGTGAGCACGGGCTGCTCGGCGACGGTCGCGTACAGCCTCACCTGCTCCGCGAGCAGCATCAGACGCCGGTTCGTGCCGGGGACGGACCGCCCCGCCGTGGTGATGGTCGCGACGTGGTCCCTGATCTCGTGCACGGGGGCGCACACGAGCGCGTGTAGGCCGTAGCACAGCCATTCGGCCGCGGTGGGCGGGGTGCCGAGACGTCCTGGTGCGTCGCGCCGCGAGCGCAACTGGTCCGACCAGCGGCGCAGTACCTCCTCGGCCTCCTCGCGGCGGCCCCGGCGGTACAGCAGCGCGCACTCGGCGCCGTTCATGTACGAGCCGGCCGGACCGCGCGCATCCTCCCGCAGCGGCCGGGAGCGCGAGATCCACTGGTGCGCCCGTCCCAGGTCGCCGGCGGCGGACAGCGCCGTGGTGACGCGGAGCACCATCACCGACAGGCGCTGTTCGTCGTCGCAGGCCCGGCCCATGGCCATACCGGCGTTGGTCTCGGCCTGTTCGAGTTCGAGCATCTGGGCGCAGGCGCGGGCCAGCACCATCAAGGTCTCGAAGGCCAGCTCGGGCTCCATCTGTCCCGACACCGCGGGCAGGGTGACCTCGCGCAGTAGCTGCTCGGCCTCCTCCGCCTCGCCGACGAGCAGTTGTGACCTCGCCTGGAGCAGATCCGCCCGTAGCGCGTCCCGGCCGAAACCGGAACGGGTGGGCAGTTGAGCCGTCACCGGGAGCCCGGAGCGCAGCTCCGCCTCGGCCGCCATCAGACGCGTCCAGTCCTCCGCGGGGCCTGACGTCGTCTCCAGCCGACGCCGCCAGGCCCGTACCAGATCGGGCCGGTCCACCAGGTCCCAGTCCTGCATGGCGTAGCGGGCCACGAGCCCGGCCTGGGGGGCCTCGCGCGCGACGGCGGCTTCGAATACGTCGGTGAAGGCGCGGTCGGCCGCCGCATGGCTGTCGTGGGCGTGCTCCTTGGTGCGGCCGATCCTGACCCGGCAACTCGCCATCAGCAGCCGGGCGTCGGCGGTCCACAGGTGTTCCAGGGGGCCGACGGGACGGTCCGGGTCACGGTGCTGTGCACTGTCCAGCACGGCTTGAAGCAGGCCCTCGGCCTCATGCACCGGGGCCGGGCCCTCACGCAGTCCGGCGTGCAGTCGCAGGGCGGCGGTGATGATGTCCGCCCGTAGCTGGTCCGTGACAGGCCGCCGGTTCCCGTCGGTCATCCCGGCGCGGAGCCGCACCAGCTTCAGACAGCGCTCCACGTCGAACCAGCCGGGCCTGCCCCCGTACAGCACGGCGTGCAGTTCGCCGTAGGCGCGTTCCAACGCGATGTCGTACCAGAGCTGCAACGGCATCACGCGCGGATCGGGCCGGCCCCGGCGCCCGCGGTCGTTGTCGGGGCACTCCAGGTCGGCGCTGAGCAGCCGGTCGGCGAGATCGATCACGGTCGCGAAGTCGCCTCGCTGCCAGGCCAGTGTGACCTGGCGGTGCCAGGTCCGCGCGACCTCTTCGAGGAAGTCCTCACGGTCGTCCCGCCGGTCCACGGCGGAGTGCAGCTGGTGGTAGACCTGCTCGGCGACCCACCCCGCCGTCTCCTTGGGGCTTCCCGCCCGACGGGCGAGACCGGCACAGCTCCGGGACGCGGACCGGTGGAACTCGCGCCAGGCGGGCTCCTCCTCGGAGCGCAGCCGCCGGGCCAGTTCCCGTCGCACGTTGATGTGGACGTCGAGCCGGGTGTCCGTGGCCCTGATCCACGCCGAGCGCTTGGCGTAGCCGATCAGCTGGTCCCACAGGGTTCTGGGATCCTCCAGCCCGCCCTCCCCGGCCTGCTCGCTGTGCGCGGACAGCAGGGGCACCAGCACGTTCAGGAAGTACTCGTAGGTGGGATGGCGGGCGACCGCGCAGTACTTGAGGGCGTGGCGGGCGACCTTGTCGTTGATGTAGTTCAGCTCGCGGTCGACGACGAACAGATAGAGCGACTTGCCCTCCGTCGGCAGCTCGTCGTCCGGGGAGCTGGCGAACAGGGCCAGGACGAGCGGGTTGAAGCCCGGGGAGCCCTCGATGTCCTGCTCGCAGGCCTCGACTATCGCCTGTGCCCGCCCGTCGGCCACACCGCGCAGCTTGAGGTAGCTGCGCGCCTCGTCGGCGGTGAAGGGCTGGAGGGCGAGCGCCCGCCACGGTACGCCCGAGAAGGCCTTGCGGAAGACGTCCAGTTCGGTGACGTCCGCCCGGCCGGAGAGCACCACCCGCAGCCAGGGCACCTCGCGGACCAGCTTGCTCAACATCTCCAGCAGGGGCGCCAGTTCCTCTTCCGGGGCCTGGAGGAGTTCGTCGGTGGCGTCCAGACAGAACAGGATCGGGGCGTCCGGGGCGATGTCGTTCAGAGCGTCGGCGAAGTCCTGGACCAGGGAAGCGGGCAGGGCAACGCCGTTCCACCGCCGCAAGGGGGTGTTGCCCGGCGGTTCGAACTCGCGGTCCAGTTCCCGTCGGCGGTGCCGGTGCCGGTTGAGGAACAGGCGCATGCGTCGGCACCGGCCCTCCCGGTCGAGTACCTCCGCCTGCTCCAGGAACCGCTCGGCGGCCTTGACCAGCAGGAGTCCCGGTAAGCCGAGCAGGCGCTCGGACACCATGGGCTGCGCGTCGAGGACGGCGGAGAGTACCGGCGGGGACTGCTGGACACCGAACCGGGCGACCAGCCAGGCGAGTTGCGTGCTCTTTCCCATGCCACCACTTGCGTGCAGGTGGATGACACGGGGCGGCCCAGGAGGGATTCCGTCCGCACCGGGCTGCGGTGGTGGCGTGCCCAGGACCGCCGATTCCAGCAGGCCCTCCACCTCGCGGCGCGCGACGTAGTACCGGGTCTGTGCGAAGTACCCGTGCAGGCCTCGGCTCATCTCCAGTCGGTGTTCCGCCCGTTCACGGCGCTCCACCAGACCGGAGTGGAGCGCGTCCGCGGCGAAACTGCGCAGGTCGTCCGGCGCGACGGCCTGCGCGAGTTTGCGGCACACCTCGAAATCGGCGACGTTCTCGAACGCCGGATACCACTTGTCGAACACCTCGCCGGCTTCCCGGTGCCTGCCCGCGAGTACCAGGAGCCGCAGCCGCTCGACCATGGCGGTGTTTCCGTCGGCACCGGTCAGATGGGACGCCAGCCGGTCCGCCGTCTCGGTCATCGCGGCGGGCAGTCCCGCTTCCGTGGAGGACGCGCCGTCGTCCTTCCACCAGGCCGCCCAGGCGCCCTTGCGGATCATGCCGTTGAGCTGGTACCACCCGGTCTCGGCGGGATACGCGGCAAGGACCCGCCGCAGGTCCTCGAACGAGTACTCCAGCCCGTCGGTGGCGACGGCGAAGGCGGGCTCGCTCAGGCAAGTCATCAGGCTGCACCGCTTGAGCGCCTCGTAACGCACCGGTTTGCTGTCCCGCGAGTCGCGGAAGTGTCGGAACGCCGTCTCGTATTCGTCGTCCCCGGCGGCGGTCACCCGTCCAGTCCGTTCCATGCGCCCTCCCCCCTGATTCCCCGGTTCAGCCGATCCTGGCGAGCGCGGTGTCGCACACGTCCTGCAGGAGTTGCGGGCCGAAGTCTTCCCCAAGCGTGTCGAGTTTCTCTCGCACCAGTGCGCGCCACTCCGGCGAGTCATGCCAGTCGTAACCCATTCGTGTACCCAATTCCCGCAAGAGCGGCCCACCGTGGTGCGCCGGCCATCGCTGCAGCGTGATGTGATGACGTTCGGCGAAGAACCCCGCCAGCCGGTCCTCGGTCCGGTCGTGGTGGGGGTGTTTGGCGGTCGCCATGACGGTGATGGCGCCGTGGCTGTGCAGTGCGGCCTTGAACAGATGACTCACCAGGTACCTGGCCTCGTCGTCGCTCAGCTTGTCGCTCTCCACGAAGTGGTCGAGAGCCAGTACGAGGTGGGTGCCCGGCGGAGCGGCCTTGACGATCAGTTCGACCGCGGCCTCGACCAGTTCGTCCCGAATCGGACTGACCCCCATGTGAATGCCGCCGTCGCGCGGCTCGCGGGCGACCAGCTCCTCGACGGCGGCGAGTTCGCCGTCCAGGTCCCAGCCACCGTGGCGGCCGCTGTGCGTGCGTACGCTCTCGGCGATCCTGGCGACCGTGTCCAGCAGGAAGTCGTCGGGCTTGGGCATCTCGTCGGCCACCCTGAGGGGTTTGGTGCTGGGGCGGCTGGCGAAGTCCAGGTAGAGGGCGCGGGCGCCCGGCCGTTCCTCCCAGACGCGTAACGTCGACAGCAGGAACCAGGTGGTGCCGATCCTGTCGTCCGGCTCACCACCGGTCAGCACGATCAACTGCCGGACACCGGCGCCCTCCTCCAGTTGTTCCAGGGCCGTTCTGCGCTGCCCCACGCGGTCGGTGGCGCGCTCCAGGTTCCCGTACAGCGCGGGGAGCGACGGGCGCGCAGGCGCCGAAGGCTTCGGCAGTACGAGGTCGGGCCGGCAGTTGACCGTCAGGGCCGCGGAGCACTCGACCTTGGCCTCCGCCTCCGCGTCGGCCGACAGGTCGGCGGCGGTGGCGGACCGGACTGCCGCGTCGAGGCTCTCTCCGGCGATCAGCGCGCGGTAGAACGCGGTCAGCGACGCGCACAGATCATGGTGGGCGTCCGGTTCCGGTCCGGGCGTCAGGGACACCACGGCGCGGACCGGCATGACGGCGTCCGCTTGTGCAAAGGGTTGCAGCAGTTCGTGTGCCTCGACCTGGGCCCCGTCGCTGCTGGAGACCACCAGCCGGACGGAGGAGAGGTTGACACCGCCGGGCACCCCCTGGTCGAAGAGGGTACGCGCGGTGTCTCCCGCCAGATGGAGCACGTGCGGCTTGCTGGCCTTCACGGTCCGGGCGAGCGCACCGTGACTCACTGGGCCTGGGAGCACCTCGACCTCCCAACGATCGGCGTGCGCGTGCACCGCGGCATGAACCGCGACGTCCTCGTGCCACGGAGGATCGTCAACCGTTCCTCGTTCCAGGTGCGAATCCACCCCCACGACCAATACCCGTACCGGGAGATCCCCGAACGGCAGCCGCTCGTCCGGTTGGAACGCGCGGGGGCCGACAGCGGTGCGCACCACGCTGGGCGCCGTCCGGCCCTCCCCGAGCGCCGTCTGTCGCGCCATCCCCTCCCAGTCCAACCGGCGCAGCTCCGGTTCGTGGAGCCGCAGCACCAACAGTCCTGCCTCGTCCTCGACCAGTCCCCGCACCTGTTCCCACAAGGCCTGAGGACCACCCGGGTCGGTCAGCGCCAGTGGCGGTTCAATCTCCACCGGCGTCCTGTGTTCCACACCGCTCTCCCGGATCAACGCCGTCTCGACGGCATAGGCCGCCCCGGACGGCATTCCGGCAGCCTTGATCCTCAGGTGGACGACGTGCGTCATTCACCCACCCCCCATAGTTCGTGCACTGTGTCGGCGGAGCCTACGAATCCCCCCGCAGGTCCCCGAACCCCCGCTCCACCTCGCTGTCAGCGGCGAGTTTGCGCAGCAGGCCCCGTGGGTCCAGCGCCCCGGGCACCGGCGCCCCTCCTCTCCCCGAAAGGTCTTCCTGGACGCGTCCGCACAGCTCGTCCACGGTCGCCGGGAGCACCCCCCGCTCCGAACGGCTCCGCTGCCACCGCGCACGGTCCGAGTCACGCTCCGCCAGGATGTGCGCTCCGGTGAGCCGGCCCACCAGGGTCGCGTACATGTGGTGTGCGTGCGTACTGCGCAGCAAACTCTCGTGCTCGCAGGCGAGTTGGTCGTCGCCGATACGCCGGTGGCAGGCACCGATGTCCATCGGTGTGCCCTGGGCGTAGAGCAGTCTCAGTGCTTTCAGTTCGTAGTCCCTCGCTGTCTTCATGGCGCCGTGTCCCGCCAGGCGGCCGTTCGCCTCGGTCAGTTGGGTGGCCTGCTGCCGTTTGATGCGGGCGCGGGCCACATCGGTCATGGCTTGGACGATGACGTCCCCGGAGTGTTCGACCGCGCTGAGGCAGCCGACCAGTTCGCCGTCGCACTCCTCCAGCACGTGCCAGTTGCCGTTCTCCAGGCGTGGGTCCAGTCCGAGCAGACAGCCCTCCACGGCGTGCAGATGGCCCTCGATCGGGTCGGGGCCCACCAAGTCCAGGTACTGCCCCAGCCGTTCGTGGTCCGCCCGGGCCAGCTCCAGATGGCGGGCGCGGTCGGCGGAGCCCTTGGGCGCGGCGTCGGCGAGGAGGACGTGGGTGTCGCGTCTTATGGTGAACAGCTTGCGGCGGAGTATCTCCCCGCCGGCCCAGCGGTGGTGGACCGCGTCGCGGAAGCGGACATCGGCGAGTGTCTCGAAGGCGGTCTCCATGCGGTGCAGCGCGTCGGGCAGCTCGCCCCTGTCGACCATCACTCGCAGCAGTTCCACCTCGACCGCGTCGGCCACCAGGGGGGTCGTGCCGTCCGCGTCGCAGAACCGCAGGTAGTCCTCGGCCACTTCCCGGGCGTCGGTCAGTCTTCCGGTGTCCCTGAGTCCGCTGAGGATTCCGGCGCTCATGGCCATGGCCAGCGGCGAGTTGTCCACGACGGGGTCGCCCGGCCCCTTTCCGAGGAGGGCGGACAGGCCGGGTCGTCTGTTCTCGTCGATGGCCTTGAACACACTGCTGAGGCGTTGGGCCATCTTGAACTGGTCGGAGTTCTTGTCCCTTATGTCGACGGTCACTCTCTCCAGTTTGCGCAGGGTGTCGCCGAGGCCGTCGCGGCCCCGGCGCGAGCGGGTCATCCGGACGGCGACGAAGTGCAGCCATGTCTCCCAGTCACTGGCGCGCTCCAGATAGGGCATCGCCTCGGGTATGAGCCGGTGGGCGTCCGCCGTTCTGCCGTGCGTCCGGTGCCGCAGGGCCGTCTTGACCCGGCCGGCCGTGTGGCGGATCGCGATCCGGTCCACCTCGGCGCGGAGCGAGCCGTCCAGGTCGAGCCAGGCCGCCTGGACGCGCCGTACCGCCTCGGCGACCGCGGGATGCATCCGTATCCTCATGTGCGTGCCGTTCGCGGGCAGGTCGATCAGGCAGAGACCGGCCAAGGACTCCAGCAGGAAGCGGAGTTCGTCCTCCTCCCCACGCGTCGACGCAACCTTGTCCGTGCCGCGCTCCGGGTGCGGTGACGGGCCGGCGAAGCTCTTGCAGCGGATGCGCAGCCCCGCCCATACCTCCGCCAGCAGGCCCGGCGCGAAGACATCGTCCGGGTGCAGCACCCGGTGCCGGGGGCTGAGCAAGGACAGTGCGAAAAGCAGCAGTTGGCGTGCATCGGTGCGGGGAACGCAGTTCAGCGCCTCCGCGGTCCACTCCTCGATCAGCCGCCAGTCCTCCGGAATGGGCTCGGTGTGGTCCTGCCCCAACTGGTCGCCGTCCACGGTCGCGAGATGCTGCAACCGCCGGGTTCCGTCCGGCTCCGCCGCCACGCCGTCGGCGAAGCGCAGCAGTCCGGGGTGCCCGTCGGCGCGTGCGAGCACGTTGTGCACCAGCCTGCGCTGCTCCTCCCCGGCCATGTCGCGGGCGGCGGTGGTGATGATCCGCCCGAGGTGCGGAAGGCTCTGGGCGTGCAGGAACGCCTCGGCGGGTGCCAGGAGGGGGACCTGGATGTCCGGCAGCCGACGCTGGTCGAGGTGGAGCGGCAGCGGGCTGGTGATCAGCAGCCGGAAGCCGGGCGCGGGGCTCTGTGTCATCGCGTCGATCAAGCGTGCCCAGCGCGGATCGAGCCAGGGGCCGGGCGACTGGGGACCGTGGCCGTCGGTGTCCGCCGTCCTCGCATCCCGGGGGCTGCGCGCGATCAGGTGTCCCACGTCGCGCAGGAAGACCAGGAAGTACTCGGTGTCGCTGTTGGTCAGGCGTTCCTCGACGTCGTTGCAGAACCGCTCGAAGGCGGTGTCGTCGGCCAGGAAGTCGTCCAGTTGCTCCTGGGCCGGCACGGGCTCCCCGCGGATCTCGAACGCCTGGCGGATCGCGGACTGCTCCAGCAGCAGGGCGACGAAGCCACGCAGGGCACCCCATGGGGTGGGCTCCGCCGGTCTGCCCTTGAGCGGGTACCACACGACATGCCGGTAGCGGTGGGCGCCGTACTGGCTGATCAGCTCGCGTGCGCAGGCCTCCTTGCCGACGCCCGTCATGCCGTGCAGGACGGCGCCGTTGGCCTCGCCGCCGGTGAGCCGGGCGAAGATCTCGCTGGCCCGCCACATCGGGTCATGGTGGCCGATGAGGCTGGACGGCCGGTGACCCATGGTCGGCGGATCGGGCCTGAGGAGCGGCGGAGGCTCCACAACCAGACCGCAGGCGTCGGCGCCGTAGAGAACGGGTGCGGCGAGATCGAGTGTCTTCGGTGTCAGGCACTCCCTGAGTGCCGCGCCCACCGCCCGGGGCAGCGTCCAGCCCTGCGCGAGCAGGTTCTCGTACACCTTGGTGAGGAAGGCGACCGCGGCCTGGTCGCCGATCCGGTGCCGGAAGGCGAGCACGGGGCAGCCCAGGTGCCGGGCCAGTTCGACTGCGAGCCCGTCGCCGGTCGGGGCGGGTGTCGTCGTCGGGGATTCCGGCGTGCGGTGCGAGGGGATGCGGAACATCTCCAACTGGTCCGCGATGGAGGGGCTGCTGGCCGGTCTCGTGGTGATGACGGTGAGCCGAAGACGCTGGTCGTTGTCGCCGGTCGCCAGCATCCCCACCAGTTCGTCCGCGGTCAGGGGTGGCTTCGCGGTGGCGTCCCCTGTCTCGGAGGCCGACGACCATGCGCCGGGTGCTCCGCGGTCGGCCAGGTGCAGGATCATCTGCCAGCGGCCCGCGTCCCGCCGGTTGCCGGAGCGCTTGGCGCTCTGTACCTGCTCCTTCAGCTGATCGTGTGTCACGTGGTAGGAGAGCGTGCGTGTCGTGATGTCCAGGCCACCCCCGTCGGCGGCGATGTGGCGCACCTTGGCGAACACCTGTAACTGTTCGGCGTGCAGGTCCAGCGGTTCACCGGCCTTGGTGCGGTTGAAGACCCCCACGAGATGCAGCGGGAGGCCGGCCCCTGCCCGGCGGGCGCGGCCGTCCTGGGCCGGGTGTCCCGCCTCCACGTCGTGGACGAAGGTGAGTTCGCGTGCCGCGAGGGTGATGCCCTGCTCGTCCGCCGCGAGGAGCAGGGGGTAGCGGAGCACTTCGCGTTCCGGGCCGTCCGGGTTCAGCCGGATCAGCACGGTCGATGGGCGGTTCAGGGGCAGCCTGTCCCAGACCTCCTGGGTGAGCACCGAGGTGCGCAGCCACTGTCCCAGCCGACGCAGCTGGTTGGCCTCCCCGACCTCGTCCAGCCTGGTACGGCGGATGAATCCGTGCGGGTCCGTGAGGAAGCCGTAGGTGCCGGACTGACTGTCCGCGCTCGCTCCAGCGGCCGGATCGACCGGGAACTCACCGGGCGCCCCCGCCCCGTCCCCACTGCTGATCCGCCACCGCCAGCTCGGACCGCCCCTGCCCCTGCTGAAGTCCAGAATCTCCAGTAGGGCGTCGTAATCCCCCGACACGTTCTCAGTCCCCCTAAGAACCCCACGCATATGCCAGTGCAGAGCAGAGTAGACCCATGCCGCCGCACGCGCCCTGTATCGGCGGAGAATTTCCCTCCCTTTTGACGACGTTCTTTCGAAGACGATCGCAGGGCACAACCGATCGAATAAGAATGCGAATTCTTTTTATCAGTGTTCGCGGATCCAGTTCTCCAACTCCCGGACCGTCCCGGCATTGCTCTCCGCGTCCATCAGCAGGCCCGGCCGGCCGTGCGTACGGCGCAGCACCTTGTCCATCAGCACCCTGTTGCGCCGAGACCGCGCCAGCGCCCCGAGCCGGGGCAGGGTGTGGATGATCTGCGTCAGATCACGGACGTCCAGCGCCCGCAACTCCATGCGGGGCAGCGCGGCGGCGACGCCGGGCAACTCCGACCGGGAGGTCAGCAGAATTCTGCTCGGACCGTCCGCTCCGGCGAATTGCTCGATCAAGTCGGCAAAACGGGGTTCCAGGCCGATCGCGCGGTCTGCGGCGTCGAGCACGAGGAGGAGGCGGAGACGGTGCCTCATCGATTTGTCGATCAATTCCTTCCAATGCGGCAGCGGAGACGGGACGCCGATCCCGGGCATCTGAACGGTCAAATTCGTCAGCAGATCTTCGAAGGGGTCCGCCCCAGGCCGACCGGCGGCCTCGCGCGGGGTGGGCCTCGGATGCCAGAGGATGACGTCGAACGCCTCGCGGTGATCGTGCGCGAGCAGCGACGCGCAGGTGGTCGCCCCCATGCCCTCCGGCCCATGCACCACCGCGCCGGTCAGTCCGCTCCCCGGGGCGAGCGCCGCGCTCGCCGCGGTCATTTCCCGCAGCCGCCCGACGAACGAACGCGGCCGTTCCGGAAGCCCGCCGACGGCGCGTACGGGCACACCTCGCAGGGGACCACGCGTCATCGGGCGACCGGGCAACCGAAGGGTCCGGGCGGCGGCACCGAAGAGCATGGGGGTCGCCGCGGCGAACAGGGGTGTCCGGCGTTCGGCGAGCCGGGCATCGGTGACCGAGTCGACCACGGCGTTGTTCAGGGCCTGCGGGAGTTCGTGGCCGAGGCGCAGCAGGTACCTGTACATGCGTACGGCTACGGCGCGGGCGAAGTCAGTGCTGACCGGGAACCGCATGGCGACAACGGCGCAGCCGAGACGTTCGGCGACGGAGGCGGCGAGGGAGGTGAGGGCGGCGTCCTGCCCCGACGTGTCGCCGTTGTCCTCGTCGGCCACCCGGCTCCCCGACCAGCAGGCGGAGAGGAACAGCAGCCGGGTACGCCCCCGTGCCGGGGCCAGCAGGCGGAGAAGGTCGCGCGTGCCGACCTCGTCGGCCGTACCGTCGGCGTGTTCCAGGGCCAGGCTGCCCGGTAGGCCGTGCGCCACGACATGGATGACGTCCCAGCCGCCCGGCTCCCGCAGCATGCCGCTCAGAGTCCCGCGGCTCACCCCGAACTGCCTCGTGCGCAGTTCCATCGGGACGGAGCCCTCGCGTCCGCCGGCGGCCAGATCGAGCAACTCGGCGCGCAGGACGGTCCGGTGCGCGCCGAGGTCCACCGGTCGCTTGGTCCGCGGCAGGCTGAAGAGGGCGAGCACACGCAGGTGCGGCGGCGGGGGCGCCTCGTCGGCCCGCGAGGCATCCAGCCGCACACCCCGGACGAACACCACCTGGTGCAAGGACAGCGGAAGACCGTCGACAAGCCCCAACTCCCACGGAAACATTTCTAAGTCACGTAATTCATCGGGCAGTTGAAACTCCACTACCACCGGCGCCAGCACTTGGAGGCGGTGCGCGATCCCGCGCAGGCCGGTTCGGGTGATCCAGTCGGCACAGGCGCGGACCGTCTCCTCCAGGGCCGCGCTGTCGGCCCCCGTCCGGCGTAACTCAGCGATCCGGGCAGGCAACTCGTACAGCGGCGTCAGCTCACCCGACGTGGCCGGCCGCACCTCGAAGAATTCGGCGCCCAAGCCCTCCGGGGGCGTCAGTGACCAGACCCAGTAGTCCGGACGGCCGTTCGCCGGGGCGAGATGGTAGTGCCGGATGGCGAGCACGGCGGATCGTTTCATACCTGAACATGTTCCCTTTCATGCGAATCCGGTCTCTTTCAACTCACTTATGAATAAGTACCATTGATTCAGTGTCAATCCGCATACGTTAGGGCATCCGCTCTTCGGAGGCGGTACCGCAGTGGAGGGGGACCACGATGTCCGACAGCCGATACCAGAAGTACATCGAGCACGTCCGGGGCGATCTGGCCATGGAGCCCTCATGGCCGCCGTCCGCCGTGCGGGAACTCGGTGATGTGGGGGTCTTCCGGAAGGGGCACTTCGAACGCAAGGGCACGCTCAAGACGCTGTTCGGCCTGACCGTCAAACCCCGGCCGGTCCGGCGGAGCACCACGGTCTTCCACGGCGATTCCAAGGGCACGGTGCGCGTCCACCACAACTCGGCCATCGGCGCCGGGGCCGCGCTGGTCACCGCCGAGGGCTCGCTCGTCCTGGAGTTCGGCAAGGCGGACTCGGTGCTGTTCCACGCGACGGGATGCCGGACCAGGGAGATCGACGGGATCGAGGACGTCGAGCGGCTGATGATGGAACTGCACGACAGGGGCGAATGGCCGCGCCGGCAGGTCGTGATCACCGAGGTCACGCATGCCGAGCGAACCACCGCCGTCATGAGCAGCAAGCGCAATGACCGCATGGCGCTGCGCGCCGCGGCGGATCCCATGGTCACCGGCCTCGATCTGCTCACCGCGTCCGGTGGTCTGCAGTGGGCGGGCGGCTCGGCGGCCAGCCTCCAGGTCCTGTCGGAGGGCCGGCTCACGCCTCTCTACCGGGCACGCGGTGTGGTCCGGCATCTGTTCCGGGCCGACGAAGTCGGTTACCTGGACGACGGGGACGAGGGCGAGCCCGGGGGCGACGAGGCGGAGTGCTACGTGGACGAGGTGAGCTGTCTGGACTTCGACGACCTCGACGACCTTCCCTGAGCGGCGGGGCCCGGTCTCAGGCCTCAGGCGTTCTCGGGAAGCTCGTACGTGCCGTACTCCGGCTTCCCCGCGAGGTCGTACGACTGGATGGAGACGCCCTTGGAGGTGATGCTGCCCCAGGTGTGACGGAAGGCGGTCGGGGTGCTGCCCTCGGGGAAGAGCCGGAAGCCCGTGCCCACGACGACCGGGAAGCTCAGGATGTGCAGGGTGTCCAGCAGGCCGGTGCCCAGGAGGGAGTGGACCAGGGCGCCGCTGCCGTGAATCTGGAGCTCGCCGTCGGTACGGGCCTTGAGGGACCGGACCTCCTCGGTCAGGTCGCCGCCGAGGACCGTCGTGCCCGCCCACTCCGGGTCGGTGAGGGTGGTGGAGGCGACGTACTTCGGCTTGCTGTTCAGGGGACCGGCCACCGGGTCGTTCGGGTCGGTGACCTTCGGCCAGTAGGAGCTGAAGATGTCGTAGGTGCGGCGGCCGAGCAGGAACGCGCCGACGCGGCCGAAGACACCGGTGATGAACTCGCCGAAGTCGTCGTCGGCGTACGGGAAGCTCCAGCCGCCGTGCGCGAAGCCGTTGCGGGTGTCCTCCTCGCGGCCGCCGGGGGCCTGGTAGACGCCGTCGAGGGTGACGAAGATCGTGGAGACGAGCTTGCCCATGACGGGCCGTCCTTTCGGAGTGCGGTGCCGGTGATCTCCATCGTCACGTTGGTGTCCGTTGGCCGCCAGCGTGCGGGGGCGCCGGGCGCTGTGATGGACGCATGACTTCTTACGCAACTTCTGACGTGACTTCTGGCAGTGGAACTCTCGACGGCAAGGTCGCACTGGTGACCGGGGGCAGTCGGGGTATCGGTGCGGCGACCGCTGTGCGGCTGGCCCGGGCCGGGGCGGATGTGGCGGTGACCTACCTCAACGGCAAGGACGCGGCCGAGGACGTGGTGCGGGCGGTCACCGCGCTGGGGCGGCGGGCTGTCGCGCTGCGCGCGGACGCCGCGGACGCCGGGGAGGCGGTGGGGGCCGTCACTCGTACGGTGGAGGCGTTGGGCCGGCTGGATGTGCTGGTCAACAACGTGGGGGTGGGGGTGCTCGGGCCGCTCGCCTCGCTGTCGCCGGGGGATGTCGACCGGGTGCTCGCCGTGAATGTGCGGGGGGTGTTTCTGGCGTCTCAGGCGGCGGCCGCGGTGATGCCGGACGGGGGTGGGCGCATCGTCACCATCGGGTCGTGCATGACGCAGCGGGTGCCGGGGGGTGGGGGGACGCTGTACACCATGAGCAAGTCGGCGCTGGTCGGGCTGACGAAGGCGTTGGCTCGGGAGTTGGGGGGTCGGGGTATTACGGCGAATGTGGTGCATCCCGGGCCGATCGATACGGATATGAATCCGGCGGATGGGCCGTATGCGGCGGGGCAGGCGGCTGGGACTGCGTTGGGGCGGTTCGGGGCGGTGGGGGAGGTGGCGGAGACCGTGGTGCATTTGGCGGGGGCGGCGTATGTGACGGGGGCGGAGTTCTCGGTGGACGGGGGGCATGCGGCGTAGCCGTCCCCGTCCGTCGGGGGTTTCCTCGCCCCCGCCGCCCCTACCCGTCCCATCCTCCAGGGGCTCCGCCCCTTCGACCCCGGTGGCCTGTTTTTCGGCTGCGGGTGGGTGGGGGCTGGTCGCGCAGTTCCCCGCGCCCCTGAAATGCGGGGGCTGCGCCCCTCGCATTTCAGCCCGTCCGGCGTTTGAGGACGAGGCCCGGTTAGGGCCGACAGCGGGGGGCTAGGGGCGGTAGCCCCCAGGGGACGGTGGGGCCCCCTCTGGGGGAGGGTAGGGGCGGCGGGGGCGGGATCCCCCTGGGGGGTGGTTAGGCGCCGAGTTCCTGGTGGCGGGAGTCCAGGGACCTCGACCCCGCCTCCGTCAGTGAACCGAACAGGCGGAGGCGGGAGATGCCGCCGTCGGGGTAGATGTCCACCCGCGCGTGCGTGCCCACCGCCGGGGACGGCAGGAGGAAGCGGTGGTTCGTGTCGGGCTGGAGGCGGGTGCGGGGAAGGACCTCCCGCCAGTCCGAGGACTCGCCGTCCCTCACCGACACCGACGCCCACCCCGCGCTGTTCCCCTTCAGATACGCCGTGTCGATCTCGATCGCGCGGATCTGGGACTGCGAGACCAGCCGGTACTCGATCCAGTCGTTCCCCCGGTCCCGGCGCCGGCGCGTCTCCCAGCCGTCGTCCATCTTGCGGGACCGCCCGGGCTGGATGGTGTTGGTCGCCGGGGAGTAGAAGAGGTTGGAGGCGTCGAGCACGCTGCCGCCGTTCTCCAGCGCCACCACGTCGAAGGTGCCCAGCGCGGAGAGCCACGCGGGATCGGGCACGACCTCGCCGTAGACGCGCAGGCGCGCGATGCCGCCGTCGGGGTGCTGGTTGACGCGCAGGTGTGTGAAGCGCTGTTCGACGGCGACGGCGAAGCCGTTGGCGGCGTGGCCGCCGACCGGCGTCCGGGGCACGAGCGTCGTCCACTTCACGTCGTCCGACAGCAGCTCCTCCGGCGACGGCGACCCCGCCACCGACGTGGCCTCGACCGACACCGCCTGCGGGTAGTTGCCCCGGAAGTGCGCGGTGTCGACGACGATGCCCCGGATCACGCCCGGCGCGCCGAGGCGTACCAGCGCCCAGTCGTGGTCCTCGGGCGTCGGCCACGGGTGGTCGGCGGACGCGCCGCGCCGGCGCCGCGTCTCCCAGCCGTCCATGATCTTGCCCTTGTGCCCGAAGTGCTCGGGGTCGAACTCGGCCCGCTCCGGCACGAGCAGGTTCTCGCGCTGGGCGAAGAACTCGTCGTTGGCGGCGATGACTCCGGCCCCCAGCTGCCGGTCGGCGAGGTTGGCGTACTGGGTGAAGGGGAACTCGGCGGTGCGGTAGTCCGCGTAGGGGTCACCGCCCCCGTACGGGTTCGCGTCGCCGGTGAAACTCACAATCGCCGTCACTGCTCATGCCTTTCGGTGGTCTGGGCGGGGGTGGAAGGAGGCGCGCTCACTGCGGTCGGGCCAGCAGCGCCCCCCTCGGCTCGGTGAACGCCCCGTCCGCCACCACGCGTTCGCCCCTCAGCCAGGTGGACCGGACCACGCCGTACAGGGTCCTGCCCGCGTACGCCGTCACACGGTTGCGGTGCTGGAGGGCCGCCGGGTCCACGGTGAACGTCTCGTCGGGTGCGAGGACCGTGAAGTCGGCGTCGCGGCCCGCCTCGATGGCGCCCTTGCGGTCGGACAGGCCGACCAACTCGGCCGTGCGGGAGGACATCCAGCGCACCACGTCCTCCAGGGTGTGGCCGCGCCTGCGGGCCTCGGTCCAGACCGCGGAGAGGCTGAGCTGGAGGCCGGAGATACCGCCCCAGGCGGTGGCGAAGTCGTCGGTCTTCAGGTCGGCCGTGGACGGGGAGTGGTCGGTGACCACGCAGTCGATCGTGCCGTCGGCGAGGGCCTGCCAGAGCAGGTCCTGGTTGGCGGACTCGCGGATCGGCGGGCAGCACTTGAACTCGCTGGCCCCGTCGGGGACTTCCTCGGCCGTGAGGGTGAGGTAGTGCGGGCAGGTCTCGACCGTCACGCGCACTCCGTCCGCCTTGGCTGCCGCGATCAGCGGGAGCGCGTCGGAGGAGGACAGGTGCAGTACGTGCACGCGCGCGTCCAGCCGCTTGGCCTGCGCGATGAGTTGGGCGATCGCGGTGTCCTCGGCGTCACGCGGGCGCGAGGCGAGGAAGTCGGCGTACTTGGGTCCACCCTGCTGGGGCGCCGCCTCCAGGTGCCGCGGGTCCTCGGCGTGCACGATCAGCAGGCCGTCGAAGGAGGCGATCTCGGCCAGCGAGCGGGCGAGTTGGTCCTGGTCGAGGTGCGGGAACTCGTCCACGCCGGACGGGGAGAGGAACGCCTTGAAGCCGAAGACCCCGGCCTCGTGCAGCGGGCGCAGGTCCTTGACGTTGTCGGGCAGCGCGCCGCCCCAGAAGCCGACGTCGATGTGTGCCTTGTCGGCGGCCACCTGCTGCTTGATCCGCAGGTGCTCGACCGTGGTGGTCGGAGGGAGGGAGTTCAGCGGCATGTCGACGAGCGTGGTGATGCCACCGGCCGCCGCGGCGCGGGTGGCGGTCCAGAAGCCCTCCCACTCGGTGCGGCCGGGGTCGTTGACGTGGACGTGGGTGTCGACCAGGCCGGGCAGCAGGACGTCGTCGCCGAGGTCCTCGACGCGGCCGGCGGCGACGGGTGCGTCGTACGGCAGTACGGCGGTGATCTTCCCGGCGGTGACGGCGACCGCTGCGGGCCGGGTCCCCTCCGGGGTGACGACGCGCGTCGAGCGCAGCACCAGTTCTACGTCGGCCACCCGAACCCCTCTCTCCGCGCCTCTCCGAGCACGGAATTCAACGTTCTGTTGAAGGAGTCTTCACTCCCGCCCCGACGCCGTCAAGGGCACACTGCTGCTCTACGCCTTTTACGGCGACACTCTGGACGTTTCCACAAAGCGGAAATAGAATTCCAGTACGCAGAACGTAGCTATGCACAAGCGTGGAGTCAACTGCCTGCCGGGTAGGCTGCTGCCCTTCCCGCCAGTCCCGAAAGGAACGCGCCGTGCCGACGTCCAGCGCCAGCACCACCGACTCCGCCAAGTCCGCCAGCGGTGGCGTCCAGTCCCTTGAGCGCGCCTTCGACCTGCTGGAGCGGATGGCGGACGCCGGCGGCGAGGTGGGTCTGAGCGAGCTGTCCGCGAGCAGCGGGCTGCCGCTGCCGACCATCCACCGTCTGATGCGCACCCTGGTGGCCTGCGGGTACGTCCGTCAGCAGCCCAACCGGCGGTACGCGCTGGGCCCCCGCCTGATCCGGCTCGGCGAGTCCGCCTCCCGGCTGCTCGGCACCTGGGCGCGCCCCTACCTCGCCCGCCTGGTCGAGGAGACCGGCGAGACGGCGAACATGGCCCTGCTGGACGGCGACGAGATCGTCTACGTCGCCCAGGTGCCCTCCAAGCACTCGATGCGCATGTTCACCGAGGTGGGCCGGCGCGTCCTGCCGCACTCCACCGGCGTCGGCAAGGCCCTGCTGGCCAACACCCCGGACGCCGAGGTGCGTGCGCTCCTGACCCGTACGGGCATGCCGGCCGCGACGGAGAAGACGATCACCACCCCGGAGGGCTTCCTCGCGGCCCTGGAGGACGTACGCCGCGCCGGGTACGCCGTGGACGACAACGAGCAGGAGATCGGGGTCCGCTGCCTCGCGGTGTCGGTGCCGGACTCCCCCACCGCCGCCGCCATCTCCATCTCGGGCCCCGCGGGGCGCGTCACGGAGGAGGCCACCGAGCGGATCGTGCCGGTCCTCCAGCAGATCGCCCAGGAACTCTCCGAGGCCCTGACGACCGCCCAGAACCCCGCATGACCGGCTTAACGCGGTGGCCCGGCCGGTACACCGACCGGCACGGCTCGCAGGAGATCGTCTTCGAGTCGGACGGCCGCGAACTGATCCGTACGACGATCAGGGGCGTCCGCTTCGAGGGCGACGCCATGGACGGGCTCGGCGCGGTGGGCGGGGAGCCGCCCGAGCCGATGCTGGTACTGCGCGACGGGGACCTGTGGTCGTGTCTGCTGGAGTGGGAGCTGCCCCTGCCCGTGGATGTCGCCGGGCGGGGCGAGCGGACGGCGTCCCTGCACTGCGCCCTGAACCTCTGGTACCCCGAGGAGTCGGAGCATCTGACCCTCACCCTGCGCCTCGGCGGACACGAACTGAGCGCCACCCACCCCGACTTCGAGACCGCGCTGCGCGAGATCGCGGCCGCGCTGCCGGACGGCACCCGCCTCAGGGCGTGCGTCTCGTGCGCCTGGTCCGACTACCACCCGGCAGGCAACGGCATGATGGCGGGGCTGGCCTGCTTCCGCGATGTGAAGGACCTCTACCGGCGGTGCGACGGCAAACACGGGCGGCACGGCATCTTCACGTACTGGCCCCTGCGCACCGGGTTCGTCCAGGAGACCCACCTGTGCGACGAGTTCGAGCACCGCGCCCCGGACCACGGCTACCGCGGCGGGTTCCCCTGACCCCGCTGGTCCCCGAACAGTTCCACCGCGTTGCGTACGTCGCTCAGCCCCCGCGACAGAGCGCTCACCGAGCCGATCGCGCCCGCGATCAGCAGTAACGAGCGTTGCAGGCGCGGGATTTCGGGCGCTCCGGTGACCGTCATCGCGGCCAGGCTGGCGAGTTCGTCCTCCGCGATCGCCTTGTCCGGGAACTCGGCCGGGAGCGCGGCGAGTTGGCGGCGCAGCCGGGACACCGCGGTCCGCAGTTCCGCCACTCTCGGATCCTCACCGCTGCCGGTCACCGGCCTCTGCCCCAAGCTCCGCAACACCGCTCTCCCCCCGCGCACGCCGTTGTGCGCGTCCACGTAGTGGCCCGCCCGAGCGCCCCCTGGGCACCACCGAGCGCCCGTGGGACGCGGGTCAGTAAACGCCACCGGCGCGCGGCGCGCCACCGCGCGGACCGAAATTCAGCCCTCGGAAACCGGGCCTTGTTCGCGGTGTACCGGTATGCAGGAGACATGACGGACAACGAACAGCAGGTCGCCGGGCTGATCCTCGCCGCGGGCGGGGGCCGGCGTCTGGGCGGGCGCCCCAAAGCCCTGCTCGAACATCACGGACATCCACTCGTCGAACACGCGGTCGGAGTGCTGCGCGCGGCGGGTTGTACGCGGGTCCATGTGGTGCTGGGGGCGAGCGCCGCCGCCGTACGGGAGCGGGCGCGGCTCGACGACTGCGTACTGGTGGACAACCCGGAGTGGGAGCAGGGGATGGGGACCTCGCTGCGGGCGGGGCTCGGTTCGCTGGCCGGGACTGGGGTGCGGGCCGCGCTGGTGTCGCTCGTCGACCAGCCGGGGATCGGGGCGGAGGCGGTGGCCCGGGTGCTGGGCGCGTACGACGGGGAGTCGGCGCTGGTCTCGGCCGCCTACGACGGCGTACGGGGGCATCCGGTGCTGTTCGGGGCCGCGCACTGGGCGGGGATCGCCGAGACCGCGACCGGGGATCAAGGGGCGCGTGGGTACCTGAAGGAGCACGCGTCCGCGGTGCGGCTCGTGGAGTGCGGGGACGTGGCCCGGCCGTACGACATCGACACCGAGGCGGACCTGGTCCACCTTGAGTGAGCGGGGTGGCACTGGGCGACACCTTGCCTCGACCCGGAGAATCTCGACATCAACAAACCATTGAAGTTCCACGATAAGGAAACTACTATCCACTGCTCAGAAGCACCCGACCGCACAGAGGGCGCTCCTCGACCCCTGCGTGCCGCTGGCACCCGGTGCCACCGCTGAAGGAAGTGACAGCTCATGTCCGCACCAGCGCCGTCCCCGCTGGCCATCGTCGACGCCGAGCCCCTGCCCCGGCAGGAGGAGGTCCTCACCGACGCGGCCCTGGCCTTCGTGGCCGAGCTGCACCGTCGGTTCACGCCCCGCCGTGATGAACTCCTCGCCCGCCGGGCCGAGCGCCGCGCCGAGATCGCCCGCACCTCCGCCCTCGACTTCCTCCCCGAGACGGCCGCGATCCGCGCGGACGACTCCTGGCGCGTCGCCGAGTGCCCGCCCGCCCTCCTGGACCGCCGGGTCGAGATCACCGGCCCCACCGACCGCAAGATGACCATCAACGCCCTCAACTCGGGCGCCAGGGTCTGGCTCGCGGACTTCGAGGACGCCTCCGCACCGACCTGGGAGAACGTCGTCCTCGGTCAGCTCAACCTGATCGACGCCTACACCCGGAACATCGACTTCACCGACCCCAGGTCCGGCAAGTCCTACGCCCTGAAGGCCCCGGAGGAGCTGGCCACGGTCGTGATGCGCCCGCGCGGCTGGCACCTCAACGAGCGGCACATCGAGGTCGACGGCCAGAAGGTGCCCGGCGCCTTCGTCGACTTCGGGCTGTACTTCTTCCACAACGCCCAGCGCCTGCTGGACCTCGGCAAGGGCCCGTACTTCTACCTGCCGAAGACCGAGTCGCACCTGGAGGCCCGCCTCTGGAACGACGTGTTCGTCTTCGCGCAGGACTACGTCGGCATCCCGCAGGGCACCGTCCGCGCCACCGTCCTCATCGAGACCATCACGGCCGCGTACGAGATGGAGGAGATCCTCTACGAACTGCGCGACCACGCCTCCGGGTTGAACGCGGGCCGCTGGGACTACCTGTTCTCCATCGTCAAGAACTTCCGTGACGGCGGACCGAAGTTCGTGCTGCCGGACCGCAACGCGGTCACCATGACCGCCCCGTTCATGCGCGCGTACACCGAACTGCTCGTCCGCACCTGCCACAAGCGCGGCGCGCACGCCATCGGCGGTATGGCCGCGTTCATCCCGTCCCGCCGGGACGAGGAGGTCAACAAGGTCGCCTTCGAGAAGGTCAAGGCCGACAAGGACCGCGAGGCCAACGACGGTTTCGACGGCTCCTGGGTCGCCCACCCGGACCTGGTGCCGATCGCCATGGAGTCCTTCGACAAGGTGCTCGGTGACAAGCCCAACCAGAAGGACCGGCTGCGCGAGGACGTCCACGTCAAGGCCGAGGACCTGATCGCCGTCGACTCCCTCGACGCCAAGCCGACGTACGCGGGGCTGGTCAACGCCGTGCAGGTGGGCATCCGTTACATCGAGGCCTGGCTGCGCGGGCTGGGCGCGGTCGCCATCTTCAACCTGATGGAGGACGCGGCCACCGCCGAGATCTCCCGCTCGCAGATCTGGCAGTGGATCAACGCGGGCGTCGAGTTCGAGAACGGCGAGAAGGCCACCCCCGAGCTGGCCCGCAAGGTCGCCGCCGAGGAACTGGTGAACATCCGGGCCGAACTCGGCGACGAGGCCTTCGCGGCGGGCCACTGGCAGCAGGCGCACGACCTGCTGCTGGAGGTGGCGCTGGACGAGGACTACGCGGACTTCCTGACCCTGCCCGCGTACGAACAGCTCAAGGGCTGACGCGCCGCGCGTCAGGTCGCGGACTTCTCCGAGTGGCCCAGGGACTTCCCCGGGGCCACTCGGTCGCGTACGGCCTGCTTGACCGCCGTGGGCTCCGGGAACCCTTGCTCACGCCGGTCCCAGACCACCTCGTCGTCGACGCTGACGACGAAGACACCGCCGGTTCCCGGCTTCAGGGCCAGTTCGGACAGCTCCGTCTCGAAGGTGGTGAGCAGCTCCTGCGCCAGCCAGGCCGCGCGGGGCAGCCAGCGGCACTGGGTGCAGTACTCGATCCGGACCACATGACTCATCCCAGGTGCACCGACCAATCCTGTTCCGCCGTCGGCTTGCCGTGCAGGTCGGGGACCCGCTTGAGCCAGTCCGGACGGCCCTGCTGTGTGCGTGCCGCGCGACGGGCGTCCTCGGCGGCGATCTCCTCCCGGGTGGGGAAGTCGGAGGGCAGCCAGGACGCCGAGGCCCGCACGCGCGCGTGCAGATAGCCCACGTACGCCTCGCGGGCCTGCTCGGCGGTGGCGAAGCCGGGCTCGTCCAGCAGCCAGGCGTCCGGCACCTCGGCGGTGATCTCCCGCAGCAGTTCCTCGGTGACCTTCGGCGCCAGTTCGGCGTCGGCGGCGCGGGTGTCCGGGGCGGAGTGGCCGAGGGCGTGGTGGCGGAAGTCGTACGCCTTCGCGGGGTCGGAGGTGTCCCAGCGGTGGTGGAAGACCAGGGCGGCGCCGTGGTCGATCAGCCACAGGCGCGGGGGCGCGGTGCCGAAGGTCGGCCAGACCATCAGGTTGGAGCTGTGCACCGTGCGGTCGACGTTGACGGTGAGGGCGTCCAGCCACACGATCCGCCCCGCCTCCAGCGGATCGACGGTGAGGTGCCGGGCGATCTCCGGCGTGAAGTCCTTCGCGCCCGGCAGGTAGTCCATGCCGAGGTTGATCCCCGCGCTGGCGCTGTGCAGCTCCCGCACCTCCTGGTGCGGCTCGCCGTCCGCGATCGCCGGGTCGAAGTCCACGAGCACCAGTTCGGGGAAGCGCAGCCCGAGCGCCCGCGCCAGCTCCCCCACGATCACCTCGGCGACCAGCGCCTTGCGCCCCTGCGCCGAGCCCGTGAACTTCACGACGTAGGTCCCCAGGTCGTCCGCCTCGACGACCGCGGGCACGGAGCCGCCCGACCTCAGGGGGGTGACGTATCGGACGGCATTGACTTGGCGCAGCACACGGCCAGCCTAGATCAGCACAGCGGGTTGGGCAGTTGCTTATAGCGGGCGGACGCCCCGTCCGCCTCCGTCCAGCGCAGGAGGAGGTTGGTCTTGCCCGGGAGGGTGGGGGTGGTGAGGAGGGTGGGGATCTCGGGGAGGTCGTGGGCGGCGAGGGCCCGGCGCACGGCCGGCCAGGGGTTCAGCCCGGCGTGGCGTTCGGACAGGGCGGCGCCCACCTCCCAGAGGTGGTTGACCAGGAGGCAGTAGACCAGGCGCTCCCAGCCCGCCGCGCGGTCCACGTCGGTCAGGAGCTTCACGCCCTCGGCGTCGCGGAACAGGGCCTGGACGGGCAGGCCGGAGGCGTCGAAGGCGACCAGGGTGTTCTGGACATGGGCTTCGAGGACCACGCCGTGGTCCGCGAAGGCGGTGAGGACCGGGGGGACGACGGCAGCCAGATACGCCTCCCACCACGCCTCCGGGGTTTCGGTGCTGTCCAGAGGACTGCCCGGGAAACCCTCCGCCAGGGCGGCCGCGAGCAGCGGGGTCGCGCCGGGGCGGACGCGGTCGTGGAATCCGTCGCGGACCAGGACCGCCAGTTCCTCGAAGGCGAAGTCGGCGGTGCGGTAGCCGCGGTCGCTGAGCCAGGCGCCGGGGCCCGTGGCGAAGGCGCGGCACACGGCCTCGTCGGTGCGGCGCAGCTTCAGCAGGTCGTGACGCCACAGGCGGCGGATGTCGTTGGTGATGCGCACGTCCAGGCTGAACTTCAGGAACAGGTCCCGGTCGGAGGCGTAGACGGTGCGGATCGCGGCCGTGGGCCAGGCGTCGAAGCCCGTGGTGCCCAGGTGGATCAACCGGCCGTCGGTGAAGGCAGGGCGGAGGTCCAGCAGGTCGAGCTGCCAGGGGTGGGCGGGCAGCAGCCGGTAGCCGGGCGGGGCCGCGCCGAGGGCGTCCAGGGCGCCGGTGTCGCCCTCCTCCACCATCGCGTCCTCGCGCAGCCCGAGCAGCGCCAGCGGGAAGCGGGCGTACGCCTCGGGCGCGTACGGCAGCCAGGCGGCGGCCGGTGCGCCGCCGCGCGCCTTGGGCGCCGGGTGGTGCGGGTGCCCGGTCACCAGGGACTGCTCGGAGCGCAGGTACGGGTCGGCGGGCGGGGTCGCCGCGGCCCGGGCGGTGAGCAGCGCGGCGACCGCGTCCCGGCTGTCGACCATCTCGGCGGGCAGTTCGTGATTGTCCCGGCCGGTGTGGCGGCGCAGTTCCTCGGCGACGAGTTTCACCAGGTCGGCGTGGCGCACGGGGAGCCAGCGGTCACCCACCCGTACTTCGGGCGCGGCCGGGCGGCGCGCGCCGCGTACCCGCAGCAGTCTGCCGCTGGGCAGGCGGTGCGCGTACGGCTCCCCGGTCCCGGCGATCGGCTCGGCCACCTCCCGCAGCAGGCAGTTGAGCAGGGGCACCGCCGCGAGGGCGTCGGCGCGGTCCGCGACGTCGGCGCGCCGGGCGGCTGCGTCGGCGTCGGCGGGCGGGGGCATGAGTGTCACGCGCTTCACTCGTTCTCTACGGTCCGTTCGGGCGGTGAAGATCAGTATGTCTGCAAGTCACCGCCCGATCTGCCGCCCTACTCGTACCCGAGGAGCCCGCCTGTGCACCGTCCCCCCACCGCCGAGGCCGAGGTGGCGGCCGAGTTGGCCGACATCCGACCGGCCCTGGTCCCCCGTTACACGACCGAGCTTCCGGGCGCCCGCGCGGCCGTTCTGACCCGGCTGTGGCGGGCGCTGGCCCATGAGCCGCTGCCGTGGGTGACGGCCCGGGAGAGCAGCGGGGACGGCCTCGTCCTGCGCCTTTCCGACGGCCGCCGGCTCGCCGGGCCGAGTGCGGACCCGTACGCCACCGCCGCGTACGTCACCGAGGTGCGGCTGGAGGAGACGGGGTACGACGATCCGGCGCTGTTGATGACCGATCTGGGCGCAGCCCGGGGTACGCCCTTCGTGGGTGAACTCGCGCACAGCGTGGCCTCGTTGGCGCTGTCGAGGGCCGGTCGGCCGGGTCCCTCGAAAGAGTGGCCGGTGCACGACTGGGAGTGGGAGCAAAGGGTGGTCGACGGGCATCCGTACCACCCCAACTGCCGTTCCCGGCCCGGGTTCTCGGTGGCCGAGCAGCTCGCCTACGGTCCCGAGCACCGGCCGGTGGTGGAGCTGGGGCTGTGGCCGGTACCCGCGGAGGAGTGTCTGCTGTCCGGGGTCTGGCCGGACGAACTGCGCGATGGGGAGCACCTGTTGATCCCGGTGCATCCCTGGCAGGCGGCGCATGTGCTCAAGCGGCCCTGCGAGCGGTCGATCGCGGGCGCGCGTCCGCTGATGTCGCTGCGCACGCTGGCGCTGCCGGACGGGCCGCATGTGAAGACCGCGCTGAGCGCCCGGCTGACCTCGTCGGTGCGGGACATCTCCGGGTACTCCATCGCGCTGTCGGCGACCCTGTCCGCGTTCGCGGAGTCCTTGGCCGAACGGACCGACGGGCTGCTGCACTTCACCCGCACCCTGGGCGCGGCCACCGCCGACTCCCCCGATCTGGCCGCCGTGCTGCGCGAGTCGCCGCAGGAGTACGCGGGTGCGGGCGAGCGGGTGGTGCCGGTGGCCGCGCTCGCCACCACCGGACTCCCCGCCCGCGAAGGCTGGACGGCCGCGTTCGCCCGGCTCGCCCTGACGGTCGGGCTGCGGCTGCTGGAGCTGGGGGTGGCGCTGGAGGCGCACGGGCAGAACCTGCTGGTCGTGCTGGACGCCGACAGCGCCCCGGTGCGACTGGTCTACCGCGACCTCGCCGACGTCCGGATCAGCCCGGCCCGGCTGGCCCGGCACGGCATCGCCGTGCCCGAGCTGACCGGACGCATCGTCACCGACGACGTAACGACCCTGCGCCGCAAGCTGTTCGGCTCCCTGGTGGCGGGCGCCCTCGCGGGCACCGCCGGCTCGGCGGCGGCCCTCGGCGCGGCCCTGGAGCGTGCCGTACCGGATCTGCCGCGCACCGCCGATCTCGCGGCCCTGTGCGAAGAACCGCTGCCCACCAAGGCGTTGACGCTGATGCGGCTGTCGCCGCGGACGCCCGGGGACCAGTGGACGCTGCTGCCCAACCCCTTGAGATGAGGGGCCGTTTTGGAGCACGCCGCTCCGGATCAATAGGATCCGCCGATGATCACAAGAACACGGCTGGCGTCGGGGGCCTGTGCCCTCCTCGCCGCGCTGACGGCGGGGCTGGCGTTCCCGGCCGGGGCGGCGGCCGGCGAACCCACCGGCGAGGACGCGCCGAAGGTGAACCTCGTCCTCGACGTCAGCGGCTCGATGCGGGCCAAGGACATCGACGGCCAGTCCCGGATGGCCGCCGCGAAGCAGGCGTTCAACGAGGTGCTGGATGCCACCCCCGAGGAGGTGGAGCTGGGCATCCGTACGCTCGGCGCCAACTACCCGGGCGACAACCGCAAGACGGGCTGCAAGGACACCGCGCAGCTCTACCCGGTCGGCCCGCTGGACCGCACCGAGGCCAAGGCGGCGGTGGCGACGCTCACGCCCACCGGCTGGACCCCGATCGGCCCCGCGCTGCTGCAGGCCGCCGACGACCTCGACGGCGGCGACGGCTCCAAGCGCATCGTGCTGATCAGCGACGGCGAGGACACCTGCGCCCCGCTCGACCCATGCGAGGTGGCCAGGGAGATAGCCGCCAAGGGCATCGGGCTGACCATCGACACCCTCGGCCTGGTCCCGAACACCAAGCTGCGCCAGCAGCTCAGCTGTATCGCGGAGGCCACCGGCGGCACGTACACCTCGGTGGAGCACACCGACGAACTGCGCGACCGCGTCAACCAGTTGGTGGACCGCGCGGCCGACCCGGTGGTCACCCCGGTGCCCGCCGAGGGCGCGGACCGCTGCCCCGACGCCCCCACCCTGAAGTCCGGTCTGTACACCGACCGCGAGGAGTTCGGGAAGCAGCGCTGGTACCGGGTGGACGTGGAGCCCGGGCAGGAGCTGCGCGCCTCGGTGAGCGTGGGCGCGGACCGGGCGGTGAACCCCTCCTACGGGGTGCTGCTGCGGGCGGTGACGGTGCACGGGCGCGAGATCGTGCGCGGTGAGGCGGCGGGCAACGGCCGTACCGACACCGTCTCCACGGGCGTGCGCTACCCGAAGGCTGACCGCGAGGACGACCCGACCGAGACCGTGTGCCTCCAGGTCACGCACTCCTTCTCGGCGGCCTCCGGCGTGAAGACCACGCCGGGTCTGCCGCTGGAGCTGACCGTGGACGTGGTCGACGGCCCGTCCGACTCCGACGACGTGGCCTCCTTCGGCCTCGGGCGCGGCTGGTGGCTGCTGGGCGTGCTGATCCTGACCGGCTTCCTCGCCGGGCTCGTCTGGGGCTGGCTGTCGCGCTGGCGCGTCTCGGTCTGGAGGACCAACTGATGCGGATCACACGTACGCTGACCGCCGCCCTGCTGATGCTGGGCCTGGCCGCCGCCCCCGCGCTGGCGGAGGACGAGGAGCCGAAGGACGGCGCGCCCACCGAGGCGGGCACCTCCTTCCGTACGGCGACGGAGATCGAGCAGGGCCAGGACGCCACCGCGTCCGGGTCGGCGGGTGACTACCTGTACTGGTCCTTCCCGGCGGACACCGGTCAGCGGCCCACCGTGAAGGCGACGGTGAAACTGCCCGAGACGCATGCCGCGCAGACCTGGCAGGTCGATGTGTACGACGGGCTGCGGCGCCGCCAGTCCTGCCAGTACGGCGCGCAGACGCGCACCGCGGCGGCGGACGCCCCCTCGGTGGAAGTGGCCTGTGTGCTGCGCACGGTGCGGTCCTGGTCGGAGCCGTGGGCCAACGACCCGCTGCCCGGCACCTACTACATCCGCCTGACGGTGACGAACCTGTCCACCGGCGACCTGGGCCTGCCGGTGGACGCCTCGGTGCGGGTGGACTCCAAGGACATCGGCGGCGCGGCGGCCGTGGACGGTTCGCTGGGCGAGCCGCTGGTGCCGGGTGTGGCGGTGAAGTCCGAGGCGGAGGACGAGGATTCGGCGGTGCTGTCGAGCATCGACCCGGACGACGGCTGGTCCTCGGGCTGGTGGTCCGACCGCTGGGTGTGGACCGCGGTGGGCGGCCTCCTGGCGGCACTGGCGGGCATCGGCGGGTACGCGCTGACGCGTGGTTCTGGGCGGCCCACCAGGGCCTGACGCGCGGTTCCGGACAGCCCACCAGGGCCTGACGCCTTCTATGGATGGGCCCGTCGCACTCCGGTGCGGCGGGCCCATCGGCGTCTATCCCTCGCGCAGTGCCTTGGCGAGCGTGCCGTCGCCGGTCACGGTGATCCGGCCGTCGCGCACCGCGTCGGGCACGCTCAACTCGCCGCGCGCCACGGCCGTACAGGTGGCGGTGTCGAGGGCGAGCCTGGCGTCGGGTTCGGCCGGGGCGGGGCCGTCGCCGTACACCGGACCGTCCTCGGCGCCGGCGTACACATGGAACCGTCCCTCCTCCAGGGCGACTTCGACCAGCCCCTCCCCCTCCAGCTCCCTCAGCAGCGGCAGCGCGAACCAGTGGGCGCGCACCGCGTCCGTCGGCCTGCGCTCACCCAGCTCCGCGCGCCCCCACTCCCCCAGCGTCTGGAGGACGGGCAGCAACTGACGCCCGCGCGGGGTGAGTTCGTACACGTAGGCGGCGCCGGGCGGGGGCAGGCGGCGCCGGGTGGTCAGGCCGTCGCGTTCCATGTCCTTCAGCCGGGAGGCCAGTACGTCGGTGCTCACGCCGGGCAGGTCCGCGTGCAGGTCGGTGTAGCGGCGCGGTCCGGCCAGCAGTTCCCGGACGATCAGCAGGGTCCAGCGGTCGCCCACGACGTCGAGCGCGCGGGCAGCGGAACAGTACTGGTCGTAGCTTCGGCGTGGTGACATGGCACGCAGTCTAGACATGTCATTGGACTTTCCAAGCACCCACTTGGTAAAACCAAGCAACACCAGATCCTGGAGGGGCGCATGGAGTTCCGGCAGTCGAACAAGCTCAGCGATGTCTGCTACGAGATCCGCGGCCCGGTGATCGAACACGCCGACGCGCTGGAGAAGGCGGGCCACAGCGTGCTGCGCCTGAACACCGGCAACCCCGCGCTCTTCGGCTTCGAGGCGCCGGAGGAGATCCTCCAGGACATGATCCGGATGCTGCCCCAGGCACACGGCTACACCGACTCCAAGGGCGTCCTCTCCGCGCGCCGGGCCGTCGCCGGGCGCTACCAGAACCTGGGTCTTGAAGTGGACGTCGACGACGTCTTCCTCGGCAACGGCATCTCCGAGCTGATCTCCATGGCGGTGACCGCGCTGGTGGAGGACGGCGACGAAATCCTCATCCCGGCCCCCGACTTCCCCCTCTGGACGGCCGTCACCACGCTCGCGGGCGGCAAGCCCGTGCACTACCTCTGCGACGAACAGGCCGACTGGTACCCGGATCTGGACGACATGGCCGCGAAGATCACGGACCGCACCAAGGCCGTGGTCATCATCAACCCCAACAACCCCACCGGTGCGGTCTACCCCAAGGAGGTCATCGAGGGCATCCTCGACCTCGCCCGCCGCCACGGCCTGATGGTCTTCGCGGACGAGATCTACGACCAGATCCTCTACGACGACGCCGTCCACCACTCGGCCGCCGCCCTCGCCCCCGACCTGGTCGTGCTGACCTTCTGCGGCCTGTCCAAGACGTACCGGGTGGCGGGCTTCCGCTCGGGCTGGCTGGTCGTCACCGGGCCCAAGCAGCACGCCCGCAACTACCTGGAGGGCCTGACCATGCTGGCCTCCATGCGGCTGTGCGCCAACGCGCCCGCGCAGTACGCCATCCAGGCCGCGCTCGGCGGGCGGCAGTCCATCCAGGAGCTGACGGCTCCCGGTGGGCGGCTGCGTCAGCAGCGGGACGTGGCCTGGGAGAAGCTGAACGAGATCCCCGGGGTGTCGTGCGTGAAGCCCAAGGGCTCGCTGTACGCCTTCCCACGCCTCGACCCCAAGGTGCACAGGATCCACGACGACGAGAAGTTCGTGCTGGACCTGCTGCTGCGCGAGAAGATCCAGGTCGTCCAGGGCACCGGCTTCAACTGGCCCACCCCGGACCACTTCCGCATCCTCACCCTCCCGCACGCCGACGACCTGGAGGCCGCGATCGGCCGGATCGGACGCTTCCTGAGCGGGTACCGCCAGTAGCGGGTACCGCCAGTAGCGGGTACCGCCAGTAGCGGGTACCGCCAGTAGCGGATACCGGCGGTGGCGCGCGGGTAAATCGTCGGCCATGAGCGACCGCCCGCTGCTCCTCCTTGATGTCGACGGCCCCCTGAACCCCTTCCGGGCCGTCTTCGCCCGCCACCGCGGCTACGTCACCCGCAGGGTCCACCCACCGAGCTGGGCGACCCGCCAGCCCCCGGGCTCCCGGCGGCTGCGCCGGGGCCTGCGGGTGCGCCTGCACCCGGGCCACGGGGCACGGCTCCAGTCCCTGCCCTACGAACTGACCTGGGCGACCACCTGGATGCACGAGGCCAACGAGTACGTCGCCCCGGTGATCGGGCTCCCCGACGACCTGCCCGTCATCGAGTTCACGGACCTGTTCGTCCCGGACCCCGAGGGCCTGTACTGGAAGACCCGCCAGGTGGTGGCCTGGGCCGCGGGACGGCCGTTCGTCTGGGTGGACGACATGGTGACCGACCTGGACGTGCGGCACGTGGAGGAGTCCCACGCCGGTCCCGCCCTGCTGCTGCGGATAGACCCGCGCCGGGGGCTCGGGGAGCCGGAGTTCGCGCGGCTGGAGCAGTGGGCCCGCGAGCTGTCGTGACATCGTCCGCCGACACCTAGCCTGTGAGGCATGAGTGATCTTCTGCTGGTGCGGCACGGGGAGACCGAGTGGTCGCGGTCGGGGCGGCACACCGGGACGACGGACGTTCCGCTGACCGAGCACGGGCGGGAGGAGGCGCGGCGGCTGGTGCCGCTGATCCGCTCGCACCGGATCGGGGCGGCCTTCGTCAGCCCGCTGCAACGGGCCCGGGAGACCGCCGAGCTGATCGGGCTGACCTCGATGCGGATCGAGCCGGACCTGCGGGAGTGGGACTACGGCGCCTACGAGGGCGTCACCACGGTCGAGATCCAGCGTGAGCGGCCCGGCTGGTTCCTGTTCACGGACGGGGTCGCGCCGGGGCCGCCCGAGCACCCCGGGGAGAGCGTGGAGGAGGTCGGCAGGCGGGCGGACCGGGTGCTGGCCGAGGTGGACGCGGCGCACGCCAACACCGAGGGCGTGGTGGTGCTGGTGGCGCACGGGCACTTCCTGCGCGTCCTCACGGCACGGCGGCTGGGGCTGCCGCCCTCGGACGGGGCGCTGTTCCAGCTCGCCACCGGGACCGTGTGCCGGCTGAGCACCGAGCACGGGCGGCCGGTGATCGCGGGGTGGAATGTCAGACCCTCGCCGTAGCCTTCGAAACAGGCACGAGTGTCGCCGCACCGTGGGAGGGAGCACGCCGTGACCAGACCGCCGACCGCCGCGCAGCGGCGTGTGATCGACGCCGCCGACCCGGTCACCGGGCGGCTGAGCGGTACGGAGGCGCAGCTCGCGGCGCTGGTCAGACGCGGGCTCGCGTTCCGTCATCCGCGGCCGCCGCACGCCCACTTCCTGACTCCGGCAGGTCATCGCATACGGGAGTCGGCGGGCGAGGAGCCTCAGGCCGCGCCGGAGCCCGCCGCCGCGACGGCCGGGGTGTTCACGGCGCGCACCGGCGGCGAGGAGGAGCCGCCCCCGGCCGGTCCGGCCCGCCTGCGCGAGGTGCGCAGTGCCTGGGAGGGGCTGCTGGAGCTGCGCCGGATGACCAACGCGGACGGGGCCACGGACCGGCCGTGCGGCTGGGAGCGCTCGCATCTGGTGCAGGCGGCGGCGCTGGCCCTGGAGGCGGCCGGGCATCCGCCCGCCGGTCCGGACGGTGACGGCTACCGGGTGCGCGCGACCCCGCAGCCCGAGGCGGTGGCCGTGCACGGGCCGGGCGGGGAGGAGCTGCACGCCTGCGCGGTGACACTGGAGAAGGCGGGCTGGCAGGTCGGCGAGCACACCGAGCCCCGGTCCCGCGAGCGCTATCTGCTGGCCTCGCCCAGACGGATGTAGAGGCCACGTGTCAGGATCAGGCGTTCGAGAGACCCGAGCAGCAAGGCAGGGGAAAGGGAAGTCGTGACCGAGCCGTTTTCCGTTCCGGTGACCGTCCGTGGCTACGAGACGGACGTCCAGGGACACCTCAACCAGGCCGTGTACCTGCAGTACGCGGAGCACGCCCGCTGGTCCCTGCTGCACGCGGCCGGGATCACCCAGTCCGCGCTGCAGGCCAAGGGTGTCGGACCGGTCGCCCTGGAGACGACCGTCCGCTACCGGCGTGAGCTGCTCGCCGGGGACGAGACCGAGGTGACCTGCGCGTTCCTCTGGGGTGAGGGCAAGACCTTCCGCATCGAGCAGACCATCCGCAAGACCGACGGCACGGTGGCCGCCGAGATCACGGCGGTCGGCGGTCTGATGGACCTCACGGCCCGCAAACTGCTCGCCGACCCGCGCGCCTACTTCAAGGAACTGGCCGCCGAACCGGCCCTGTTCGGACTCTGAGCCACGCTCCGGCACCCCGAAAACCGTGTGCGGCCGGCCTCCTCGACCTGCGAGGCTGACCGCCCATGGCGCCACGACGTGTAAAACCCAGCCTGTACATCTCCGTGGACATCGAGGCCGACGGCCCGATCCCAGGGCCGTACTCCATGCTCAGCATCGGCGCGGCGGTCGCCGGGACGCAGGACGCGGACGGGTTCGTGGCGGCCGATCCCGAGGCGCGGACCTTCTACCGGGAACTGAGGCCCATCCGCGACGACTTCGTGCCGGAGGCGCTCGCGGTCAGCGGTCTCGACCGGGAGCGCCTCGGCACGGAGGGGTACGATCCGGCGCTCGCGATGGCGCAGTTCAGCCGGTGGGTGCGGGACGTGTCCGAGGGCGCGCAGCCCGTGATGTGCGGGTACCCGGCCTCGTACGACTGGACGTTTCTCTACTGGTACCTGATCCGGTTCGCCGGTTCGAGTCCCTTCGGGCACTCGGGGTGCCTGGACATGAAGACCCTCTACGCCACCAAGGCACACCTGCCGCTGCGGGCCGTCGCCAAGGGCACGATGCCGCGCGAGCTGCTGTCGCGGCGCCGGCACACGCATCACGCCCTGGACGACGCGATCGAGCAGGCGGAGCTGTTCGCGAACCTCATGGCGTGGCCGGGGCGGGGTGGGGAGAGCCGCTGAGCTCCTCCCCCGCCTCCATGGGGTGCGTCACGTCCTGCGCGTCGCGCTGCCTGCCCAGGTGGTTGAAGACCAGGTTCAGTACGACCGCCACCACACAGCCGGTGGAGATACCGGAGTCCAGGACGATCCGGGCGGTCTCCGGGAAGGCGTGGTAGAACTCCGGCGCGGAGATCGGGATGATGCCGATCGCGAGGGAGACGGCGACGATGAGGACGTTGTTGTCCTTCTCCAGTCCGGCGCGGACCAGGGTCTGGATGCCGCTGGCCGCGACCGAGCCGAACAGCACCACGCCCGCGCCGCCGAGCACCGGGCGCGGTACGACCGCGATCAGCGAGGCGGCCATCGGGCACAGGCCCATCAGCACCAGGAAGCCGCCGCCCGCGGCGACGACGTAGCGGCTGCGGATCCTCGTCATCGCGACCAGGCCGATGTTCTGGGCGAAGGCGCTGCACATGAAGCCGTTGAAGACGGGGCTGAGGGCCGAGCCCAGGGTGTCGGCGCGCAGTCCGGCCGCAATGGTCTTCTCGTCGGCGGGGCGGTCGACGATCTCGCCCAGGGCGAGCATGTCGGCGGTGGACTCCGTCATCGAGACCACCATCACCACGCACATGGAGACGATCGCGGCGATCTGGAACTGCGGGGCACCGAAGTGGAACGGTGTCGGGAAGCCGACCACAGCCGCGTCCGTGACCGGGCCGAAGTCGGTGACACCGAACGGGACGGCGATCAGGGTGCCGCCGACCAGGCCGAGCAGGACGGCGATCTGCTTGACGAACCCGCGGGTGAACCGGCGCAGCAGCAGGACCAGCAGCAGCGTCACCGCGGCCAGAGTCAGGTAGGTGCTCGAACCGTAGTCGTCCGCCGCGGGGTTGGGGCCCTGGGCCCAGCCGAAGGCGACCGGGAGCAGGGAGACACCGATCAGGGTGATGACCGTGCCGGTGACCACGGGCGGGAAGAAGCGGACCATCTTGCTGAAGAACGGGGCCGCTATGAAGCCCAGCAGTCCGGCGACGATGACCGCCCCGAAGATGATCGGCAGCGCGTCGGACTTGTCGTCCGTGGCGGCGACGACGGCGGTCATGGGGGCGACACCGGCGAAGGTGACGCCGTTGACGAAGGGGAGCCGGGCACCGATCTTCCAGATGCCGAGGGTCTGGAGGAAGGTCGCGAGGCCCGCCGTGAAGAGGCAGGCGCCGGTGAGGAAGGTCAGTTCGGTGCCGGAAAGGCCGATGGCCGCGCCGACGATCAGGGGTGGGGCGACGACGCCCGCGTACATGGCGGCCACGTGCTGCAGGCCGGTGGTCGCCATTCTCAGGGCGGGGAGTTTCTCGTCGACGGGGTGGGCGGACACGGGCGGCTCCTCCGGTCGGTTGACAGCACGTCGGCTCTGACGTGGGTTTCAAGGAGGTGGTGCGCGGTCGTGCGGGAC
The DNA here is from genome assembly GCF_900091315.1 of Streptomyces sp. DI166. Taxonomy (GTDB): domain Bacteria; phylum Actinomycetota; class Actinomycetes; order Streptomycetales; family Streptomycetaceae; genus Streptomyces; species Streptomyces fuscus. The sequence goes on from NZ_FLSP01000005.1 coordinate 40,970, forward strand.
CGGTACAGAGGGGACGGTGACCGTTCCGGGGCGCGCACGTCCATGCGCGCCCCGGACACGGCCGCCATGGACCCCGCTGGGGTCCACGGCCACCGGCCGAGAGCCGTCCCTCTCAGCCGGGGGTCTTCACCTGCTCATCCCTGCGCGGCGATCCGCGCCAGCCGCTGCGCCTGCTCCCGGGTGGAGCGGGCGACGGCGTCCTCGTCGACGGTGAGCAGCCGGTTGTCGGCCACGATCTGCCGGCCGTTCACGAAGGACGCGGTGACCGGGGCCGCCGCCCCGAAGACCAGCGCGGTGACCGGGTCGGCGATGGAGGCGTGGGCCAGGGTGTCCATCTTCCAGAGCACCAGGTCGGCGAGCTTGCCGGGCTCCAGCGAGCCGATCTCGGCGGCGCGGCCGAGGACCTGGGCGCCGCCGTGCGTACCGAGGCGCAGCGCCTGGCGGGCGTTGAGGGCGGCCTCGCGGTGGGCGCCGAGGCGGTTGATGAGCAGGGCGTTGCGCAGCTCGGTGTGGAGTTCGCCGGACTCGTTGGAGGCGGTGCCGTCCACACCGAGGCCGACCGGGACTCCGGCGGCGAGCATGTCGGGCACGCGGGCGATACCGGCGGCGAGGCGGGCGTTGGAGGAGGGGCAGTGGGCGACACCGGTCTTCGTACGGGCGAAGGCGGCGATGTCGGAGTCGTTCATGTGGACGCAGTGCGCCATCCACACGTCCTCACCGAGCCAGCCGGTGGACTCGAAGTAGTCGGTCGGGCCCATGCCGAACAGTTCGTGGCAGAACTTCTCCTCCTCCACGGTCTCCGAGCCGTGGGTGTGCAGCCGCACCCCGAGGCGGCGGGCCAACTCGGCTCCCTGCTTGAGCAGTTCGGTGGAGACGGAGAAGGGCGAGCAGGGGGCGACGGCGACCTGGGTCATGGCGTCGAAGGAGGCGTCGTGGTGCTCCTCGACGGTGGCCTCGGTGGCGGCGAGGGCGCCCTCCAGGGTCTCCACGGCGAAGTCCGGGGGCAGTCCGCCGTCCTTCTCGCTGCGGTCCATCGAGCCGCGGGCGAGGGTGAAGCGGACGCCCATTTCGCGGGCGGCGCGGATGATGGAGCCGGACAGGTCGCCGGAGCCGTGCGGGAAGACGTAGTGGTGGTCCATGGCGGTGGTGACGCCGCCGCGGGCCATCATGGCGAGCGAGCCCTGGGCCGCCGAGTAGGTCATCTCCTCGTCGATACGGGCCCAGGTCGGGTAGAGGGCGACCAGCCAGTTGAAGAGGTTGTGGTCGGTGGCCAGGCCCCGGGTGATCCACTGGTAGAAGTGGTGGTGGGTGTTGACCAGACCGGGGGTCACGAGATGGCCGGTGGCGTCGATGCGCCGTACGACGTTCTCCAGGCCCTCGGGTGCCCGGCCGGCGCCGAGCGACTCGATGCGGTTGCCGTTGATGACGACGTAACCGGAGGCGTATTCGGTGTCGTTGGCGTCGACGGTGGCGATCGCACAGTTCTCGATGACGATGCGCTGGTCTGCTGCCATGGTTCGTCCTTTGCGCTTTTGTGGAGAGGGCACGGCAGGACCCTGGAGATTTGAGTGCCGCGGCCGGGTTCCGTACGACCCGGCCGCGGGTGCCGAGATGGAGTTGAGGGCTACAACTGCCTACAGGTTGGTCAGATCCACCGGGATCCGCGCCTCGCAGCCGTCCCGCAGGACGGTGGCCTCGATCAGGCCGTAGGGGCGGTCGGCGGCGAAGTAGACCTCGTTGTCGTTCTTCAGCCCGAACGGCTCCAGGTCCACCAGGAAGTGGTGCTTGTTCGGGAGCGAGAAGCGGACCTCGTCGATCTCGCTGCGGTTGTTGATGATGCGCGCGCCCATCTGGTACAGCGTCTGCTGCAGGGAGAGCGAGTAGGTCTCGGCGAAGGCCTGGAGCATGTGCTTCTTCACCTGCTCGTAGGACTTCTCCCAGTTGGGCATCTTCTGCTCGTCGTCGGTCCAGTTGAACCGCCAGCGGCTCGCCACCTGGGTGGCGAGGATGCGGTCGTACGCCTCCTTGAGGGTGGTGTACTTGTCCTTGACGTAGCCCCAGAACTCGGAGTTGGTCGAGTTCATCACGACCAGGTCCTTCAGGCCCGAGATCACCTCCCAGTTCTCCCCGTCGAAGGTGATCTGGGTGAGGCGGGTCTCCTGGCCCTTGCGGACGAAGGAGTGCTTGACCTCGTCGGCGCCGATGAACCTGGAGTTGGCGTCGGAGGTCTCGATCCGCTCCCAGGCGTACTCCTCGATGCGGATACGGGCCCGGTGGATCGGCTCCTGGCTGGTGACGAAGTGGCGGGCGAGGTGGATGCCGAACTGCTCGGCCGACTCGATGCCGTACTCCTTGGCGAACGCGTACACCGTGTTCTTGGTGGTGTCGGTCGGCAGGACATGGGCGTTGGAGCCGGAGTAGTGGACCTCGTCCATGTCGCCGCTGAGGGCGACGGACACATTGAGGTCCTTGATGTGGTGGGTGGCGCCGTCCCGCGTGATCTTGACGACTCGGTTCTCGGCCTTGCCGTACTGGTTCTGTCCCAGAATGGTGGGCATCTAGCTAGCTCCCTCGGTATACGGAGTAGCCGAACGGGTTGAGCAGCAGCGGTACGTGGTAGTGCTCGCCCGGCACGACGGCGAACGTGATCGCCACCTCCGGGAAGAACACCGCGCTTCCGCTGTCCCGATTCGCGGGGGCGTCCTGCTGCGCATCGGCTTGCTTCTTCTCGAAGTACGGCTCCACCGCGAAGTCGAGCCGTACATGGGTGGTCCCCTCCGGCAGGGCGGGGAGGTCCTTGCACCGGCCGTCCGCGTCGGTCGCGGAGCCGCCGAGCGCCTGCCAGTCGGCGTCACGCCCGGCGCGGGCGGCCAACCGGACGGCGACGCCCTCGGCGGGGCGGCCGACGGAGGTGTCCAGAATGTGGGTGGACACGGAGGCGGTGGTGCTGGTGCTCATGGGGTCAGGCTTCCTCTTCGACGAGCCGGGCCAGGCGGATGCGATTGATCTTGCCCAGCTCGGTGCGGACGATCTCGCGTTCCTGCTCCGGCGCGTTGCCGATCCGTTCCTTGACCGCGTCGCGCATCTGCTCCCCGGTGCGCCCGGTGGCGCAGATGAGGAAGACATGGCCGAACTTCTCCTGGTAGGCCAGGTTGAGTTCGAGCATCTCGGCCTTGAGCTCCTCGGAGGCGCCGGCCATGCCGCGCTGCTCGCGGGCCGAGGTGGGGTCGCCGGGCTTGGGGCGGCCGATCGGCGGGTGGCCGGCCATCGCCTCCTGCAGGTCCGCCGCGGTCAGTTCGGCCATGGCGGCGTCGCTGGCGGCGTAGAGCTCCTCGGCGGAGGCGTACGGGCGGGCGGCGAGCAGCCGCTCGGCCCAGGTCCGGGAGGCGCACGCCTCGTGCAGTTCGGCGAGGGCCTCTTGCTGCTCCAGGGCGTTGAACCGGATCAGGCCCGGCGTGGATGTGGACGTCACGGGAGCCTCCGTGGCCTTGTGCTGAACGGGCTGCCGATAGCTAACGCCCTGCGCGACACCCCAGTCAACACTTTGTTGAAAATTCCGGGTGACAAAACCCGGCGGCCCCCGAGTGCGCCTCAGCCCTCCTTCTCCCGGTTCAGGTAGTTGTAGACGGTGAACCGGCTGACGCCGAGGGCACCGGCCACGGTCTCCACGCCGTGCCGTACGGAGAAGGCGCCGCGCGCCTCAAGTATCCGTACGACCTCCTGCTTGGCCTTGCGGTCGAGGTCGGCGAGGGGCTTGCCCTTCTTGCGCTCCATGGCGGCCAGGATGTGGTCCAGGGAGTCCGCGAGCTGCGGCAGCCGTACGGCGACCACGTCGGCGCCCTCCCAGGAGAGCACGACGTCGTCCGGGCCCGCCTCGTCCGGCGGGAGCATCTCCCCGCCCATGGCGTCGACCAGCGGTTTCACGGCCGTGATGAAGGGCTCGTCGTTCATCGCCCACCCTCCTCGTCGACCACGTTGACCTGGAGGGAGACACGGGTGGCGCCGGACTCCAGGGTCTGCCGCAGCAGCGCGTCCACGGCCGTGAGCACGGCGTCGGCGCTGCCCTCCGCCGTGTTCCCGAACGGGCCGACGTCCACCGCGTCCAGCTCGGCCGACTCGATCACCCGGCGGGCGACGACCGCGTGCGCGGGCGCCTCGTCGAGGTCGAAGGGCTCGGTCGTGAATTCCACTCTCAGTCGCACGCGCTCAACCTAACGCGCGCCACCCCATTACGCCGAGCCCTCTTGACAAGCCCGGACACCGGCCTGCAATCTTCCAGTACGCAGAAACTAACTTCCGCAATACGGAATCTCGACAACGGAAGGGAGCGCCGGCGATGGGATTCGCAGAGCAGCGCTTCAACGTCAACCTGTCGATCCTCTTCACGGAACTCCCGCTCCTGGAGCGCCCCGCGGCCGCCGCGGCGGCCGGCTTCACCGCGGTCGAGCTGTGGTGGCCCTGGATCGACACCCCCACCCCCGAGCGGTCCGAGCTGGACGCCCTGAGGAAGGCCGTCGAGGACGCCGGGGTCCAGCTCACGGGTCTGAACTTCTACGCCGGGCAGCTCCCCGGCCCCGACCGCGGCGCCCTGTCGCTGCCGGGCGAGGAGTCGGAGCGGTTCCGCGCGAACATCGACGTGGCCGCCGGCCTCGCCGAGTCGCTGGGCTGCAAGGCGCTCAACGCCCTGTACGGCAACCGCGTCGAGGGCGTGGACCCGGCCGAGCAGGACGCGCTGGCACTGGAGAACCTGGTCCTGGCCGCGCGCGCCGCCGACCGGATCGGCGCGGTCCTGCTGATCGAGGCGCTGAACAAGCCGGAGTCGCCGCTGTACCCGCTGGTCAGCGCGGCCGCCGCGGTGGGCATCGTGGACAAGGTCAACCAGGCCACCGGGCTGGACAACGCCCGCTTCCTGATGGACCTCTACCACCTGTCCATGAACGGCGAGGACCTCCCGGCGGTGATCGAGCAGTACGCGGCGAGGACCGGGCACGTCCAGATCGCCGACAACCCCGGCCGGGGCGCCCCGGGCACCGGTGCGCTGCCCCTCGAAGACCTCCTCGACCAGCTCGCGAAGGCGGGTTACGACGGCTGGGTCGGACTTGAGTACAAGCCGGGCGACCGCCCGAGCGCCGAGTCCTTCGACTGGCTGCGCCGCTGACCGCCCCTACCGAAAGGCACACACCCTCATGAGCAGCACCCTTCCCAAGATCGCCTGGATAGGTCTCGGGATCATGGGCTCCCCCATGTCCGAGAACCTGATCAAGGCGGGTTACGACGTCACCGGCTTCACGCTGGAGCAGGAGAAGCTGGACCGGCTGACCAGGGCCGGCGGCACGGCGGCGTCCTCGATCGCCGAGGCCGTCAAGGACGCCGACGTCGTCATCACCATGGTCCCCGCCTCCCCGCAGGTCGAGGCCATCGCCTACGGCCCCGACGGCATCCTCGCCCACGCCCGCCCCGGCGCGCTGCTGATCGACATGTCCTCGATCACCCCGCAGACCTCCGTCGACCTGGCCAAGGCCGCCAAGGACAAGGGCATCCGCGTGCTGGACGCCCCCGTGTCCGGCGGTGAGGCAGGGGCGATCGAGGCCGTACTGTCGATCATGGTCGGTGGTGAGCAGGCCGACTTCGACGAGGCGCTGCCCATCTTCGAGGCACTCGGCAAGACCATCGTGCTGTGCGGTCCGCACGGCTCCGGTCAGACCGTGAAGGCCGCCAACCAGCTCATCGTCGCCGTCAACATCCAGGCGTGCGCCGAGGCCGTGGTCTTCCTGGAGAAGTCCGGCGTGGACCTCAAGGCCGCGCTCGACGTGCTGAACGGCGGCCTCGCGGGCTCGACCGTGCTGACGCGCAAGAAGGACAACTTCCTCCAGCGCGACTTCAAGCCGGGCTTCCGGATCGACCTGCACCACAAGGACATGGGCATCGTGACCGACGCCGCCCGCAATGTCGGCGCCGCCCTGCCCGTCGGTGCCGTGGTCGCCCAGCTGGTCGCCTCGCTGCGCGCCCAGGGCGACGGCGGCCTGGACCACTCCGCGCTGCTGCGCGCGGTCGAGCGCCTCTCCGGCGCGCGGGTCTGACGGCCGCAACTCCCAGACCTCCGGGCGGCGTCGCCGCTGACATCTGTCCTGTCGCGCCCAGGCGGCGGCGCCGCCCGGAATCCACTTCAACAAACTGTTGACGTTCGGATTGCCCCAAACCTAGGCTCCATCAAGCGGAAAAGGTTTTCCGCTGACTCCCGCATGGAAGGTCCCCGATGTCGAAGCGCGTGCTCACGACCGAGTCCGGCGCCCCGGTCGCCGACAACCAGAACTCCGCCTCCGCCGGCGTCGGCGGTCCGCTCCTGCTCCAGGACCAGCACCTCCTGGAGAAGCTCGCCCGGTTCAACCGTGAGCGCATCCCGGAGCGCGTGGTGCACGCCCGCGGCAGCGGCGCCTACGGCCACTTCGAGGTCACCGACGACGTCACCGGCTTCACCCACGCCGACTTCCTCGACACCGTCGGCAAGCGCACCGAGGTGTTCGTGCGCTTCTCCACCGTGGCCGACAGCCTCGGCGGCGCGGACGCGGTCCGCGACCCGCGCGGCTTCGCCGTCAAGTTCTACACGGCGGAAGGCAATTACGACCTGGTCGGGAACAACACCCCGGTGTTCTTCATCAAGGACCCGATCAAGTTCCCCGACTTCATCCACTCGCAGAAGCGCGACCCCTTCACGGGCCGTCAGGAGCCGGACAACGTCTGGGACTTCTGGGCGCACGCCCCCGAGGCCACGCACCAAGTGACCTGGCTGATGGGCGACCGCGGCATCCCGGCCTCGTACCGGCACATGAACGGCTACGGCTCGCACACCTACCAGTGGACGAACGCCGAGGGCGAGGCCTTCTTCGTCAAGTACCACTTCAAGACCAACCAGGGCATCCGCTGCCTGAGCAGCGAGCAGGCCGCCGAGGTCGCGGGCCAGGACCCGGCCTCGCACCAGACAGACCTGCTCCAGGCCATCGAGCGCGGCGTGCACCCGTCCTGGACGCTGTACGTGCAGGTGATGCCGGCGGCCGAGGCGGCGGACTACCGCTTCAACCCCTTCGACCTGACCAAGGTGTGGCCGCACAAGGACTACCCGCTCCAGCGCGTGGGCCGGCTGGTGCTGGACCGCAACCCGGACAACGTCTTCGCCGAGGTCGAGCAGGCCGCGTTCTCCCCGAACAACTTCGTCCCCGGCATCGGCCCCTCCCCCGACAAGATGCTCCAGGGCCGCCTGTTCGCCTACGCCGACGCGCACCGCTACCGCCTGGGCGTCAACCACACCCAGCTCGCGGTGAACGCCCCGAGGGCGACCACCGCGCAGAACTACGGCCGGGACGGCTTCATGGCGTCCAACTCCCAGGGCCGCTACGCCAAGAACTACGAGCCGAACTCCTACGACGGCCCCGTCGAGACCGGCCGCCCGCTGTCCGCCCCGCTCGCCGTGTCCGGCTGGACCGGCACGCACGAGGCCCCGCAGCACACCAAGGACGACGACTTCTACCAGGCCGGTGAGCTGTACCGGCTGATGTCGGCCGAGGAGAGGTCGCGACTGGTCGCCAACATCGCCGGAAGCCTGTCCCAGGTCTCCCGCGACGACGTGATCGAGAAGAACCTGGCCCACTTCCACGCCGCCGACCCGGAGTACGGCAAGCGCGTGGAGGAGGCGGTCCGCGCCCTGCGCGAGGACTGAGAGGCTCCCTGACCGCGTCCGCAGCGGCCGTGAGACCCGGATGAGGGGTGGTCGAGCGGCGGACGGGCGCGGGGCAGGGTGAGGACCGCGGCGGCAGGCGAGCCAGTGCGGTGGTGAAGGACCGGGTACCGCTCTCGACCAGAGGGAGGGGTGCCTCCGGCTCCGTCGCCGCCGCCGCGGTCCCGAAACACCGAGCAGCGCCGGACACGGACGGTCCCGTGTCCGGCGCTGCTCCCTTTTCCGCCCGTGCCTTCCCGTGTCCCCGGGGTGCGCGCCGCCGCCGTGCGCAGGAGCCTGGAGACATGGCACAACCGACGCGGCATCCGCACATCGTGGTCCACTCCCCCGCCCTGGACGGCTCCCGCCGGGTCACCGCGGGGGACGAGACCCTGGGCGTCGCCACGCACGCCGACGACGTGGCCGAGTTCCTGCGACTGGCCGACCTGTACGTCACCGACGTCGCGGAGAGCGACCTGATCGAATGGCAGGGCGGCGGCCCCGACGACTGGCCGGGCCTCTCGGAGCACCACGAGTCCCCCGGCCCGTGACCCGCGTACACCGCCGTCCGTACTTCTTCTACGCAACCCTCAAATCAACCTCTGAACCCGCGCCCGGAGGCTTCAACTGCCCCCGGGCGCGGGCACATTCTCGTCATCGGAGGCCCGCCGGCACGGGGGCGGCGGGCCTCGGGAGCCCACCCGGTCAGGGGTGTCCGGGGCGGGCCGAGCACGACGGGGGCGACCCGAGATCCGCCGGACGGGGGTGTGCGGCGGGTCTCGGGCCGAACAGGGGCCGCGGCTGCGGGGCCGGGCCCCACGCACGACGAGGAGGGGCAGCTCACCCCCCGGATGAGCTGCCCCTGCGTGTCCCCGCGTGCTGTGCGCGGCCCCTCGGGATCAGGCCTTCAGCGCCCTGACCGCCGTCGGCGCGTGCGCCGGTTCCGTCGCCAGTTCCTCGAACTCCACGACATTGCTGATGTCGTTGGTCGTCGACATCGCGATGTTGGTGACGCGCTCCAGGATCGCCTCGACGACGACCGGCACCTGGAACTGCGCGGCGAGCTTCTTGGCCTCCTCGAAGGCGGCGCCGAGTTCGGCCGGGTCGGTCACCCGGATCGCCTTGCAGCCGAGGCCCTCGGCGACCTTGACGTGGTCCACGCCGTAGACGCCCAGCTCGGGCGAGTTGATGTTCTCGAACTCCAGCTTGACCTGGAAGTCGATGTCAAAGGCCCGCTGCGCCTGGCGGATCAGGCCGAGGTAGGAGTTGTTGACCAGGACATGGACGTACGGGATCTTGTGCTGGGCGCCGACCGCCAGCTCCTCGATCATGAACTGGAAGTCGTAGTCCCCGGACAGGGCGACGACCTGCGCCTCCGGGTCGGCCTTGGCGACGCCCAGCGCGGCCGGGACGGTCCAGCCGAGCGGGCCCGCCTGGCCGCAGTTGATCCAGTGCCGGGGCCGGTAGACGTGCAGCATCTGGGCGCCGGCGATCTGCGAGAGGCCGATGGTGGAAACGTACCGGGTCTCCGGGCCGAAGGCCTTGTTCATCTCCTCGTAGACGCGCTGCGGCTTGATGGGGATGTTGTCGAAGTGCGTACGGCGCTGGAGGGTTTCCTTGCGCTCCTGCGCCGACGCGGCCCAGGCGGAGCGGTCGGGGAGTTTCCCGGCCGCCTTCAGCTCCTTGGCCACCTCGACGAAGAGTTCCAGGGCCGCCTTGGCGTCGGAGGCGATGCCGTAGTCGGGGGCGAAGATCTTGCCGATCTGGGTGGGCTCGATGTCGACGTGGACGAACTTCCGGCCCGCCGTGTAGACGTCCAGCTTGCCGGTGTGGCGGTTGGCCCAGCGGTTGCCGATGCCGAGGACGAAGTCGGACTCCAGGAAGGTGGCGTTGCCGTAGCGGTGCGAGGTCTGCAGGCCCACCATGCCGGCGTTCAGCTCGTGGTCGTCGGGCAGCAGGCCCCAGCCCATCAGCGTCGGGACGACCGGAGTGCCGGTCAACTCGGCGAACTCGACGAGCAGTTCGGCGGCGTCGGCGTTGATGATGCCGCCGCCCGCGACGATCAGCGGGCGCTCGGCGGCGTTCAGCATGCCGATCGCCTTCTCGATCTGGGCGCGGGTCGCGGCGGGCTTGTAGGCCGGGAGCGGCTCGTAGGTCTCCGGGTCGAACTCGATCTCGGTGAGCTGGACGTCGATCGGCAGGTCGATCAGGACCGGGCCGGGGCGGCCGGAGCGCATCAGGTGGAAGGCCTGCTGGAAGACGCCGGGGACCTGCGCGGCCTCCAGGACGGTCACCGCCATCTTGGTGACCGGCTTGGCGATCGAGGCGATGTCGACGGCCTGGAAGTCCTCCTTGTGGATCACGGCGGTCGGCGCCTGGCCGGTGATGCACAGGATCGGGATGGAGTCGCCGGTCGCGGAGTACAGGCCGGTGATCATGTCGGTGCCGGCCGGGCCCGAGGTGCCGATGCACACGCCGATGTTGCCCGGGTGGGTGCGGGTGTAGCCCTCGGCCATGTGCGAGGCGCCCTCGACGTGCCGGGCGAGGGTGTGCTGGATGCCGCCGGACGCCTTGAGCGCGGCGTAGAAGGGGTTGATCGCCGCGCCGGGCACGCCGAACGCGTTGCTGACGCCCTCGCGCTTGAGGATCTCAACTGCCGCGCGGGCAGCGGTCATTCGAGCCATGTCGAGTACTCCTGCTTCGGCTGTCGGATTCGCACTCCCGTCGCGCCCCGTCGGTTGAGCTCTTCCGTATAGCGGAAATTAGTTTCTACTATTTGGAAGCAATGTAGGCGGCGGTACGAAGGCAGTCAAGAGACGGACAAGCGGGGGACGCCTGCGGAACCATGGGGGGCATGCCCGAGAGCGTGGCGGTGTGCTGCCCGGCCTGCGGACGTGAGCATCAGTACGCGGCGCCGTCGTATCCGTGCGCCTGCGGCGCCCCCGTCACCCCGCCGCTGGACCACCACGGGACACCGACGGCCGTGGTCCACCGGGCGTGGGCGGAGGAGTGGGTGACGGTGCCCTGCGCCGCCTGCGGACGGCGGGGCCAGTGGCCGTACCCGGAGCTGGGCTGCCCCTGCGGGACGGTGGTCCGTATCCCCGTGGCGGGCGCGCGGTCCGAACCGGGCGGGGCCGAGCCGCCGGCCTCCCCGTCCCGTCGCCGCCGCGTCTTCCAGCCGGTCACCATCCGCACGGCACGCGACGCGGTCACCGCGGCCGCCCTGTACCTGCGCTGGCTCGGCTACCGCGACATCCGCCGCGCCGACCAGCGTCCGCCCTCCGGCATCGGACTGGCCGCGCGCGGTCTGCTGGCCCAGGTGGACCCCACTGTCCGCCCGGCCGCGGTACGGGACGTGGAGTGCCTGTGGCTGACGGCCATGACGGAGTCGGCCGGCTGCGCCTACTTCTCCCTCGCCGGGTTCTCCCCGGAGGCCCGCGCCCGCGCCGACGCCCTGGGCGTCCCGCTCTTCGTCCTGGACCTCACGGGCACACCCCAGCCGGTCAACAGCCACGCGGACGCCCTGGACGCCACGGCGGACTGACCCCGGCCCACACACGGCCGCGCCGACCCCTCTCCACGGGGGTCGGCGCGGCCGGTGCTGTGTCAGCCGCCGGGGCTGGGTCGCGTCCGCAGAGTCGCGTCGTCCGTCCGGAGGGCGGGCCGAGCGGCGTCCGGGGCGTGCTCTCGGCGTGCCGGACGGCCACCCGCGTACAGCCAGTACGCGGGTGGCCGGCCGGTGGGGCGAGTGGGGTCCCCCTGGCTCGAAGAGCCAGGGGGAGCGTGCCGGGCGTCGGGCGGCAGGCGGGACGTCGCGGACTCGGCCTAGGGGTTGACGCAGCCGATCGTGCCCACCGGGAAGTCGTTGCCGGTGGACGTGGCCGTGAAGCCGAAGGTCACGCTGCCGTCGGCGGGGACCGTGGCGTTGTAGTCGGCGTTGCGGACCGTGACCGTGCCGTCCGTGCCCGGACTCAGCCTGCCGTTCCAGACGCTGCTGATCGTCGTGCCGGTGCCGGGCTGCCAGCGGACCGCCCAGCCGTTGAGGGGCGCGGTGCCGTGGTTCATCACCTCGACCGAGCCCTGGAAACCGCCGTTCCAGGAGCTGGTCACCGAGTACACGGCCATGCACTCCCCGGTGTGCGGGTCGGTCGGGTCCGGGGTGGGTGTCGGGTCCGTGTCGCCGCCGTCGTCGCCGATGCCGGTCACCTCGCCGTTGCCGCCGTCGAAGACGATGTCGGAGCAGGAGAAGAAGTTCTCCGGGCTGTCCGAACGCACCCACTGGATGAACATCACCGCGTTCCCGGAGCGGCCCGAGGGCAGCCGCAGGTCCCAGTAGTAGTGGCCGGACTCGCTGCCCACCGAACCGGACTGCGGCGGGTTGGTCACCGTCTGGATCAACTCCAGGTCGTCCCAGCCCAGTTCGGTGGAGGGCGAGTAGCCGGGCTTGGAGACATAGACCCGGAAGTCACCCGGGTGCGCGGCCCAGTTGCTGTACTTGACCCGGATCGTGGCACCCGAGGTCAGATGGGTGCGGGGCCAGTCGGAGCGGGCGGCGTTGTAGCCGGTGAAGTTGTACGGGGACTTGTCCCCCGCGCTGCACAGCTTGCCGTCGGGTACGTAACCGGCGCCCCGGCCCGCCGCGTTGGAGTCGAGCACGGCGAACCAGTTGTACAGCGCGGTCGCTCCGCTCTCCGCGAGCGCGGCCTTGCAGGCGGGGTTGCTCGGGTCGAGGGCGCCGTTCGTGGTCTTGGCGTCCAGATAGCAGAGGTAGGTCCGCGATCCGGGCATCATCGCCACGCCGTGCGCCTGGGCGCTGCCCTGCCCCAGCAGGGCCAGCCCCAGGCCGCCGAGCAGCGTGGCCAGGACCGCCGCCAAGGAGAGCAGGCGGTTTCTGCGTCGTGCCATGTGTCGTTCTCCTGTCGGTCGTCGAACTGTCCGCTGTGGAACCCCCGCCGGTCCGGGGCCGGCTGCGCGCCGGACCGGCGGAGGAGTGTGGGGGCGGGTGCCGTGCGAATCAGGCGACGGTGCAGGCGCTGCCGTTCAGGGTGAAGGCGGACGGCTCGGCGAAGGAGCCGCTGTAGGTGCCCTGGAAGCCGAAGTTCTGGCTGCCACCCGCGGCGATCTGCCCGTTGTGTGCGACGGGGCTCGCCACCACGGCACCGCTCGCGCCGGACAGGTTCGCGTTCCAGGAACCGGTGATCCGCTGACCGGAGGGCAGGGTGAAGCCGAGCTGCCAGCCGTCCACCGCGGTCGAACCGGTGTTGCGGATGGTGACGTTGGCGGTGAAGCCGCCCTGCCAGACGGTGGGCTCGTACGCCACCTCGCAGCCGCCCTGCGGGTTCGTGGGGCCGCCACCGCCGGTGTTCACCGTGGAGGAGAAGGAGTTCACGGCGAGCCCGGCACCGTTCTGCCACGGCTCGAACCCGGCCTGAATGCTGGTCAGGTACCAGTTGGGCTGGGCGAGTCCGCGCGCGACGGCCTGGTCGACGAAGTCCATGACGTCGAAGCTCCAGCTGCTGAGCGCGGACGGCGCGACGAAGGAGATCACGTCGTTGGAGCCGTTGGACCCGGTCCACACCTCCCAGCCGCGTCCGCCGACGTTGGCGCTGCCGACCTGCGAGCCGATCGGCTGGATCGGGCCGACCCGGTTGAACCAGATCATGATCTCGGTCCGGTTGACCCCGTCGGTGCGCGGAGTCGGGTCCAGCCAGATGTCGTACGAGGCGTTGAACACGGCGCCCGAGACGAAGCCGTAGGAGATGGAGCTGGGTGCGCTGGAGATGCCGCTGACCTGCGCGGGGAGGTTGGTGCCGGGTGAACAGTTGGTGTAGTGGCAGCCGTTGAAGACCGACGGGTACGACTTGGGGGCGCCGTTGGTGGGGACCGAGCCGTCGGCCTGGGTGAGCCGGAAGCCGCTGTCGGTGGCGGTGACGCACTGCTGGGCGCTGGTGCCCCAGCGGTTGTTCTGGACGACGTAGCGTCCCTGGATCACCGTCGAGCCGTACTGCTCGCAGATCAGGGTGTCGGCCTGGGCCGGGGGAACCGCGGCGACGAGCGCCGCGAGCGTGGCCAGGGCGGTGAGCAGGGCGCCGAGCAGCGCGCGGGCGGTGCGGAGGCGGTGCGGTGAGGATCGCATGCGGGGGCCTCTCTGCGGGAACCGGATTCGACAGGGGGAAGTACTGCTGGGACTTCGGGAGCGCTCCCACTTGCCCACGTATGGGAGCGCTCCCATCCCACCGGTTTCGGTGGCGACTGTAGGAGTGCCACATGTCCCTGACAACCCTGCGCGCGTCAATCCGTCGAAGGGATTTCGAAGGCGCAGGTCACGACTTGATCGTCAACGCCCTTATGGTGGAGGGGAGTTGGGAGCGCTCCCGATCTAGGACGGTCAAGACCCCCGCCTCAGGCCGACTCCCGCACCACCAACCGCGTCCGCAGCACCACATGGCGCCAGGCCACCTCCGGCTGCCCGGACCCGGTGAGTTCGTCCAGCAGCAACCGGACCATCGTGCGGCCGAGTTCCTCCAGCGGCTGGCGGACGGTGGTCAGCGGCGGGTCGGTGTGCTGGGCGAGCTGGAAGTCGTCGAAGCCGATGACCGCCACGTCCTCGGGCACCCGGCGCCCGGCGGCGCGCAGCACCGCCAGCGCCCCGGCGGCCATGGTGTCGGAGGCGGCGAACACCGCGTCCAACGCCGGGTGCCGCAGCAGGAGTTCGCTCGTCGCGCGCCGTCCGCTCGCCTCGGAGAAGTCCCCCTCGACGGTCAGCGACGGCTCGTCCGGCAGCCCCGCCTCGGCCAGTGCCTGCCGGTAGCCGCGCAGCCGGCACCGGGCGACGTACATGTCGAGCGGTCCGGTGATGGCGGCGATCGCGCGCCGGCCGCCGCGCACCAGGTGACCGACGGCCTCCCGGGCGCCGCCCGCGTTGTCCGCGTCCACGTAGGTGACCCGTTCGTCGCCGGAGCGGCGGCCCAGCAGCACGGTGGGCAGACCGGCGTCGGCGAGCATGTCCGGCAGCCGGTCGTCGGCGCGCACCGACATCAGCAGCACCCCGTCGACCCGGCCGCCGCGCGCGTACTCCACGAAACGCTGCCGCTCGGCGTCGGTGCGCACGAGCGTGAGCAGCAGTTGGACGTCGGTGTCGCTGAGGGCGTCGGAGACGGCGGTGACCGTCTCCGAGAAGAACGGCTCGCCGAACAGCCGCCAGTCCCGCTCGGTCATCACCAGCGCCACGGCGTCCGCGCGCCGTCCGGCGAGGGTGCGGGCCGCCAGGTTGGGCACGTAGCCGAGTTCGGCCACCGCCTTCCGCACGGCGCGGCGGGTCGACTCCTTCACGCCCGGCTCGTTGTTGATGACGCGGGAGACGGTGCCCCTGCCGACCCCGGCGAGCGCCGCCACCTGCTCCAGCGTGGGCGCCGGACCGGGCCGCCGTTTCGCCATGTTCACCCCCCAAGGGCGTCCGATCATACGGGGAGGTCCCGCCCCGTGTTTCCCCGGACCGGACGCCCTCGGCGGGTCAACCCCCGTACCGGGAACGCAGTTCCACCTTGCGCACCTTTCCGGACACCGTCATCGGGAAGGCGTCGAGGAGTTGGAGGCGGGTGGGGATCTTGTAGTGGGCGAGCCTGCCGTCGCAGAAGGCGCGCAGCTCCTCCAGGGTGAGCGGGTCGGCGCCGTCGCGCGGGATGACACAGGCGAGCACTTCCTCGCCGTACCGCTCGTGCGGGACGCCGACGACCTGGACGTCGGCGATCTTCGGGTGGGCGTAGAGGAACTCCTCGATCTCGCGCGGGTAGATGTTCTCGCCGCCCCGGATGATCATGTCCTTGATCCGGCCGACGATCTCGACGTACCCGTCCTCGCGCATCACCGCCAGGTCGCCGGTGTGCATCCAGCGGGCGGGGTCGACGGACTCGGCGGTCTTCTCCGGCTCGTCCCAGTAGCCGAGCATCACGCTGTACCCGCGTGTGCACAACTCCCCCGCCGTGCCGCGCGGTTGGGTGACGCCGGTGACCGGGTCGACGATCTTCACCTCGATGTGCGGCAGGACGCGGCCGACGGTGCCGGTGCGGTGTTCGAGGTCGTCGTCGCGCCGGGTCTGGGTGGAGACCGGCGAGGTCTCCGTCATGCCGTAGCAGATGGACACCTCGGCCATGTTCATCTCGCTGACCACCCGCTTCATCACCTCCACCGGGCAGGGTGAGCCCGCCATGATGCCGGTGCGCAGCGAGGAGAGGTCGTAGTCGGCGAAGCCGGGCAGGTTCAGCTCGGCGATGAACATGGTGGGCACGCCGTACAGCGAGGTGCAGCGCTCCTGCTGCACCGCCTCCAGGGTGGCCCGGGGTTCGAAGGACGGGGCGGGGATGACAATGCAGGCACCATGGGACGTAGCTGCCAGATTCCCCATGACCATGCCGAAACAGTGATAGAACGGGACAGGCAGACAGACCCGGTCCTGCTCGCTGTACGCGATCAACTCCCCCACGAAGTAACCGTTGTTGAGGATGTTGTGGTGGGAGAGCGTGGCGCCCTTGGGGAAGCCGGTGGTGCCCGAGGTGTACTGGATGTTGACCGGGTCGTCGCAGGACAGGTCGTCGGGCAGGGCGGCGGGGACGGCGCGGGCGCGCAGCGCGTCCCAGCTCGGGTCGCCGAAGAACACCGCCTCGCGCAGCGCGGGGCAGTTGGGGCGGACCTCGTCCACCATGGCCCGGTAGTCACTGGTCTTGTGCCCGAGCGAGGCGAACAGCAGGGAGATCCCGGCCTGTTTGAGCACGTACTCGACCTCGTGGGTGCGGTACGCCGGGTTGATGTTCACCATGATCGCGCCGATCCGCGCGGTGGCGTACTGCACGAGCACCCACTCGGCGCAGTTGACCGCCCAGATCCCGACCCGGTCGCCCTTGGAGACCCCGGACGCGAGCAGCGCGTACGCCAGCTCGTCCACGTCGGCCAGGAGCCGCGCGTACGTCCAGCGCCGTCCGGTGGGCACGTCGACGAGGGCTTCCCGGTCGGGCCAAGTGGCGGCAGTGCGGGCGAGGTTGTCCCCGATCGTGTCGCCGAGGAGTGGGGTGTCGCCGGTTCCGTGCGCGTACGACAGTGCGGTCACCGGAAGTCCTCCTCGCGGTACTCGGCGTCCGAGCCGGCCGCCGTGGCCTCACGCAGTTCGATCCGGCGGATCTTGCCGGAGACGGTCTTGGGCAGCGGCGCGAACTCCAGCCTGCGCACGCGCTTGTAGGGGGCGAGGACCTGCCGGGAGTGCTCGAAGAGCACCTTCGCGGTGTCCGGTCCGGGCTCCCAGCCCTCGGCGAGCACGATGTACGCCTTGGGCACGGCGAGCCGCAGCTCGTCCGGTGCGGGCACGACGGCCGCCTCGGCGACCGCCTCGTGCTCCAGCAGGGCGCTCTCCAGCTCGAAGGGGCTGATCTTGTAGTCGGAGGCCTTGAAGACGTCGTCGCTGCGGCCCACGTAGGTGAGGTAGCCGTCCTCGTCGCGGGAGGCGACGTCGCCGGTGCGGTAGTAGCCGCCCGCCATCGCCTCCGCCGTACGGTCGGCGTCGCCGTGGTAGCCGGTCATCAGGCCGACCGGGCGGGCCGACAGGTCGAGGGCGATCTCGCCCTCGGCGGCGCCGGGCGCGCCGCTGACCGGGTCCAGCAGTTCGACGCGGTAGCCGGGGCTGGGGCGGCCCATGGAGCCGGTCTTCAGCGGCTGGCCGGGGCTGTTGGAGACCTGGACGGCCGTCTCGGTCTGCCCGAAGCCGTCCCGGATGGTGACCCCCCAGGCCCGCCGTACCTGCTCGATGACCTCGGGGTTCAGCGGCTCGCCCGCCGCCACGGCCTCGCGCGGCGGGGTGCGCAGCGCGGACAGGTCGGCCTGGATGAGCATGCGCCACACGGTGGGCGGGGCGCAGAAGGTGGTGACGCCCGCCCGGTCCATCTCGGCCATGAGGCGGGCCGCGTCGAAGCGCGTGTAGTTGTGCAGGAAGACGGTGGCCTCGGCGTTCCACGGCGCGAACAGGTTCGACCAGGCGTGCTTGGCCCAGCCCGGGGAGGAGATGTTCAGGTGCACGTCGCCGGGCTTCAGACCGATCCAGTACATGGTGGCGAGATGGCCGACCGGGTACGACAGGTGGGTGTGCTCGACCAGCTTGGGGCGGGCGGTGGTGCCGGAGGTGAAGTAGAGCATCAGCGGGTCGTCGGAGCGGGTCGGCCCGTCCGGGGTGAAGCCGGAGGGCGCCGTGTAGGCGTCCTCGTACGGCAGCCAGCCCTCCCGGGCGCCGCCGACCGCGACGCGCGTGTAGTCGCCGGGCACCTCGTCGAACTTCCCGGTGTCCTCGGACCGCACGATCACCTGCCGCACGCGTCCGCGCTCCACCCGGTCGCGCAGATCGGCGGGCCCGAGCAGCGGGGTGGCCGGGATGACGACCGCGCGCAGCTTCATCGCGGCCAGCGCGGTCTCCCACAGCTCGATCTGGTTGCCGAGCATCACCAGGATCCGGTGCTCGGCCTCCACTCCCCGCTCGCGCAGCCAGTTGGCGACCCTGTCGGAGCGCTCCGACAGCTCGGCGAAGGACAGCCGCCGCTCGCTGCCGTCCTCCTCGACGATGTGCAGGGCCGTGCGGTCGTTGCCCTCCGCGATCACGTCGAACCAGTCCAGGGCCCAGTTGAAGCGCTCGGGCCGGGGCCACTGGAACCCGTCGTAGGCCGTGGCGTAGTCCTCGCGGTGCTCCAGCAGGAAGTCCCGTGCCCTGCGGAAGTCCTCGGTGGCCGTCATGTGTCCATACCTTTCTTCCTGGGTTCGTTCCGGTCATTCGTAAGATCGGGAAGCCCAGGGGTCCTGGGTGTGGCTGTCATGTGTCTGCCGTAGTCCTCCTTGGTCCCGGACCATTGCCCGGCGGCTCCCTGTCATCGTGTAATCCGTGATGCAGGTCTCACTACCCCCGAATGGGGGTGACGCCCCGGACGGGAAGGCAGGCAGGTGACGGCAGAGGGCGCCTCGACGGAGATCCGGGCCGCGCTGGCGCGGCTGCGGCGCACGACCGGGCTGCCGGTCGCGTTCGGCGGTCTGGTCGAGTACGCGCGCCCGCTCATGCTCATCAGCGAGCTCAACGGCACCGCCACGCGCTCCCTGAGCCGCCTCGCGGTCACCGCGGGTACCGGTCTCGGCGGGCGGGCGGTGGCCCTGGCCCGGCCGTGCGCGGTGACCGACTACTCCTCCTCCCGGCAGATCAGCCACGAGTACGACTCCGCCGTCGAGGCGGAGGGCCTGCGCTCGGTCCTGGCCGTGCCGGTGGTGGTACGGCGCCGGGTCCGGGGTGTCCTCTACGGCGCCCTGCGCACCGCCCAGCCGCTGGGCGACCGCACGCTGTCCGCCGCCGTGGCCGCGGCGCGGGACGTGGAGCAGGCGCTGGTGGTGCGGGAGGCGGCCCGGGAGCTGCTGGAGGCGGCGCGGCCGGATCCCTCGCCCGATCCCTCGCCGGGAGCGGCGGGGGGTGCCGCCTGGGAACAGGTGCGGGAGGCTCATGCGGCGCTGCGGGCGCTGGCGCCGCGGGTGTCCGATCCGGGGCTCCGGGACGAGCTGATGTCGGTGTGCGGGATGCTCACCGGGGAGGGCGCGTCCTCGCCCGTTTCCCTGGCGCCCCGGGAAGTGGACGTGCTGGCCTGTGTGGCCGCCGGGGCCACCAACGCGGTGGCTGCCGAGCGGCTGGGGGTGCGGGTGGAGACGGTGAAGGGGTACCTGCGGTCGGCCATGCGGAAGCTGGGGGCGCATACCCGGGGCGAGGCGGTGGTCGCTGCGCGGCGGGCGGGGGTGTTGCCCTAGGGGGCGCCCCCGGGGCTTGTTGGGCGGCTGCGGGCGCGTGGTGGCCGGTCGCGCAGTTCCCCGCGCCCCCAGGGGGAGTCGTCGTGCTCCGAATTGACATGCTCCGTGTCTGTAATTTGGCTCACTCGTCCGGCCCTCCGGAATTCAAAGAACCATTGCCTAATATTGGCCAGGACACGCCACACGGAGGGGAGCGGTGACCGTGCCACAGGACTTCAGGGAGCCTGCCAGATCCCGCTCCGACCTGGTCATCGGCAGGGACGAGCCGTTCGCCGCCGCGCGCGATCAGCTGTCCCGGGGCGGCAGTGTCCTGCTCCACGGGCCCGCCGGAATTGGAAAGTCCACCGTTCTGCGGGCATTGGCCGCCGAATACGGCACCGCGGTCCGGACCGTGTTGCGCTGCTCCGCCACCGAGTCCGAATCCCACCTTCCCTTCCTCGCCCTCGCCGACCTCCTCGGCCTGGTCCTGGACGAGGTCTGCGAGAAGCTGCCCGCCGCCCAGCGCACCGCCCTGGAGTCGGCGCTCACCGGTCGCGGCGAGTCCACGCTCCAGCGCGACGGCCTCGCCCTGCGCCTCGCCGTCCTCTCCGCCCTGCGCGCCCTCGCCGCCGAGGGCCCCGTCCTGATCGTCGCCGACGACCTGCAGTGGCTGGATCCGGCCAGTGCCGAACTCCTCGGCTTCGCCGCCCGCCGCCTCGGTGACACCCCGGTGCGGATGCTGTGCGCGGCCCGCACCGAGGACGAGGAGTACGACCGCCATCTGCGCGCCTCCCCGCCGGACACCCTCGCTCTCCGGCTCGGCCCGCTCTCCCGTACCCAGGTCGCCGACCTGCTCGACCACCGCGGCTACTCCGGTCTGCCCCGCACCACCGTCCGCGAGATCCACCGCACCAGCGGCGGCAACCCGCTCTTCGCCCTGGAACTCGGCCGCGCGCTCGCCGAGAACCCCACCCCGCCCCGGCCCGGCGAACCACTGCCGGTGCCGACCTCGCTGCGCGCGCTGGTCCTCAGCCGGCTGGAGATGCTCTCCCCCGACGCCCGCCACACCCTCCTCGTGGCCAGCGCCGGCGCCCGGCCCACGCTGGCCACGCTGAGCGCGGCGGGGCGCGCCGACGCCGAGGCGGAGACCGCGCACGCGGCAGCGCTCGGGCTGCTGGCCACCGACTCGGAGGGCCCGGCCGTACGGTTCGCGCATCCGCTGATCTCGGCCGCGCTGTACGCGGAGGCGTCCGCGCAGGAGCGTCGGGCCGCCCACGCCGCGCTGTCCAAGGCGGCCTCCGACCCCATCGAACGGGCCCGGCACCTGGCGCTCGCCACCACCGGCACCGATCCGGAGGTGGCCGCCTCACTGGCGGAGGCCGCCGCCCTGGCCCGGGACCGGGGCGCGCCCTCGGTCGCCGCCTCGCTGGGCAGGCTGGCCGCCCGGCACACCCCGGCCGAGGACGGCCCGCACGCGGTGCTGCTGCAGGCCGCCGAGGACGCCATCACCGCCGGTGAGCTGGACCTCGCCCGGGACATCGCCCGCGAGGTGCTGGCCGGGTCGACGGTGCCCGCCGAGCGGGTGCGGGCCTGGATCGTGGTGATCGAGACCGCGGGACACGCCATGTCCGAGGTGGACGCGGTCTTCCCGCAGGCCCTCGCCGACGCGGGCAACGACCCGAGGCTGCTGGCCCGCATCCACTACCAGCTGGGCTGGCGGGCGCTGCTGGTGGACGGCGACTTCGACCCGGCCCGCGAGGAGACGGCGTACTCCGCGCAGCTCGCCGCGCGCGGCGGCGACCGGTACACCGAGCTGATGGCGCTCGCCTTCCAGGCGCAGATCGAGACCCTGATGGGCCACCCGGACGCGCCCGAGACCATCAAGCGGGCGCTGCGCGAGCCGCAGGACCCGCGGGTGGCCTGGCACCACAACGGCGCCGGGTACGCGCGGTTCCGCTGGCTGATGATGAGCGACCAGCTCGCCGAGGCGCGGGCCACGGTGACCGGGCTGCTGCGCGAGGTACGGCGGCGCGGTTCGGTGGAGAGCGAGGTGCACTTCCTGCGCGGGCTCGCCGAGACCGAGCTGCGCACCGGGCACTGCGCCCGCGCCCTGGACCTGTCCCGGGAGAGCCTGCGGCTGGCCCGGGACACCGGGATCGGCGAGGTGGCCTCCGCCGTGCTCACCTCGTTCGCCGAGGCGGCGGGCGGTTCGCTGGACCGGGCGCTGGCGCTGGCCCGGGAGGCGCTGGACCACGCCGAGCAGGACGGCGACCAGATGTACGAGTCGCGTGCGCTGGCCGCGCTCGGGCACGCCCAGCTGGTGGCCGGTGACACGCCCGCCGCGGTGACCTCGCTGCGCCGGGTGCGCGAGCTGGAGCAGGGGCTCGGCATCACCGACCCGGCGCGCGGGCGCTGGCACGGCGATCTCGCCGAGGCACTGGTGCGGATCGGGGCGCTGGAGGAGGCGCAGGACGTCATCGACACGGCGCGGGCCCGTGCGCTGCGCCTGGGCCGGGAGTCGGTGCTGGCGGTACTGGACCGCGCCGAGGCGCTGGTGCGCGCGGCGCGGGGTGAACGGGAGCCCGCGCTGGACCGGTTGACATCGGTGCAGGACCGTTTGGCCAAGTTGGGCTACGGCCTGGAGGAGGCGCGCGCGGCGTTCGCGCTGGCGGCCCTGCGCACGCACCGGCCGGGGCCCACCTCGTACGACGAGGCGGCCCGGCTGTTCCGGCGGTGCCGGGCGCTGCCGTGGCTGGGCCAGGTCGAGGCGGCGGCCACCGCGCCCCCGGTCGAACCGGTGCGCGCCGAGGCCCCGGCCGCGACGCTGGACGCGCTGGACTCACTGGCCGCGATGGAGCGTCAGGTCGCGGCGCTGGTCATGGAGGGCGCCACCAACCGGGAGATAGCGGGGCGGCTGTTCATCAGCGTCAAGACGGTCGAGGCGACGCTGACCCGGGTCTACCGCAAGCTCGGGATCCGTTCGCGCGTCGACATCGTCAGACTGGCGGCGGGCCGTCCGGCCAACTGAGGCGCCGTCGGCCTACCGGCTGTCCCGCCAACTGAGGCGCCGTCGGCTCGGCGGGCCGGCTCACCGGCTGTTCGGCAAGCGCGGAACCGCGGATTCACCGGCACCGGGGGTTTGGCCGGGCCGACCGAGGGTTTTCCCTGCCCAACTCCCTTAGGGGGTTCCCCTCTTGGGAAGGGGTCCGGTCCGGTTCTAGCGTATGCCTCGTGCCGCTCGCCGGGCATACGGGGGTCGGTCCCGCGACCCCCGTGCAAGACCCCCCACCTCCCGTGCGACCCCCCACCGGCAATTCCCCAGGAGACTCATGTTCGGGCTCACCCGTGCCAGGAAGGCCGCGACCGTGCTCGCGGTCGGCGCAGCCGCCGCGGCCACCGCGCTGATCGGCCCCGCCCCCGCCGCCGTCGCGGCTCCTCAGCCCATCGTGGGCGGTTCGACGACCACGACCTCCGCGTACCCGTTCATGATGCAGATCACCGACTCCGGGCAGAACCAGTTCTGCGGCGGCACCCTCGTCTCCCCGACGAAGGTCGTCACCGCCGCGCACTGCATGGTCGGCGAGACCACCAGCACCGTCCGGGTCGTGGGCGGCCGCACCTACCGCAACGGCACCAACGGCACCGTCAGCCGGGTCAGCAGGATCTGGATCCACCCGAGCTACACCGACGCCACCAACGGCGACGACGTGGCCGTGCTGACCCTGTCGACGTCGATGCCGTACACCCCGGCGCCGTACGTCTCCTCGACCCAGACCGGCGTGTACGCGGCGGGCACCACCGCGCGGATCCTCGGCTGGGGCACCACCCGCTCGAACGGCAGCTCCTCCAACCAGCTGCGCACGGCGACGGTGCCGATCGTCTCCAGCTCCAGCTGTGCGAACTCCTACGGCTCGGACTACATCGCGTCCGACATGGTCTGCGCCGGATACACCTCCGGCGGCGTTGACACCTGCCAGGGCGACAGCGGCGGTCCCCTGCTTGTCGGGGGCGTCCTGGCAGGGATCACTTCCTGGGGAGAGGGCTGCGCGGCGGCCGGCCACCCGGGCGTCTACACCCGGCTGACCACGTTCTCCAGCCTGGTCACGGCGCAGGTCAACTCGTGACCTGAGAAGACTCCTGAGTATCCCTCAGGTGACAAACCCGGGGGCGTTGCGGGCCTCCACGAGCGGCCCGCAACGCCCCCGATCCATGTCCGCCGTCAGGGCAGCACCTTCCCGAACCGGATGTCGTACGACGTCTCGGGGTGCATGACCTTGAGCATGTACTCCCCCTCCGCGACGACCTCGGCGCGCTGGGCCCTGGTGAGGTCCTGGAACGGCTCGATGACCAGCGAGCCGTCGCTGATCAGCCAGACGCCCGCGAGGAAACCGTCGACGAGGAGCGGGCAGAAGACGGTGTTCACCTGCCAGGTGCGGCCCTTGTTCGCGGGCGGGACCACCCGGGTGCGGTCCGCGTGGGAGAGCAGCAGGTTGTCGAACTCTGGCAGGAAGCGGGGCGGCGCCGGGGTCCCGGGGTCCGGGCGCGGGGCGTCGGGGAGGTCGAAGAGCTCGACGCCGTTCTCGTCGCGGAAGGTGACCAGGTCGGGGCGCAGCCGCTCGAAGGCGGGGCGGGTCCGGGTGAGCCCGCACCAGGTCTGGAAGTCCTTCACCGAGGCCGGGCCGAAGGCGGCGAGGTAGCGCAGCACGGTGGCGTCGAGGTCCGCGGCGGGCTCGGCGTCCCGGCCCAGCCAGTGTTCGGCGGTGGTGAGGCGGACCTGGGCGCTCCTGCCCCACACCCCGCGCGGGGTGATCTGCACCAGCGGCAGCTTGCAGCGGGCGGCGATGGCGAGGGCCTGCGGATCGGCGTCCGGCCACTGGGGGCCCAGCGCCTCCCGCAGCTGCTTCATGGTGCGCGGCTCCTCCTCGACCAGGTCGCGGGCGAGGGCGGCGAGCCGGTCCAGGTCGACGCCGACGAGGCCCTTGCGGAAGATGCCGATCTCCCGGTCCCGGGCGGGCTGCACGAGGGGACGCAGCGCGAGGCTGTCGTCGGCGGTGTGCAGATGAATGGTGGACCGGACGGTGACGATCCGCACGGTCTCGCGCCGCTCCAGCGTCCCGGCCAGCTCCTCGGGCGTGAAGCCGTCGAGGCGGGCGGCGAGCGCGTAGTACGGCGGCTTGACCTCCTGCGCCTGCAGGCCGACCAGGTGCTCCACGGCCGCCCGCGCGGACATCGGGGTGCGGCGCAGCAGCAGTTGCCGGTCGAGGGTGGCGCGGTTGAGGGCGCGGGTGCCGAGAACGGGGCCTTGGGCGGTCGTCTTCGTCATGCTCCGCACGCTAGTACCGATTGCGGACAGATACGGTCCGCGATCGCGCCGCGCCCGGTCGCGCCCGGCCACCGAGGTGCCCGTATAGCCTGACGCGAGATCACCCGGGCATCGGCCGAGAGGCAGCACGATGGCGAAGAGCAACCGGAAGTCCGTCTGGCGCCGCGCCCTGACCGCCCCCGCCGGCATACCGCGCCCCGCGCGTCCCGACGACGGTCCCCCGCCCGCCGAGCCGGAACCGCCGAGCATCGTGCAGGCGGTGCTCTACCGGGACGGGGTGCGGGTCTCCTCCCCCGCCACGCTCGCCGAGACCTACCGCGCCCTGCGCGAACAGCCCTCCGGCATGGCCTGGATCGGCCTGGCCCGCCCTCCGGCCGCCGAACTGAAGTCGCTCGCCGCCGAGTTCGACCTGCATCCGCTGGCCGTCGAGGACGCGCTGGAGGCCCACCAGCGCCCGAAGCTGGAACGCTACGGCGACACCCTCTTCGTCGTCCTGCGGGCGGCCCGCTACCTGGACGCGCCCGAGCAGGTCGACTTCGCCGAGCTGCACGTGTTCGTCGGCCCCGACTTCGTGATCACGGTCCGGCACGGCGCGGCACCCGACCTGTCGGCGGTGCGCCGCCGGATGGAGGAGACACCGGAACTGCTGCGGCTGGGCCCGGAGGCGGTGCTGTACGCGATCCTCGACGCGGTGGTCGACGGCTACGCTCCGGTCGTCGAGGGCGTCCAGAACGACATCGACGAGATCGAGACGGAGGTCTTCAGCGGCGATCCGGAGGTGTCCCGCCGCATCTACGAACTCTCCCGCGAAATGGTCGAGTTCCAGCGCGCCACCCGCCCCCTGGTCGGCATGCTGCACGGCCTGATGGCGGGTTTCGCCAAGTACGGCACGGACGAGGAGCTCCAGCGCTACCTCCGCGACGTCGCCGACCATGTCACGCACACCAGTGAGCGCGTCGACTCCTTCCGCCAGGCCCTGACCGAGATCCTCACCGTCAACGCCACCCTGGTCACCCAGCAACAGAACGCGGAGATGCGGGCGTTGGCCGAGGCGGGCTTCGAACAGAACGAGGAGATCAAGCGCATCTCCTCGTGGGCGGCGATCCTGTTCGCGCCCACCCTGGTCGGCACGATCTACGGCATGAACTTCGAGCACATACCGGAACTGCGCTGGCTGTTCGGCTACCCCTTCGCCCTGCTCCTGATGGGGGTGGTGTGCACCGGCCTGTACGCGGTCTTCAAGCGGCGCGACTGGCTGTGAACCCCGGGCAGGGCTCAGCTCACGGCCTTGGAGACCAGTTCCGCGATCCGGGTCTCGTCGGCCGGGGTGAGGCGGGCGAGGGCGAAGTAGGTGGGCCACATGTTTCCCTCGTCGAGGGCCGCGGTGTCGCTGAAACCGAGCATCGCGTAGCGGGAGTTGAACTTCTGCGCGCTCTGGAAGAAGCAGACGACCTTGCCGTTCCTGGCGTAGGCCGGCATGCCGTACCAGAGCTTCGGGGCCAGTTCGGGGGCGGTGGAGGTGACGACGGCGTGGACGCGCTCGGCCAGCTCCCGGTCCGACTCGCCCATCTCGCCGATCTTCTCCAGTACGGCCGCCCGGTCCTGGGCCTCCTTCTCGGCGCGCGAGGTGCGGCGGGAGGAGGCCTTCACTTCCTTGGCGCGCTCCTTCATCGCGGCGCGCTCCTGCGCGGTCCACTCCTGGGTGTCGCTGTCGCGGTCCGCGGTCTGCCGGGTGCTGGTCATGACGGGTTCCTTCCGTTGCTGTCGTTCGCGGGGACGCTCTGGCGCGTGATGGCGCCGAGCCGGTTGAGCAGGTTGGTGGTGCCGATCAGCAGGATCAGCGCGGCGAGCCTGCGCTCGTCGTAGTAGGTGGCCGCCCGGTCCCAGGTGCGGTCGTCGACCGCGTCGGGCCGGTCGGCGAGCCGGGTGGCGGTCTCGGCCAGTTCCAGGGCCGCCCGTTCCGCCGGGGTGAACCAGGCGGTGTCCCGCCAGGCGGCGAGGGCGTGCAGGCGTTCGTCGCTGACGCCGGCCGCGCGGGCCGCCGTGACCCCGGCGTGGACATCGGATCCGCAGCCGTTGATCTGGCTGATCCGCAGCCGTACCAGGGCCAGCGTCCGCGGGTCCGGGCCGGCTGAGTGCACGGCGCGGAGGATCTCCGTCAGGGGCCGGGCCGTGTCCGGCAGGACATCGGCGGGGTTCCGCATACGGGGCCGCATCGTTCTCTCCCTTCTCTTCCGGTCCGGTTCTCGGTGCCCCGTTTCCGTCGGGGTGTGGCTCCATCACAGCCCGGCCCGGACGTACCGACCATGCGCGTGGGACGGCGTGGGACAGCGGAACGGCCCTTGACCTGCGTGGACCGGGGCGGAAAGACTTCTGCGGCGATGGGACGGACGGCGCTTCTGTCCCGGGATGAACAGTGCTTCCGCCCGGGGGACGGACCGTGCTTCCGCGCCCCGGGGGACGGACAGTGCTTCCGCGCCCCGGGGGAAGGACAGTGCTTCCGCCCGGGGGACGGCAACGACGGGGGAACAGTCATGAACGCATCCACGAACGATCCGCAGGAAGAACTGGCGGCCCGGCTGCGGATGCTCCAGGAGCTGTCCGGGCTCGGCGTCCGCGCGCTCGCCCGGGAGGCGGGGCTCAGCTCCTCGTCCCTGTCCCGGTACCTCAACGGGCAGACCGTGCCGCCGTGGCCGGCCGTGGTCGCCCTGTGCCGGCTGGTCAAGCGCGACCCGCGCCCGCTGCGGCCCCTGTGGGAGCGGATCTCCAGCCCGCTGCCCGCGCCCCCGAAGAGCAGCCGCCAGGCCCGCCCGCGCCCCCGCAACGACCTGCCGCGCGACGTGCCCGACTTCACCGGCCGTGCGGAGGAGCTGGCCGCGGTGTTCGCCGCCGTCGACAGCCACCGCGCGGTCTCCGTGGACGGGATGGCGGGCGTCGGCAAGACCTCCCTCGCCGTGCACGCCGCGCACCGCCTGGCCGACGGCTTCCCCGACGGACAGCTCTACGTCGACCTGCACGGCTTCACCGAGGGCCGCCTCCCGCTCGACCCCGACTCGGCGCTGCGGATGCTGCTCGGCGCGCTGGACGTCCCGTCCGAGCGGGTCCCGCAGGAGGGGCTGGAGCAACTGGCCGCCTGTTGGCGCGCGGAGCTGGCGGACCGTCGGGTCGTGGTGGTCCTCGACAACGCCGCCGACGCGGACCAGGTACGGCCGCTGCTGCCCGGCGCCGGGGACTCCGTCGCCCTGATCACCAGCCGCAACCGGCTGTTCGGCCTGGACGAGGTGCCGCCGGTCTCCCTGGACGTGCTCGGCCCCGAGGAGGGCGCGCAGTTGCTGGCGCGGGCGAGCGGGGAGAGCGGCGGCCCCGAGGGCAGGCTGGCCCGTGACCCGGAGTCGGCGGCCGAGGTGCTTCGGCTGTGCGGGCGGTTGCCGCTGGCGCTGCGGCTGGCAGGGGCCCGGCTGCGGCACCGGCCGGGCTGGACCGTGGGCATCCTGGCCGAGCGGCTCGCCGAGGGGACGGGCGAGTTCGACACCGCGTTCGCGATGTCGGTGCGTCAACTGGACCGCCCGCACGCCCGTTTGTTCCGGCTGCTGGGCCTGCTGCCCGGGGAGTCCTTCGACGAGTACGTGGCGGCGGCACTGGCGGACGTGCCGGTGCGCACGGCGCGGGCCATGCTGGAGGACCTGGTCGACGCCCACCTCGTACAGCAGCCGTCGGCGGGCCGCTACCGGCTGCACGATCTGGTGCACCAGCACGCGCGCCGCGCCTCGGCCGAGGAGGACCCGGCGGCCGAGCGGGAACGGGCCCTGGTGCGGGTGCTGGACTTCTACGTCCACACGGCGGCCGCCGCCGACGCCGCGATGCCGTTCGTGTCACCGGACCGCGCGGTCGCGGTGGGGCCCGCCCCGGCCGAACTCCCCCGATTCGCCGACAAAAACGCCGCCTTCGGCTGGCTCACCACGGAGTACGGCAACCTCGTCGCGGTGTTCGAGACCGCCGCGGCGATCGGCGCGGACGCTCATGTCTGCGAACTGCCGCGCTACTTGAGGTCGTACTTCGCGCGCCGGTGCGGCACGACCCACCTCAACGCCCTCTTCGAGCGGGCGCTTGCCGCCGCGGAACGGCTGGGCGAGCCGCTGCGGCTGGCGGAGGCGTACAGCGATCTGGGTTTCGCCCGCTACAACGCGGGCCGTACGGCGGAGGCGGCCGAGGCGTACGCGGCGGCCCGGCTCCGCCTCAAGGAGGCGGGGGACGGCCGTGCCGAGGCGGAACTGACGTTGCGCCGGGGCTATTTGAGCTGGGACGCGGGACACGTCGAGGAGCCGCTTGAGCTGTTCCGGCTCGCGGGGAAGCTGTACACCGACGCGGGCTGTCCCGAGGGCGCCGCGCACGCGGCCGCCGCCGAGTCCTGGGCACTGCTGCAACTGGGGCAGTCCGAGGAGGCGGCGCGGCTGGCCCGCGAGGTGCTGGAGGTTCCGCACGCCGACGCCGCGTGGCCGCCCGCGCTGACCGCGCGGATCGTACTCGGGGTGGCGCTGTCCCGGGAGACCCCCGAGGCGGCCTCGGACCACCTCCGGCAGGCGCTGTCGCTGGCCCGGGAGGACGGCCATCTGCACAACCAGGCGTGGTGTCTGAACTGCCGGGGTGTGGCACTGCGGCACATGGGCCGGTACGAGGAGGCGCTTGCCAGCCACCGTGAGGCCTTCGAGCTGCTGGACGAGCTGTTCGAGGAGCACTGGAAGATCCACTTCCTCAACGGCTACGCCGAGACCTGCCGGCTGGCCGGGCTGCCCGACGAGGCGCTGGGACTGCACCGGCAGGCCCTCGAACTGGGCCCGAGGCTCGGCAACCGGCACGAGGAGGCCGAGGCACACGAGGGCATCGCACGCGTACTGGACGGAACGGACCCGGAGCGGGCGGCTGAACACCGGGCGGCGGCACGGGTGGTGAGGGAGTCGCTGACAGCGGTGTGACCAGCGTCATTGCCGCCATCAGGGCATGATCAACCCACTATACATAGCGTGTATACACGCTATGTATAGTCGCCGCATGCCTCTTGCGACCAAGAAGATGAAGAAAACGGGGACCGCGTTCCTCGCGGCCGCGCTCCTGTGCACCGTGACGGCGCTCACGGGGTGCACGCGGCTGGAGACGACCTCCCCGGCCTCGGTGCGCGAGGACGCCTCGGCCGACGTCCAGGCCCGGGTCGGGACCGTCGACTGCCGCCAGGCCAAGTGCATAGCGCTGACCTTCGACGCGGGGCCGAGCGAGAACTCGCCCCGGCTGCTGGACATACTCAAGGAGGAACAGGTCCCGGCGACCTTCTTCCTCCTCGGCAAGCGGCACATCGAGAAGTACCCGGAGCTGGTGAAGCGGATGGCCGACGAGGGCCACGAACTGGCCAGCCACACCTGGGACCACAAGATCCTCACCGATCTCGGCGAGGACGAGATACGCGAGGAACTGGAGCGCCCGAACAAGGAGATAGAGCGCCTGACCGGGCACCGCCCCACACTGATGCGCCCGCCGCAGGGCCGCACGAACGACACCGTGCACGACGTCTGCCGCGAGCTGGGGATGTCCGAGGTGCTGTGGAGCGTCACGGCGAAGGACTACAAGACCACCGACTCCGAGCTGATCAAGGAGCGCGTGCTGGAGCAGTCGGACCGGGACGGCATCATCCTGCTGCACGACATCTACCGCGGCACGGTCCCCGCGGTCCCCGGCATCATCAAGGCCCTGAAGAAGCAGGGCTACACCTTCGTGACGGTGCCGCAACTGCTCGCGCCGGGCAAGGCGGAGCCCGGCGAGGTGTACCGCTAGCGCCGACGCGTCCGCGCGCCGTATACGGCCAAGCCGTTGAACTGGCCGGATTCCATAGGATCGGTGAGTGGTCTACTTTCAGTTCGCGCGTACGGTCCCGCTGCCCCTCGACGAGGCCTGGCGCCGCCTCACCGACTGGCCCCGCCACGGACAGGTCGTCCCCCTGACCCGGGTCACCGTCGAGCCATCCGGCCCGACCCGGCAGGGCACGGTCGTCCTCGCGCGCACCGGCCTGGGCCCGCTGGCCTTCGACGACCGCATGCAGATCACCACCTGGCACCCGCCCACCGAGGACACCCCCGGCCTGTGCCGCCTGGAGAAACGCGGCCGGGTCGTCCTGGGCTGGGCCGAGATCGAGGTCCGCCACGGCCCCGGCGGCCGCGCCCGAGTCCTGTGGCGCGAGGACCTACGGCTCCGCTTCCTCCCGGGCCTGTTCGACGCACCGGTCCGAACGACGGCGCAGTTGGTCTTCGGACGGGCAGTGAACCGGTTGCTGCGGATGCCCTGAGACCGGGCTGCCACACTGGGGCGCCCGTCGCTCAGGCCACCGAACCGATCCGGCCCGCCGGGGCCGGCGCCGGTTCGTGATGGATCGGGGTGTGGGCGCCGGTCAGGGAGACGCCTGTGCCGCCGCGGCGGTTGGCGACGATTTCCGAGGCGATGGACAGGGCCGTCTCCTCGGGGGTGCGGGCGCCCAGGTCGAGGCCGATCGGGGAGCGCAGGCGGGCCAGTTCCAGGTCGGTGACGCCCACCTCGCGCAGGCGCTTGTTGCGGTCCAGGTGGGTGCGGCGGGAGCCCATCGCGCCGACGTAGGCGACCGGCAGGCGCAGGGCCAGCTTCAGCAGCGGGACGTCGAACTTGGCGTCGTGGGTGAGGACGCACAGGACGGTGCGGGCGTCGACCTCGGTGCGCTCCAGGTAGCGGTGCGGCCAGTCGACGACGATCTCGTCGGCCTCCGGGAAGCGGGACTTGGTCGCGAAGACGGGGCGCGCGTCGCACACCGTCACGTGGTAGCCGAGGAACTTGCCGATCCGTACCAGCGCCGAGGCGAAGTCGATCGCCCCGAAGACGATCATCCGGGGCGGCGGCACGGACGACTCCACCAGCACCGTGAGCGGTGCTCCGCAGCGAGAGCCCTGCTCTCCGATCTCCAGGGTGCCGGTCCGGCCGGCGTCCAGGAAGGCGCCCGCCTCGGCGGCCACCGTGCGGTCCAGTTCGGGGTGGGCGCCGAAGCCGCCCACATAGCCAGTGGGCTCGGGGCCGATCAGCATGGCCCGGCCCAGGAGTTCCGTGGGGCCCGAGACTATGCGTGCCAGTGCTGCCGGGCGGCCGGAAGCTGCGGCTTCCAGCGCCGCCGTGATCACCGGGCGGGCCGGATCGGTGGCCCGTACCGGGGTGATGAGGATGTCGATGATGCCGCCGCAGGTCAGGCCGACCGCGAAGGCGTCCTCGTCGCTGTAGCCGAACCGCTCAAGGACGGTTTCGCCGTCCGCGAGGGCCTGTTGGCACAGTTCGTACACCGCGCCCTCCACACAACCGCCGGAGACCGAGCCGATCGCCGTGCCGTCGGTGTCGACCGCGAGCGCGGCGCCGGGCTGGCGGGGCGCGCTGCCGCCGACCGCGACCACGGTCGCCACGGCGAAGTCACGGCCCTGCTCGACCCACCGGTGCAGCTCCTCGGCGATGTCCAGCATGTCTCGGTCTCCTTACGGCAGTTGAGGGAGGACGCAGCCTTCGGCGGCTAGTGCACGCCCATCCAGCTCTCGATCGGGTTGAGGGCGAAGAACACCAGGAAGATCGCGGTCAGGGCCCACATGAAGGCCCCGATCTCCCGGAACCTGCCCTGCGCGGTCTTGATGGCGACGTACGAGATGACGCCGGCCGCGACGCCCGCGGTGATGGAGTAGGTGAACGGCATGATGACGACGGTCAGGAAGACCGGGATCGCGGTGGCGCGGTCGCCCCAGTCCACGTGCCGGGCGTTCATCATCATCATGGCGCCGATGACCACCAGGGCCGCCGCGGCCACCTCGCCGGGCACGATCGCCGTCAGCGGGGTGAAGAACAGGCAGGCCGCGAAGAACAGGCCCGTCACCACCGAGGACAGTCCCGTACGGGCGCCCTCGCCGACACCGGTGGCCGACTCGACGAACACGGTCTGGCCGGAGGCACCGGCGACTCCGCCGACGGCCCCGCCCGCGCCGTCGATGAAGAGCGCCTTGGACAGGCCCGGCATCCGGCCCTTGTCGTCGGCGAGCTTGGCCTCGGTGCCGACGCCGATGATGGTGGCCATCGCGTCGAAGAACCCGGCGAGCACCAGCGTGAACACGATCATGCCGACCGTCATCGCGCCGACCTCGCCCCAGCCGCCGAACTCGACGTCGCCGAAGAGCGAGAAGTCCGGCATCGAGACCGCGCTGCCGTGCAGTTCCGGAGCGCCGCTCGCCCACTGCTTGGGGTCGATGACGTTCATCGCGTTCAGCGCGACGGCGAGCACGGTGCCGCCGACGATGCCGATCAGGATGGCGCCCGGCACTCCGCGGGCCTGGAGCATGAAGATGGCCAGCAGGGTCGCCGCGAACAGCAGCACCGGCCAGCCGGCCAGTTCGCCCGCCGGGCCGAGGGTGACCGGGGTCGCCTCGCCCTGGTGCACGAACCCGGCCTTGTAGAAGCCGATCAGGGCGACGAACAGGCCGATGCCCATGGTGATGGCGTGCTTGAGCGCCAGCGGGATGGCGTTCATGATCATCTCGCGCAGGCCGGTGACGACCAGCAGCATGATGACCACGCCGTACATCACGCACATGCCCATGGCCTGCGGCCAGGTCATCTGCGGGGCGACCTGCGAGGCGAGCACACCGGAGACGGACAGGCCGGCGGCCAGGGCGAGCGGCACCTTGCCGAAGAAGCCCATCAGCAGCGTGGAGAGGGCCGCCGCGAACGCCGTCGCGGTGATCAGTGCCTGCTGTCCGAGGGTGCCCCCGGCCACGTCCTTGCCGGACAGGATCAGGGGGTTGAGCAGGAGGATGTACGCCATCGCCATGAAGGTCGTGACGCCACCGCGGACTTCTCTCGCGACGGTGGATCCCCGGTGGGAGATGTGGAAGTACCGGTCGAGCCAGCCCCGTCCGGCCGGGACGCGGGTTCCTTCTCCCGCGTCTTCGGCGACGGTCTGCGGCTCTGTGGACTGCTGGGTCATGTGGGCCTACTCCCAAGGTTCATAGGGGCACCCGCGGTTGCTCTCGGCGGTTGGTGCGGGATTTGGGAAGGTGCCCGACCCGGGGGACGGCCCGAGACGAACGTGGAACTTGCGTCACCCTGGGCCGGGATGGCCGCTCGGTGAGGTGTTGCCCGGCGCCGGGCGTGGCCGTGGAGTGTGCTGTTGCCCGGCGCCGGGGTGCCGTTGCGCCCACCCGTGCCGCCCTGCGGCTCGGGTGCCCGCAACCGCGCGGACGTTACGCGGTGCCCGTGAGGTGTTCCGGGCGTACCGGGGTCCGGTTGAGCTCCAGGCCCGTCGCGTTGCGGATTGCCGCGAGGACGGCCGGGGTCGAGGAGAGGGTGGGGGCCTCGCCGATGCCGCGCAGCCCGTACGGGGCGTGGTCGTCGGCGAGTTCGAGCACGTCGACGGGGATGATCGGCGTGTCGAGGATCGTGGGGAGCAGATAGTCCGTGAAGGACGGGTTGCGGACCTTCGCGGTCTTGGGGTCGACGACGATCTCCTCCATCACCGCGACGCCCATGCCCTGGAGCGTGCCGCCCTGGATCTGGCCGAGGACGGAGAGCGGGTTGAGGGCCTTGCCGACGTCCTGGGCGCAGGCCAGCTCGATGACCTTGACCAGGCCCAGCTCGGTGTCCACCTCCACGACCGCGCGGTGCGCGGCGAAGGAGTACTGGACATGGCCGTTGCCCTGGCCGGTGCGCAGGTCGAAGGGCTCGGTCGGCCGGTGCCGCCACTCCTCCTCGACCTCCACGGCCTCGCCCTCCAGGACGTCCGCGAGGTCGGCGAGGACCTCGCCGCCGTCGGTGACGACCTTGCCGCCCTCCAGCAGGAGTTCGGCGGTGGCCCAGGCGGGGTGGTAGGAGCCGAACTTGCGGCGCCCGATCTCCAGGACCTTCTCGCGGACGAGTTCGCAGGCGTTCTTCACGGCGCCGCCGGTGACGTACGTCTGACGGGAGGCGGAGGTGGAGCCGGCGCTGCCGACCTGGGTGTCGGCCGGGTGGATGGTCACCTGGGTGACGCCCAGTTCGGTGCGGGCGATCTGCGCGTGGACGGTGACGCCGCCCTGGCCGACCTCCGCCATCGCGGTGTGCACGGTGGCGACGGGCTCGCCGCCGATGACCTCCATGCGCACCTTGGCGGTGGAGTAGTCGTCGAAGCCCTCGGAGAAGCCGACGTTCTTGATGCCGACGGCGTAGCCGATGCCGCGGACGACGCCCTCGCCGTGGGTGGTGTTGGACAGACCGCCCGGCAGCTGCCGTACGTCGGCGCCCTCGCTGGACTCCCACTGGCGCTCCGGCGGCAGCGGCATCGCCTTGACGCGGCGCAGCAGTTCGGCGACCGGCGCCGGGGAGTCGACGGGCTGCCCGGTCGGCATGATGGTGCCCTGTTCCATGGCGTTGAGCTGCCGGAACTCCACCGGGTCCATGCCCAGCTTCTTGGCCAGCTTGTCCATCTGCGCCTCGTAGGCGAAGCACGCCTGGACCGCGCCGAAGCCGCGCATGGCGCCGCAGGGCGGGTTGTTGGTGTAGAGGGCGACGGCCTCGATGTCGACGTCGTCGATGACGTACGGGCCGACGGAGAGCGAGGAGGCGTTGCCGACGACGGCCGGGGAGGCGGAGGCGTAGGCGCCGCCGTCCAGGACGATCCGGCACTTCATGTGCGTGATCTTCCCGTCCTTGGTGGCGCCGTGCTCGTAGTACAGCTTCGCCGGGTGGCGGTGGACGTGGCCGAAGAAGGACTCGAACCGGTTGTAGACGATCTTGACGGGCTTGCCGGTGCGCATCGCCAGCAGGCAGGCGTGGATCTGCATCGACAGGTCCTCGCGGCCGCCGAAGGCGCCGCCGACGCCCGCCAGGGTCATGCGCACCTTCTCCTCGGGCAGGCCGAGGACGGGCGCGATCTGGCGCAGGTCGGAGTGGAGCCACTGGGTGGCGATGTAGAGGTGGACGCCGCCGTCCTCCTCGGGCACCGCGAGTCCGGACTCGGGGCCGAGGAAGGCCTGGTCCTGCATGCCGAAGGTGTACTCGCCCTGGACGATGACGTCGGCCCGCTTGCGCGCCTCCTCCACGTTGCCGCGGATGATCGGCTGGCGGTGGACGATGTTGGGGTGCGGGACGTGGCCGATGTGGTGGTCGTCGCGGTTCTCGTGGACCAGGATCGCGTCGGGGGCGGTCGCGGACTTCTCGTCGGTGATGACGGGCAGTTCGCGGTAGTCGACCTTGATCTTGGCGGCGGCGCGGCGCGCGGTCTCCGGGTGGTCGGCGGCGACGATGGCGACCGGTTCGCCGTGGTGGCGTACCTTGCCGTGCGCGAGGACCGGGGTGTCCTGGATCTCCAGGCCGTAGTTCTTCACGTCGGTCGGCAGGTCGTCGTAGGTCATGACGGCGTAGACGCCGGGCATGGCCAGGGCCTCGCTGGTGTCGATGGACACGATCTCGGCGTGGGCGACCGTGGAGCGCAGGATCTGGCCCCAGAGCATGTCCTCGTGCCACATGTCGGAGGAGTACGCGAACTCTCCGGTGACCTTGAGGGTGCCGTCGGGGCGGAGCGTGGACTCGCCGATACCGCCCTTGGTGCGGTAGCCCTGGGTGAGCTTGGTGGGAGCGCCGTTGGTGGGCATCGGGGTCAGACCGCCTCTCCCTGCCGGGCGGCCGCGAGGCGGACCGCGTCCATGATCTTCTCGTAGCCGGTGCAGCGGCACAGGTTGCCCGAGAGGGCCTCGCGGATGTCCGCGTCGCTGGGGTTGGGGTTGCGCTCCAGCATCTCGTCGGCGGCGACCAGCAGTCCGGGGGTGCAGAAGCCGCACTGGACGGCGCCGGCGTCGATGAACGCCTGCTGGATCGGGGAGAGTTCGGTGCCCTCGCCGGTCTGCGAGTCCTGGCCCCTGGCCTGCCAGCGCTGGGCCTCGTCGACCGAGGTGCCGCAGGCGCCGGAGGCGCAGCCGCCGTGCTCGGCGCGCTGCTTGGCGTAGTCGGCGAGGCCTTCGACGGTGACGACCTCGCGGCCCTCGACCTGTCCGGCGGCGACCAGACAGGCGCACACCGGCACACCGTCCAGGCGGACCGTGCAGGAGCCGCACTCGCCCTGCTCGCAGGCGTTCTTCGAGCCGGGCAGACCGAGCCGCTCGCGCAGCACGTACAGCAGGGACTCGCCCTCCCACACGTCGTCGGCTTCCTGCGGACGTCCGTTGACAGTGAAGTTGACGCGCATCAGGCGACTCCCTCCGTGCGGGCGGCGGTGCCGCGGTACGACTCCCAGGTCCAGGTCAGCGTGCGGCGGGCCATGACGCCGACCGCGTGGCGCCGGTAGCTAGCGGTGCCCCGGACGTCGTCGATCGGGTTGCAGGCACCGGAGCACAGCTCGGCGAACTGCTTGGCGACCGAGGGGGTGATGATCTTGCCGTTGTCCCAGAAGCCGCCCTCCTCCAGCGCGGCGTTCAGGAATTCCTCGGCGGCCTTGGCCCGAATGGGGGTCGGCGCGGCCGAGCCGATGCCGGTGCGCACGGTCCGCGTCCCGGGGTGCAGGGCGAGGCCGAAGGCGCACACCGCGATGACCATGGCGTTGCGGGTGCCGACCTTCGAGTACTGCTGAGGGCCGTCGGCCTTGTTGATGTGGACGGCGCGGATCAGCTCGTCGGGCGCGAGCGCGTTGCGCTTCACGCCGGTGTAGAACTCGTCGATCGGGATACGGCGGCTGCCGCGCACCGACTCGACCTCGACCTCGGCGCCGGCCGCCAGCAGGGCGGGGTGGGCGTCGCCGGCCGGGGAGGCGGTGCCGAGGTTGCCGCCGACGCCGCCGCGGTTGCGGATCTGCGGGGAGGCGACCGTGTGCGAGGCGAGGGCGAGCCCCGGCAGTTCGGTGCGCAGGTGCTCCATGATCTGCGTGTACGGAACGGAGGCGCCGAGCCGCACACTCTCCTCGCCGACCTCCCATTCGTAGAGGTCTCCGACACGGTTCAGGTCGAGGAGGTACTCGGGCCGGCGGTGGTCGAAGTTGATCTCGACCATCACATCGGTGCCACCCGCAATCGGCACAGCGGTGGGGTGCTCGGCCTTCGCGGCGAGCGCCTCCTCCCAGCTGGCGGGGCGAAGGAAGTCCATGACCGGCTCTCTTCTTCGTCTCGTGGGTCGTACAGATTGAGCCAATCCGTGTGCGGCGGGCGCGGCTCGTTCATGTGCTGTTTACGCGGAGTGAGGTCAGTACACAGCGCTGTGCTCCGCGGGGGTCAGTCACGGAAACCATGAAGGAGTTGGCTGGCCAGGTCGGTCATCTTGTAGATTCGTATGAACGGAGGGCCTCAGTAACCTCCTGGTTTTGCTGTGGAAACGTGCGACGCACACCACGTGACCTGGGACACAGCCGAAACGCGCCCCTCGGGGCGGCGAGCCCTGCTCACCGGCCCGCCGGACGGGCCGGGGCGTCACCCATACCTGGATCCATCGTAGATTTCGAGACAAGGAACGGCGGCGACGAGAATGCGGCTGCGCGCACTGCTGGACACCGACGCGCTGGGCCTGAAGCTGCTCGGCGGCGAGGAGGAGCTGGACCGCACCGTCCGGGGCGTGATGACCACGGACCTGCGCGACCCCAGCCGCTATCTGGCGGGCGGCGAGCTGGTGCTGACGGGCCTGGCCTGGCGCCGGGACGCCGCGGACTCCGAGCCGTTCGTACGGATCCTGGCGCAGGCCGGGGTGGCCGCCCTCGCCGCCGGTGAGGCCGAGCTGGGGCCGGTTCCCGAGGATCTGGTGGCGGCCTGCGCCAAGCACCGGCTGCCGCTGTTCGCGGTGCACGAGTCGGTCGCCTTCGCCACCATCACCGAGCATGTCGTCCGGCAGGTCTCCGGCGAGCGCGCCGGGGACCTCGCGGCGGTCGTGGACCGGCACCGCCGGATGATGACCTCGGGCCCGGCGGGCGGCGGCCCGGACGTGGTGCTGGACCTGCTGGGCTCGGACCTGGACCTGCGGGCCTGGGTGCTCTCCCCCACCGGCCGGCTGATCGCGGGGCCGAAGGTGGGCGGCCCGGCACTCGGGGCCGACCTGTGCGCCAAGCTCGCCGCCGAGCACCTGGCGGCGGCCCGCACCGGACGGCGCGGCCCGCACCGGGTGACGCTCGGCGCGACGCCGTACTCCCTGTTCCCGATCCGCAGCACCGGGCGCGCCCCGCAGGCCTCGCGGGACGTGCGCGAGACGGTGCTGTCGGACTGGCTGCTGGCCGTGGAGGCGGACGCCGGGGACTGGCCCGAGGAGCGGCTGGACCTGCTCCAGGGCGTCACCCAGCTGATCGCGGTGGAGCGGGACCGCCGGGACGCCGCCCGCACGGTGCGGCGCAGACTCGCCCAGGAGGTGCTGGAGCTGGTCCAGACGGGCGCGGCGCCCGCCGAGATCGCCGCACGGCTCAGGGTCGCCGCGCCGGTGCTGCTGCCGGGTCTCGGCGCTGCCCCGCACTGGCAGGTCGTGGTGGCCAGGGTCGAGTGGGAGGGCGGCGAGGTGGAGGGCGGTCCGGTCGCCCAGTCGCTGCTGGAGGAGATCCTCGTCGACCCGCTGACCACCGGCCCGGAGCCCTCGGACCGGATCGCCGTCGCGCACACCGGGGACGAGGCGATCGCGCTGGTGCCCCTGCCGGCGGTGTCCGCCGAGCACGACGGCTCGGAGGAGGGAATCCTCGCCGACCTGCTGCTGGAGTCCGTACGGGACCCCCTGTCGGCCGGGCTCGACGACGACGGCCGGGTCACGCTCGGCGTCAGCGCCGCCGTCCACTCCGCGGAGGGGCTGCGCGGGGCGCTGGAGGAGGCGCGGCACGCCCGCCGGGTCGCCGCCGCCCGCCCCGGACGGGTCTGCGCGGCCGGGCACCAGGAGCTGGCCTCGCACGTGCTGCTGCTGCCGTTCGTCCCCGACGACGTGCGGCGCGCCTTCACCGCGCGGCTGCTGGACCCGCTGCGCGACTACGACCGGCGCCACCGGGCGGAGTTGATCCCGACGCTGGAGGCGTTCCTGGACTGCGACGGCTCCTGGACGCGCTGCGCGACCCGGCTGCACCTGCACGTCAACACACTGCGCTACCGGGTCGGGCGAATCGAGCAGTTGACAAGCCGGGACCTGTCCCGACTTGAGGACAAGCTGGATTTCTTCCTGGCGCTGCGCATGAGTTGAGGTCGTGGCGGTCGCCCCGGACCGTCGCGGCGGCGGTCCCGGACCGGGGCCAAGATCCCACGACTTTGTGAAATCTTTCACCTACCCTCTTGGCCCGCACGGTCCGCAGATGCTGAAATGCGGCCACCACCAAAGCTCAATGGCGTGCTCGGGGAGGGCAACGTGGCGCATACCGCCATGTCTGGTAACGGAACGACCGCCGGTGACGATCCACTCCAGACCGCGGTATGGCGGCTGCGCTCGCGCGGATGCTGGGACGACGCGGCCGCCCTGCTGCGGCCCGACACCCCGGCGGCGGCCCTGCAACGGGCCGCTCTGCTGGTGGAACGGTGCCTGTACACCGAGCAGGGCTGGCAGGACGCGGAGGACGCGCTGCGTACCGCGGAGGCCACCGCGCACACCGACGAGGAGCGCGGGGCGGCCGCTTGTGAACGGGGGCAACTTGCCTACGCCTCCACGCTGCACACGGTCCGCGACCGGGCCGACGAGGCGCGGGCGGCGCTGGGCCGGGCGGCGGCGCTGATCCCTCCGGGGGCGCCGGGACGGGCGCTGCTGGACTACCGGCGGGGCCTGCTGGCGGAGAACGTCGCACGCTCGCCCCAGGCGGCACGCGCGGCCTACCGCCGCGCACACGCGGCGGCGACGGCGCACGCCGACCCGCTGCTGCTCTCCTTCACCTGGCGGCACCTGGCCGGACTGGCGCTGCGGGAGGGCGAGTTGGCGGAGGCCCGGCACGGCTTCGCCGAATCCCTGCGGATCCGCGAGGAGTTGGGCTACCTGGTGGGCACGGCTCCGGCGCTGGCCTCGCTGGCCGACACCGAGCCGGAACCGGAGGCGTCCCGGCTGCGCGAGGAGGCCCGCCGGCTGTTCCGCCTGCTGGGCGGCGTACCGACGTGGCTGGCCCGCCATCTGTCGACGCCGGGGACACCGACGCCGGGGGCGGCCACGGCCTGAGCGGGGCGGGGGCTTCCCCGGTGCCGCCCGGCACCGGTCAGGACGCCCCCGCGAAGTGCTCCCCCACCAGCACCCGCACCGCGTCCAGGTCGCGGGCGGCCAGGGCGTCCAGCAGGGTCGTGTGCTGGGACGCGTCGGCGAGGAGTTCAGCCCGGACCAGGGCCGGGGGTGTGCCGTAGAGCGGCCACTGGGAGCGGCGGTGCAAGTCCTCGGCCACGTGGACCAGTTGTTCGTTGCCGGAGAGGGAGAGGATCGCGGCGTGGAAGACGCGGTCGGTCTCGGCGTAGGTCGCGCGGCAGCCGACCGCCGCCGCGCGTACCGTCGCCTCCGCCAGGGGGCGCAGGTCCGCC
The DNA here is from genome assembly GCF_900091315.1 of Streptomyces sp. DI166. GTDB lineage: Bacteria > Actinomycetota > Actinomycetes > Streptomycetales > Streptomycetaceae > Streptomyces > Streptomyces fuscus. The sequence continues at coordinate 82,293 of NZ_FLSP01000005.1, forward strand.
CAGCGCTCCGGGGCCACCGTGCGGGCCAGGCGCAGGATGACCGGGGTCTCGATCAGGGACCGCACCTCGGCCAGTTCGGCCAGCTCGCGGGCGCCGCGCTTCACGACCCGGAAGCCGCGGTTGGGCACGACCTCCACCGCGCCCTCCAGGGCCAGTTGCTGCATCGCCTCCCGGACCGGGGTGGCGGAGACGCCGAAGCGGTCGCCGAGGGCGGGGGCCGAGTAGACCTGACCCGGGGTCAGCTCGCCGGTCACCAGGGCCGTGCGCAGGGCGTCGAGGATCTGGCCGCGCACCGAGGAGCGCTGCACGGCGGCCCGGGGCCGCGGGATGGGGGTCTCGCTGTGGGTGTGCTCGCCGCGTACCCGGTCCGGGGCGTCGGCGGCGTGCCGGTCCGGGACCCGGGCGGCATCCCTCGACCGGGGCACTCCGGGGTTCTCGGCGGCCCGCGCCGCGGCGGAGCCCTGCGCAGCCTGATTCACGGGCTCCTCCTCCGGACGTTTCGGTACTTGGGGTCATTACGGCGGGTTGTTACTCGTCCGTCAAGCACCATAAGCGCACGGGGCGTCAGTTCAAATCCCGGCGATCTTGGGTAAGGTAAGGCTTACCTCAAACGACCTCGACTCGGGAGTCCCGGATGCCTGTGCCCCGTTCGGCCACATCGGACGCGTACTCACGGCTCACCGAGGTCCTCCCGTCACTCGGAGTCACCGAGCTGGGCCCCGCGGACCCCATGCCCACCGGCTCCGGCTGGATCCACACCGCCGACCTCGCCGCCGGAGTCGCCCTCGACTCCTTCCTGGCCTGGGACGACGCCCAGATACTGCGTGACTACGAGCAGCACGCCCGCCCGGACGTCACCGCCACCTTCGGCCTGCACCGGTACGCCTGGCCCGTCTGCCTGCTGATCACCCTCCCCTGGTTCCTGCACCGCCGCGTCCCGCGTCTGCCCGTGACGCATGTCTCCTACAACCGCACGGCCCCCGACTACGCCATGGGTCACCTCGCGGTCCGCCCCACCGCCGGTTTCGTCTGTCTGCCGGACGACCCCGCCGCCGCCCTGCCGGGCGCCCGGGTGGTCCCCGACGAGGAGGCCCTGCGCGCCGAGGTCCGCGCGGCCGTGGCCGAACACCTCGAACCCGTGCTCGACGGATTCGGCCCGCGCATGCGCCGCCGCGGCCGCGCCCTGTGGGGCATGGCGACCGACGAGATCGTCGAGAGCCTGTGGTACGTCGCCGGCCTGTTCGGCGAGCACGAGCGCGAGCGCGCCACCCGCGAACTGGAACTCCTGCTGCCCGGCTCGACCAAGCCGTACGCCGGCTCCGCCGCCTTCCGCGTGCTGACCGGCCCGAACGGCGAGTCGCTGCCCACCCGGGACCGGGTGAGCTGCTGCATGTTCTACACCCTGCGCCCCGAGGACACCTGCGCCGGCTGCCCCCGCACCTGTGCCTCCGACCGCGTCAGCAAGCTTCTGGCGACGGCGAGTTGAGCCCCCGCGCGCGGTCATGAGCACCCCGCGCGCCCCGTAAGATCGAGACCCCTGGACCGCGCGCCCGGTTACGGGGGTTTCACAATTTTCTCACTCGTTGCGGGAACTTTCCGTGGAACCACCCGTACGGGTAGTCTTATTCGAACTCAACTCCCGCCCCTCAAGCGGCAGTTCGAGCAGAAAGCCGTCCTGGGTATCCCCCTCGCACTTCCTTGGCGGCCTCTTGCCCCGAAACCCCCTGAGGGCCGCTGGGATTGGGCCACTATGGCGGGCGTTACGCCCTATCCCAATGCAAGGGACCCCTAGATGAGACTGACCGACATATCGCTGAACTGGCTGCTTCCGGGCGCCGTACTGCTCCTGGGCACGCTGGCGGCGGTGGCGGTGCTCGCGCGCGGAAAGCGCTCCTCGGGGAAGGACACGAGTGCCGACGACTCGTGGGAGCGCAGCGAGGAGCGACGCAGGCGCAAGGAGGCCATATACGGCACCGTCTCCTACGTGCTCCTGTTCTGCTGCGCCGCGGTGGCCGCGGCACTCTCCTTCCACGGCCTGGTCGGCTTCGGCGAGCAGAACCTCGGCCTCACCAACGGCTGGCAGTACCTGGTCCCGTTCGGCCTGGACGGTGCCGCGATGTTCTGCTCCGTGCTCGCGGTGCGCGAGGCGAGCCACGGCGACGCGGCGCTCGGCTCCCGGATACTCGTGTGGACCTTCGCGTTCGCCGCGGCCTGGTTCAACTGGGTGCACGCGCCGCGCGGTGTCGGGCACGACGGCGCCCCGCACTTCTTCGCCGGCATGTCCCTGTCGGCGGCGGTGCTCTTCGACCGCGCGCTGAAGCAGACCCGCCGGGCCGCCCTGCGCGAGCAGGGCCTGGTGCCCAGGCCGCTGCCGCAGATCCGTATCGTCCGCTGGCTGCGGGCCCCGCGCGAGACCTACAAGGCATGGTCCCTGATGCTCCTGGAGGGCGTGCGCAGCCTCGACGAGGCCGTCGAGGAGGTCCGCGAGGACAAGGTCAAGAAGGAGGAGCAGCGCAGGCTGCGCCGGGAGGCGGAGCGCGTGGAGCGCGCCCAGCTGCGGGCCATCAGCCGCGGCCACCGCGGCTTCGTGGGCCGCGGCGGCGGACGGGAGGTCGAGGTGGAGGTAGCGGTCGAGCGCGGCTCGGACCGGGCCGCCGCGGAGCCTGCCATATCGGCGCCGGAACAGCTGCCCGTCCGTACCCGTCCCTCGCTTCAGCCCGTGCGCAAAGGGTCTGAGTCCGTGACCGTCGACCTCACCGCGGAGGACGACACAATGGCCCTGCCGCGCCTTGACTCCCTGGAGCGCAAGCTCAAGGACCTGGAGCAGCAGTTCGGCTGAAAACCGCTCCTCCGGAACCGGTTGCGGGAGGGGCCGGGGCACGTGCCCCGGCCCCCTCCCGTCGTTACGCGGCCTCCGCGTCCAGCTCGAACCACACGGACTTGCCCACCCCGTGCGGCCGTACCCCCCAGGCGTCCGCCAGCGACTCCACCAGCACCAGACCCCTGCCGTGCGTACCGTCATCGGCGTCCGGTACGCGCAGCCTCGGCCGGCGTGCCACGAAGTCCCGCACCTCCACCCGCAGCGCGCTCGGGCTCACGGTCGCGGTCAGCACCGCTTCCCGGTCGGTGTGGACGAGCGCGTTGGTGACGAGTTCGCTGGTCAGCAGCTCCGCTATCGCCGAGCGTCCGGGCCTGCCCCAGTCGTGCAGCAGCTCCCTGAGCTCCTTGCGGGCCTCGGGCACCGCACTGAGGTCGGCGCGCCCGAGTCTGCGCCTGAGCCCGCAGGTCGCCGCCGGTCGCCCGGCTCCGTCCGCCCGTTCCTCCGTGTCCGCCGAGAAGGCCCCGATCGCGCTGGGACCGCCCCCTCGTGCCTGCCTCTTCATGACCCCCGCCCGCGTGCCGATGTCCGTTCCCCTCCTCGAACACGTTCACGGGATCCATGCCCGTTCGGGCACGCGGCAGTCATGTCGAATCATCAACTACCGGGCGTTCGGCCACGAGATCAGGCCGCGTCCCTCCCGCCCCCGTGGCGGAAGGGACGCGGCCGACGCCCCCCGGCGGTGCTGGTCAGTAGAGCTTGTTGACCGCCCTCTTGGTGGTCTTCTTGAACGCGGCGAGCGGGGCGTCGGACAGGTCGCCCATCTGCGACCAGTGCACGACGGTCACCGTGCGGCCGTCCCGGCCGACGGAGAGCAGCTCGACGTCGTTGGCGCCCCAGGAGGTCTCGATGTGCATGCCGTGCACACGGGCGCCCTCCTCCACGGACAGCGAGCCGTACGACTTGTACGTCGCCTCCAGGTCCGGCTGGGCGTCGGCGCGCTTGGCGCACTTCTTGTACGCCTTGTTGAGGCTGTCCGCCAGCGCCTTCGCCTTGGCCTTGGTGCCGACCACGACCGTCAGCTGGCGGGCGGTGGTGTCCAGGTCGGTGCGGAAGGCGCGGTAGCTCATGTCGTAGGCGAGCAGCGGCTCCTCCAGGCAGTACCGCAGCTCGTCCGGCATACCGGGCTTGACCTTGTCGGCGGTCCAGCCGGAGGGGTGCGGCGGGAGTTCGGAGGCGGCCAGGAAGCGGGGCGCGCTGCCCACCCGCGGTGAGGCTCCGGCCGGTACGGTGAGGGCCGCGCCGGCGGCGACGGCGGCGACGGTGACTGCGGCTACGGCGCCTGCTCGGGTGCGCTTGTGCATGGGTGTCCCCCGTGAGTGATGTGTGGGTGCGAGATGTCGTCACCGCGCCGCGGGCTGGTCGGTCCGGCGGCCGTCGGTGCGACACCAAGAGCATCGGTGGCCCTCGCAACCGGACGCAAGCGGGGATGGCACTTCTCCGGCGGTGGAACCATCCCATGCCGTCTGACGTGCAGGTATATGAGGTGCCTGGGATGCCGTCCCGGGCCGGACGACACGGGGGAATGGTGTCGGGACAGGACGAGGTCGCCGAGTTCGCCGGTCTGCTGCGGCAGTTCAAGGAGCGGACCGACCGCAGTTACGGCTCGCTGGCGCGCCGGCTCGGGATGAACACCTCCACGCTGCACCGCTACTGCGCCGGGGACGCGGTCCCCCAGGACTTCGCCCCGGTGGAACGCTTCGCCGCGCTGTGCGGGGCGTCGGCGGAGGAGCGGATGGAACTCCACCGACTGTGGCTGCTGGCGGTCGCGGCCAGACAGCGGCCAAAGGGGGCGGCGGAATCCAAGGAAGAGGCGGAGGAGCCTGCGGCCCCCGAGGAAGCCGCCGCGACGGAGACGGAGACGGAGACGGAGACACCTCCGGAAGTCGAGGACGCCACCCCGCCCCCAACCGCACAGGCCCCCGCCTCCCGGCCCCCGCCCCTGGTACCGCCGCCGCAGGGCCACCGTCGTCGCCGCCGTGGTCGCCGTCCTGCTCGCCACCCTGGGCACGCTCGCCGCCCTGGACACCGACCGGGGCGGGCGCGGGGCCGACGGACGGCGTACCGGGGCCGGACCGGGCACCTCGGCGCCCGCCGACCCGCGGGGCACCTCCCCCGCCCCCACGACCACCTCGCCGTCGCCCTCCACGTCCAAGTCCCATTCCAAGTCCGAGGACGGCTCGACGAAACCGTCGTCCCCGCAGGACGGGCCGACCACGGGCGCGCAGTCCACGCAGAAGGGCAAGCCCGTCGGCGGGCTCCCGCTGACCTGGAGCGCCGATTCCCACGTCTGGGCGGAGGGCTGCGGGCACGACTACGTCATCAACCGTCCCCCGGCGCAGGTGGCGCCGCCCCCGCCGGCGCAGGACGCCCGTACCTGGGCCGGTGCGCAGGGCGCGGTGCACGGGCGGGAGACCATCGTGCGGGTCACGGTGCAGGGCCGGACGTCCACGGCCGTGGTGCTGGAGGCGCTGCGGGTCCGGGTGGTCGGCCGCACGGCCCCGCTCAAGGGCAACGCGTACGCCATGAACCAGGGCTGCGGTGGCGCGCTGACCCCGCGCTTCTTCGCGGTCGACCTGGACAAGGACCGGCCGATCGCCCGCCCGATGGCCGGCAGCGACGCGGGCACGCCCATCCCGGCGATGCGCCTGCCCTACCGAGTCTCCGCCGAGGACCCGGAGGTCCTGCTGGTCACCGCCCGCACCGCGGGCTGCGCCTGCGACTGGTACCTGGAGCTGGACTGGTCCTCCCAGGGCCGCACCGGCACGATCCGCATCGACGACGACGGCCGCCCGTTCCGCACGACCGCCATCAAGGGCCTGCCCCGGTACATGTACGACACCGAGGCCCGCGAGTGGGGGCCGTACGCCTGACCGTCAGGGCCTCGGGACGTTGCGGAGGTTGGAGCGGGCCATCTGGAGCATGCGGCCGACTCCGCCGTCCAGGACGATCTTCGAGGCGGACAGGGCGAAGCCGGTGACCATCTCGGCACTGATCTTCGGCGGGATGGACAGGGCGTTGGGGTCGGTGACGATGTCGACGAGCGCCGGGCCCTTGTGCTTGAAGGCGGCCTTCAGGGCGCCCGCGAGCTGCTTGGGCTTCTCCACGCGGATGCCGTGGGCGCCGCAGGCGCGGGCCACGGCCGCGAAGTCGGGGTTCTTGTTGGCGGTGCCGTAGGAGGGCAGTCCGGCGACCAGCATCTCCAGCTCGACCATGCCGAGCGAGGAGTTGTTGAAGAGGATCACCTTCACCGGCAGGTCGTACTGGACCAGGGTGAGGAAGTCGCCCATCAGCATGGCGAATCCGCCGTCACCGGACATCGACACGACCTGGCGGCCGCGGTCGGTGAACTGGGCGCCGATCGCCATGGGCAGCGCGTTCGCCATGGATCCGTGGGAGAAGGAACCGATCACCCGGCGGCGGCCGTTGGGGGTGATGTACCGGGCGGCCCAGACGTTGCACATGCCGGTGTCGACGGTGAAGACGGCGTCGTCGTCGGCGAGTTCGTCCAGTACGGAGGCGACGTACTCGGGGTGGATCGGGACGTGCTTCTCGACCTTCCTGGTGTACGCCTTGACCACGCCCTCCAGCGCGTCCGCGTGTTTCTTCAGCATCTTGTCCAGGAAGCGCCTGCTGCTCTTCGTCCGCACGCGCGGGATGACACAGCGCAGGGTCTCGCGGACGTCGCCCCAGACCGCGAGGTCCAGCTTGGAGCGGCGGCCGAGGTGTTCGGGCCGGACGTCGACCTGGGCGATCCTGACGTCGTCGGGCAGGAAGGCGTTGTACGGGAAGTCCGTGCCGAGCAGGATCAGCAGATCGCACTCGTGGGTGGCCTCGTAGGCGGCGCCGTACCCGAGCAGCCCGCTCATCCCCACATCGAACGGATTGTCGAACTGAATCCATTCCTTGCCCCGCAGGGCATGGCCGACCGGCGACTTGATCTTCTCCGCCAGCTGCATGACCTCGGCGTGCGCGCCCTTGGTGCCGCTGCCGCAGAAGAGGGTGACCTTCTCGGCGGCGTCGATCATCTCCACCAGCCGGTCGATCTCGGCGTCGCCGGGGCGGACCGTGGGCCGGGTGGTGACCAGGGCGGTCTCGACGGGCTTGGCGGGGGCGGGCTGGTCGGCGATGTCCCCGGGCAGGGAGACGACACTGACGCCGGAGCGGCCGATCGCGTGCTGGATGGCGGTCTGCAGCAGGCGCGGCATCTGCTGCGGATGGGAGATCATCTCGCAGTAGTGACTGCACTCCTGGAACAGCCGGTCCGGGTGGGTCTCCTGGAAGTAGCCCAGGCCGATCTCGCTGGACGGGATGTGCGAGGCGAGGGCGAGGACGGGCGCCATGGACCGGTGGGCGTCGTAGAGGCCGTTGATGAGGTGCAGGTTGCCGGGGCCGCAGGAGCCCGCGCAGGCCGTCAGCTTCCCGGTGATCTGCGCCTCCGCGCCGGCCGCGAAGGCGGCGGTCTCCTCGTGCCGGACGTGCACCCATTCGATGCCACGGTGGCGGCGCACGGCGTCCACGACGGGGTTGAGGCTGTCGCCGACGACCCCGTACAGGCGTTCCACCCCGGCGCGGGCGAGGATGTCGACGAACTGTTCCGCGACGTTCTGCTTGGCCATGACTGCCGGGTGCCCCTTCGGTCGCCTTCGATCCCTCTGGGTTCCATTGGAGGCACAGCGGCGCGGTGTTCGCTCGGTCAGCTCTCCCAGACGGCGGCAGCCGTACGGTCGTCGGCGTAGCCCTTGACCCGGACCTGGACGTCGGCCAGGAAGGCGGCCAGGCCGGGCGGGGCGGGGTCCGACCAGCGGTCGGTGAGGTGGGCGGCGAGGTCCGGCTCGCCGCGCAGGGGTTCGGCGAGCCCGCTGGTGCACATCAGCAGCGTGTCACCCGGCCGGGCTACCGAGGCCCGGAACCGGAAGGGCTCCCGCGGCGGCTCGGGGGCCGGTTCGTACGGGCTCGGCGGCTTGGGGATGCCCAGGTCCATGGTGAGCCGGTCGCCCTCGGGGGTCTCGGCGGGCAGCGAGCCGAAGCCGACGACCGCGTCCCCGGTGGCGTCGACGACCCGCGGCTCGATGTCCTGCCACTCGCCGTCCCGGAGCCGGAACAGGCCGCCCGCGCCGACGCCGAAGAAGACCCGGATACGGCAGTCGGGGTCGGCGGGCAGCAGCAGGCAGCGCAGGGTGGCCGCGTACTCCTCCGGGTCGACGCCCTGTTCGGAGGCGCTGGCACGGAGTTTGCCGAGGCTGCGGTCGGTGAGCCGGTGCAGGCCCGACTTCAGGTCGCCGCGGCGGGCGGCGCGGATGTCCTCGGCGAGCCGGGCGTGGCTGCGGCCGACGGCCCTGCCGATCCACTGGCAGGCCTCGGCGGCGGCGCGGTGGGCGCCGGGGGTGGCGCGGGCGCCGGTGGCCATGGCGACGAGGAGCAGTGCGCTGTCGCCGGTGCCGAAGCGGGCGGTGAGCAGGGAGTCGCGGCGGGGTTCGCCCCGGAAGCGGGCGGAGTCGCCGCGGAGGGAGGCGGCGCGCAGGGTGCAGGCGCCGTAGCGGGCGCCGTCCAGGACGGTGTCGGCGACGAGGTCGTCCAGGTCCTCGGGGTCGGCGGGCGGCAGGGCGGTGGGTTCGGCGTCGTAGGTGGGCGGGCCGGAGCCGACGTAGTCGACGGTGGCGGGCACCGGGGGCGCGGCGGGGCGGTCGTCCGGCGGCGGGGCGGAGGGCTGCTCGGTGTGCAGGGGCGGCTTGCCGAAGCGGACGGGCGGCTCCTCGAAACGCGTCGGCGCTTGCTCGGCCGGGGCCGGTGGGGAGGTCTGGCGGGGTGTGGGGATGCGCGGTTCGAGGTCCGGAACGGTTCTGCCCAGCGTGCCGGACGCGGACACGAACCGGTCGTCCACCGAGTCCGGGGCCGCGGTGGGCCCGGTGTCCTGGGTGGAGTCGTCGTACAGCTGTGTCCACCAGTCGTCCTCGCGGCCGGTGGACCTACCCCCCTGCTGGCTCATGCCCCTAATTGTCCACCGGGCGGGCCGGATGAAAACGGGGCAAGCCGAAATCGGGTGAGGGTGCGAACAGCGTTGCGATTATGGCGGGATGGGAGTCGCCGGACGGCCCTACCCCCCACAGGAGGACCGTCCGGCGACGACTTGGCGACCGGTCAGCGCACGTCGTAGGCGCGGTGCACGGTCTGGGTGACGGAGGCGCCCTTGGCGTCCGTCAGTTCGGCCTTCAGCGTGACCTGCTTCCCGCTCGCGCCTTCGTGGTCCACGAGCGCCTCCCACGCGCCGTCGCGCCGGACGGTGCGCGCCTCGGTCCAGGTCTCGCCCTCGTCGTACGAGTAGGAGAGCCGTACCTCGGTCAACTCACCGGGGTGGTAGCCCGCGTGGCCGGTCGCGGAGAGGGTGATGCGCTGCCCGTCCGCGGCGGGGAGCGTCTTCAGCCCGTCCTCGGCGAGGCCGTAGCGGGGGAAGAGCAGCGGGATGCCCTGCGAGTACGTGTCCTCGTCACGCGCGGAGCGGAAGGACCAGGTGGTCGTGGTGGCCGTGGACCGGTTCCACGCCCGTGCGGGCTGGCCGAACTTGGTGGTGCTCAGGGTCAGTTCGTAAGCGGACTCCTCGGGCGGGACCTCGAACACCCCGAACGGGTACGGGCTTTCGCCGAGGATCTCCCCGTTCCGCTTGAGCACCATGGAGCCGATGTCACCGAAGCTGCCCTGGATGCCCTGGTGTTGACCGTCGCCCCACATGGCGGGCGCGACGCCGATCAGGTCGCCCTGGCGTTCACCGGCGAGCGCCTGGCGGCCCTGCTCGTCGAGCGGGGCGACCGGTGTGACGACCCCGCCGTACCACTCCTCGGTGCCGTGCTCGCCCTTCTTGTACGTGCGCGCCGGGTCGGTGAGGAACTCGCCCCACGGGAAGCTGCTGGAGACGTCCTGCCGCCAGGCGGTGCCGCCGGTGGAGTGGTACTCGGTGCGGGTGAAGGGCGCGGGCACGGTCTCGATCTGGCCGAAGGCGGCGGACAGTCCGCCCGGCCGGGTCGCCGACTCCAGGTCGACGTGGTCGGTTCCGGTGCCCGCCATCGAGCGGTACGTCGCCCGGGTCGACGCCAGGTGCGCGTCCCGCACCCGGTAGGCACGGTCCGACCGGATCTGGCCCGTCTCGGGGAAGGCGAGGTTGTAGACGTACGGGCTCTTGGCGGTGGCCTTCCAGCGCAGGGTCACGTCACCCGCCGCGAGCAGGGCGGTGGCCTCGTCGGCCGGTACGGCGAGCACGGGCAGCGGTCCGCCGGCGAAGCCGAACAGCGGGTACCAGGTGCCCGGCGCGTCCCGGTACACCAGCAGCGCGACGGCTCCCGCGGCCTCGGCGCGCGCGGCGACCGTCCCGACGCCCTCGCCGTCCGGCAGGCGCACCAGCGCGACCTTGCCCTTGACTCCCGAAAGCTCCTCCTCCGTACCGGACTTGGCGTCGAAGAGAGCGGCCCTGCCGGTGCCGTCGAGGTTGGCCGAGCCGAGGTGGCCGGTGGTCGGGTGGAGCTTCTCGCCGCCCACGACGGCGAGTTCGGAGATCTGCGGGGCCGAGGCCCGCCAGAAGCTGGTGAACTCGAAGTCCCCGTCGCGGGCTTCGCCGCTGACGGAGGCGTAGTAGCCGCCGATGGTCCGGTTGCCCGAGACGGTGCCCGCGTGCAGCCAGGTGCCGTCCCAGCTGCGAGCGAACCCGAGGGTGGCGCCGCGGACTTCGGACGGTCGGTCGGTGCGCATGCTCAGCCGGTGCGCCTTGCGGGCGTCGAGGACGACGGTCGTGTCGTCGCGGATCTCCAGCTGGGAACGGGCGAGATAGGTGAGGGAGTCCACCGCCGTCCCCCCGTCCCGCGGGGTGGTGACGAAGGAGGAGAGGAAGTAGCTGCCGGGGCGGACGGCGTACGTCTGGTCCGTGGCGCCCTCGTTGAAGCGGCGCTCCCCGCTCGCGTCGTCGGTGCCGATCAGGTCGACCGAGGAGGCGCCGGAGGCGGGCTCACCGAGCCGGTCGAGAAGCTTGACCCGCAGGGTGACCGTCTCGGGCTGCACGTACAGCGCGAACGGCGTGGAGACGGAGACGCCGTCCGCCGTGGCGAGAACGCGGCCGGTGATGTCGCCGTACTGGGCTCGGGTGAGGGCGGCCGTGGGGTCGACGGTCAGCGGGACCTCGGCGGTACCGCCCGCCGGGACGGTGACCGTGCGGTCGGTGAGGCGCGCGACCGGCGAGCGGACGGCGGAGCCGTCGTTGCCGGTGACGCCGGTGACCGACAGCTTCAACCGCACCGGCTTGTCGGTGGTGTTGGTGTACGGCACCGCCACCTCGGTACGGTCGCCGCGGTGCTGCGGCCAGTCGAAGGCGCCGCCCTGCACCGCGGGCGCGCCGAGCACCGTCTGCCCGAGTGCGGCCCGTACGTCCAGGCGTCCGCCGCCGGTCTCGCGCACATCGCCCGGGATGCCGGTGTCGGCGGAGGAGACCAGGGCCGCCTTGAGCTGCCGGGCGTTCCAGTTTGGGTGCCGTTGCCGGAGGATGGCGGCGGCGCCCGCGACGTGCGGGGTCGCCATGGACGTACCGCTCAGCGCCTGGTAGGCGTACACGCCCCGGCCGCCCGCCCTGGCGGCCGAGATGCCGACTCCGGGGGCGGTGATCTCGGGCTTGAGGGTGTGCGCGCCGTAGACCGGGCCGCGGCTGGAGAAGGCGGCGGTGGAGTCGTCGCGGTCGACGGCGCCGACGGTGAGCACGCCGGGGGCGCAACCGGGCGAGGAGACCGTGTTGTTGCCGGGCCCGGTGTTGCCCGCGGCGATGACGAACAGGGTGTGCTCGCTGGTGCGGGCCAGCTCCTCGGCGGCCTGGGCCATCGGGTCGGAGCAGTCGGTGCGGGCGGGGTTGCCGAGGCTCATGGAGACGACGTCGGCGCCTTCGTCGACCGCCCACTGCATCCCGGCGATGATCCAGGAGGTCTCGCCGTAGCCGTAGTCGTTGAGGACCTTGCCGTTGAGCAGGTCCGCGCCCGGTGCGACGCCCTTGTTCCTGCCGCCGCTCGCGGCGCCGGTGCCGCCGACGGTGGAGGTGGTGTGGGTGCCGTGGCCGTCGCGGTCATCCGCGTCCGCGGAGTCGGTGAAGTTCTTCGAGGCGGCGATCCGGCCCCTGAGGTCGGGGTGTTCGGCGTCGGCGCCGGTGTCCAGGACGGCGACCTTGGTGCCCGTGCCGTCGTAACCGGCCGCCCACGCCTGCGGGGCGTTGACCTGGCCGGTCGAACGGTCCAGCGCGGCCTCGACCTTGGCGTCGAGCCACAGCTTCTCCAGCGGGCCGCGGGTCTTGGTGACCTCGTTCCAGAATCCGGCGGCCCGGTCCTTGTCCGCCTCCAGGGCGACGCCGTCGATGGCGTCGAGGACGAGCCCGCGTTCGGCGCCGCGCGGCGCGGAGCGCGGGACGGCGCCGGAGCCGTAGACGGCGATCAGCGGGAGGGTGTCGCGGTGGGCGTCGTCGTAGCCCTGGCGCACCAGGCCCGTGACGTTGAACAGTTCCTCGTCGACCCGGCCCGAGGCGAGCGCGGCGACGGCGCTCTCGGGGTAGACGTACAGGTCGTCGCCGGATCTGCGGGTCTGCACGAGCGGGGTCCGGCCGTCGTCGCCGGGCAGGGCCACGGCCCCGTCACCCGTGACCAGGACCCGGTCCCCGGTGACGAGGGTGACGACGGAACCGGCGTCGGCGGCGGCCCGGCTGCCGGTGGGCGCCGTCGGCCTGTCGTCGGCCGCTTGCGCGGGTACGGCTGTCGTGACGGCCAGGACGGCGGCGGTCGCCGCTCCGAGGGCCGTCCTCGGTATCGCTCTCCCCAAGGTCGCCTTCTTCCGGTGCTGCCGTATGCCCGGCGAGTGCGTGGAACGCGCAGGCCGAAGCGGCCCAATGCGGGCATGACGGGCGGTGGTTGATGCTGCGGTGGCGTCACCTTGGCAGAGCGGCGGGCGGTACGGCGATGATGTGCCGAGGCGGTTTTGCGCCGTGGCCGTTTCCCGCCAGGGGACCGTCGGCCGTTCCCCGCCGTGGAACCGTCGTGGCCGTTCCCCGCCATGGACCGACTGGGAGAGTGATGCTGGCAGCGATAGGGCTGGACGAGAGGCACGAGTCGGCGTACCGGGCGCTGGTGTCGGTGGGCGCGGCCGATGTCGCCGATCTCGCGCGGCGGCTGACGCTCGGCGAGCGGGAGACCGAGCGTGCCCTGCGGCTGCTGGAGCGGCAGGGACTGGCCGCGCAGTCCTCGGCCCGGCCCGGTCGCTGGGTCGCCGCACCGCCCGGGGTGGCGCTCGGGGCGCTGCTCACCCAGCAGCGGCACGAGCTGGAGAAGGCCGAGCTGGCGGCGGCGCTGCTCGCGGAGGAGTACCGGGCGGGGGCCGCCGAGGCCGCGGTGCACGATCTGGTGGAGGTGGTGACCGGCGCGGACGCGGTCGCCCGGCGGTTCCTGCAGATCCAGCTCGGGGCGGCGCAGGAGGTGTGCGCGCTGGTGACCGGCGATCCGGTGGTGGTGTCCGGGACGGAGAACGACGCCGAGGAGCGGGCCGCCGACCGCGGGGTTCGCTACCGGGTGGTCGTGGAGCGCTCGGTGTTCGACCTGCCGCAGGGCATCACCGAGCTGTCGGCGGCGCTGGGCCGGGACGAGCAGGTGCGGGTGGTGGACCAGGTGCCGACGAAGCTGGTGATCGCCGACGGGACGCTGGCGCTGGTGCCGCTGACCGCGCCCGCGACGGAGCCGGCCGCGCTGGTGGTGCACGCGAGCGGCCTGCTGGAACTGCTCTCCGGCCTGTTCGAGTCGGTGTGGCGGGACGCGCTGCCGCTCAGGCTCGGCGAGTCCGGGGTGACCGAGGAGGAACCGGACGGCCCGGACGCCACCGATCTGGAGGTGCTCTCGCTGCTGCTGGCGGGGCTGACCGACGCGAGCGTGGCGAAGCAACTGGATCTGGGCCTGCGGACCGTGCAGCGGCGCGTGAAGCGGCTCATGGAGCTGACCGGGGTGACCACCCGGCTCCAGCTCGGCTGGCACGCCTACGAGCGGGGCTGGGTGGCCCGTAACCGCTGACCTGCGGGGATCCCGGGACTCCTGCACTCTGGTCAGATGGGAGTGTGGGATCTCCTGCTGGTCGGCATGGTCATCCTGCTCGGCCTGTGCGGAGTGCTCGTACCCGGCGTACCGGGCTCGTGGCTGGTGTGGGCCGCGGTGATGTGGTGGGCGCTGAAGGATCCCCGCCCGGAGGCCTGGCTGCTGCTGGTCTCGGCCACGGCCGCCCTGTTCCTCTCCCAGGTCGTCCGCTGGGTGCTGCCACCGCGCCGCCTGCGCGAGAGCGGCGCCTCCCGCCGCATGGGCGCGTACGCCGGGGCGGGGGCGGTCCTCGGCTTCTTCCTGATCCCCGTGATCGGCGCGATCCCCGGTTTCATGGCCGGCATCTACCTGGAGGAACGCCACCGCCTGGGCCGCCACGCGGAGGCCATGGCCGCCCTGCGCACAGCCATGCGCTCGGGCGGCTCCAGCGTCCTGGCGGAGTTCTTCACCTGCCTGCTGATCGCGGCGGCGTGGGTGGGGGTGGTGGTGTGGGGGTAGGGCCGGGGTCCTGGGGCCTTTCGTTTGGATCAGCCTGGCTCTGATCGACGGTCCGTCGTGACTGAGCCGAGCGGGGTCTGGTGCGTGCAGCTGCAAGGCGGAGGAGGGAGTCGACGCGGAGCGTCGGCGACCGACGACAACGCGGCTGGGGGTCCCCCCTCTGGGGGAGTGCGTGCCAGACCCCGCGACGCCGGGATGATCCAAACGACAGGCCCTAGGGCGGTGTGCCGATGTGCGGGGCGCGGGGGCCGTGCTTGGCCGGCGGCATGACCGGATTCAGCGAGGCGGAACCGGCGTACCTGCGGACGCAGCGGATCGGCGGCAGCTGCGCCTCGCCGCGGATGTCGGCCCCGCGCACCTTCCACGGCCGTACGCTCACCACGTCGTCCACGACCAGACCGGCCCGCACGAGCTGGGTACGCACTTCAGCCAGGAGGTGATCCGGATCCGTCCGCGCCGGATCCACAGCTGGGGGCTCGAAGGCTAGAGCGCGTGTTCGAGGGTCAGCAGGGTCGTTTTGCGGGTGAGGCCGCCCGCGTAGCCCGTCAGGGTGCCGTTCGCGCCGATGACCCGGTGGCAGGGGCGGAGGATCAGGAGGGGGTTGGCGCCGATGGCGCCGCCCACCGCGCGTACGGCTGCCCGGGGAGCGCCGATGCGGGCCGCGACAGCGCCGTAGGTGGTGGTGACGCCGTAGGGCACGGCGTCGAGGGCGGACCAGACCCTGCGGCGGAATTCGGTGCCCTCGGGCTGGAGGGGGAGGTCGAATTCCTTCAGGTCGCCGGCGAAGTAGGCGGACAGTTGCTCGGCGGCGGTACGGAAGGCCGCCGGGTCGTGGCGCCAGGTCTCCTCGACGACCGGGGCGTTCCTCTGGTCGGGGACCGAGAGGGAGGTCAGGGCTCCGGTGCTCGCGTCCGCCGTGAGCAGGAGCGGGCCGAGGGGGCTGTCCAGGCTCGTCCAGAGCGTGGTCATCAGCGGTTCTCCAACTCTCCTGCGGCGCGCAGGTGCAGTAGGGCGTAGGAGCGCCAGGGGCGCCAGGTGTCGGGGACGGCCGCTCCGGGCGGGGCGACGTCCGGGTCGCCGAGGGCACGGGTGCGCACCACGGCCACGGTACGGGCGTGAAGGCCGGGCAGGGCGAGCAGTGCCGCCTCCGCGTCGTCCCGGTCGGCGCCCGGGTCCAGGCGTACCGTGCCGTCGGCGAGGGCGGCGCACAGGGCGCCCAGGGGGCCGTGCCGCTCCGCCTCGGCGATCACGGCCGGTTCCGGGAAGAGGTGGGTGAGGCTGCCGCAGGGCGCGTCCAGCGCCTTTCCGCACGCCCGGACCAGCCGCTCGGCCTCGGCGGACCCCACCAGCGCCCGTACGGCGAGTTCCTCGGGGTCGGCGGCGCCGGGCGACCTCAGCCCCGGCCGGGCGGCGACCAGCGGGGCGAGCCGTGGGTCGGTGCCGAGCCGTTCGTCGACGGCGTAGGGGTCGGCGTCCAGGTCGAACAGGCGGCGCAGGCGCTGGACGGCGGTGGTGAGGTCGCGGGGGTCGGTGAGGTGGAGCCGGGCGTCCAGCCAGCCGCCGGGGTGGGTGCCCCCGCCGGTGCCGCCGGGCTGTTCGTCGACGGCGACGATGCCGTTGCCGTGCGGCAGGCGCAGGGTGCGCCGGTAGGTGCGGCGGCCCGGCTCACCGCTGACGTCCTCCACGCCGGGCACCGCCTCGGCCTGGAGCAGGTCGAAGACGGCACCGGACTGGTAGGGACCGCGATGGGCGAGCCGGAGCGGGATGCCCGCGGTCGGGGCGGCGGCCCTGCGGGCGGAGCGGCCTGCCGCGCGGCGCAGCTCGCTGGGGGTGCGGGCGTAGACGGCCCGGACGGTGTCGTTGAACTGCCGGACGCTGGCGAAGCCGGCCGCGAAGGCGATCTCGGTGATCGGCAGGTCGGTGGTCTGGAGCAGCACGCGCGCGGTGTGCGCCCGCTGGGCGCGGGCCAGCGCGACGGGCCCGGCGCCCAGCTCGCCGGTGAGCTGCCGCTGCACCTGACGGGGGCTGTAGCCGAGGCGTGCGGCGAGCCCGGCCACGCCCTCGCGGTCGACGACGCCGTCGCCGATGAGCCGCATGGCCCGGCCGACGACGTCCGCGCGGACGTTCCAGTCGGCCGAGCCGGGCGCGGCGTCCGGTCGGCACCGCCGGCAGGCCCGGAACCCGGAGCCCTGCGCGGCGGCGGCCGTCGCGAAGAAGCGCACGTTGCGGCGCTTGGGGGTGACGGCGGGGCAGCTGGGCCGGCAGTAGATGCCGGTGGTCTCGACGGCGAAGTAGAACACGCCGTCGAACCGGGCGTCCCGGCTGCGCACCGCCTCGTACCTGGTGTCCTCGTCCATCACACGGTCCAGTCTCGGTCAGTTCCGGGACCGGCGCTGGCGGGATTCGGACACCGCGCCGGCGCCCCGCGGGCCGTCACCGCCAGCCGTTGCGCTTGGCCTCCATGGCCGCCCTCCCCTCGGCGCCCCGGCGCTTCCAGTCCCGCCGGATCTCCGCGCGCAACCGGGCGTCCGTCTTGGCGACGATGCGCTGGTTCTCCCGGATCAGCTTGCGGTAGCTCTCCAGCCGTCGCACCGGCAGCTCCCCGGAGTCGATCGCGGCGAGCACCGCGCACCCCGGCTCGCTGGTGTGGGCGCAGTCGTGGAACCGGCACCGCCCGGCCAGCTCCTCGATCTCGGCGAAGACCTGCCCGACCCCGCTCTCCGCGTCGAACAGCCCGACGCCGCGCAGTCCCGGGGTGTCGATGAGCACCCCGCCCGCGGGCATGACCAGCAGGTTCCGGGTGGTCGTGGTGTGCCGCCCCTTGCCGTCCACGTCCCGGATGGCCTGCACGTCCATGACGTCCTCACCGAGCAGCGCGTTGGCGAGGGTGGACTTGCCCGCGCCGGACTGGCCGAGCAGCACGGACGTACCGCCGCCGATGACGGAGGTGAGCACGTCGAGCCCCTCGTCGAGGTGGGCGCTGACGGTCAGCACCGGCACGCCGGGCGCGGTCGTCTCGACGTCCTGCACCAGGTGCGCGAGCGTCACCGGGTCCGGCACCAGGTCCGCCTTGGTCAGCACGACCACGGGCTGCGCCCCGGACTCCCAGGCCAGGGCCAGGAACCGTTCGATGCGCCCGAGGTCGAGCTCGACGGCGAGGGACACGGCGACGACCGCGTGGTCGACGTTGGCGGCGAGGATCTGCCCCTCGGACCGCTGGGAGGAGGTGGAGCGCACGAAGGCGGTACGGCGCGGCAGATACGCGCGTACGTAGCGGGGGTTGCCGCCGGGTTCGACGGCGACCCAGTCCCCGGTGCACACGACCCGCATCGGGTCGTTCGGGGTGACGAAGGCGGTGTCGGCGCGCAGCGGTCCGTCGGCGGTGACGACGTCGCACTGCCCGCGGTCGACCCGTACGACCCGGCCGGGCAGCAGCCCTTCGGCCTCGTACGGGGTGAACGCGTCGGCCCAGTCGGCGTCCCAGCCGTAAGGAGCCAGCGCGGAGGAGACAGAGGTGGAAGTCAACGAGGTGACCCTTCACAAAGGTCGGGCCCCGGCGAGGTTCGGTGGGTTCAGCCGGTGGCCGCGGAGGTGGACGTGATGGATTCCTGGATGCGGGCAGCGCCCGTCGCAATGACAGCCATCGGTCGACACCTCCTTCGCACGCTCGTTGTTTCACGCATCGCTGTGATGCGCCGCCACTGTAGCCGGGGGGCGGGTCGGCGCGTCAACAGGTTTTCCCGGCCCGGCCGCTCAGACCGCGCGGCACTCCTCGCCGTTCAGCTCGAAGTCGTACGCGGGGCGGTTGCCGCCCTGCCACGAGCCGATGAAACCGAAGGTCACGGAGCCGTCCGCGGGCACCGCCCTGTTGTAGGAGGCGGCGGAGGCGGTGACCCGGGAGCCCTCCTGGACGAAGGTGGCGTCCCACATCTGGCCGATGTGCTGGCCGTCGTGGAAGGACCAGGCGAGCTGCCAGGTGTCCAGGGGCCGTTCGGTGGTGACGGTGAGGGTGGCCTGGAAGCCGTCGGGCCACTGGTTGTCCAGGCCGTAGTGGACCTTGCAGGTGGGCGGTGCCTCGGTCGTCGGCCGGGCGGTGGTGGAGGACTTGCCCTGGGGCTCGGGGTCGGTGTCCCGCGCGCTCTTCCCGGCGGGCTCGGTGGCGTCCGCGGAGGGCGTCGGGGAGGTCTTCGCGGAGTCGCCCGGGACGGTGCTGTCGTCCGCGGAGGGCTCGAAGGAGGCGCCGGGGTTGTCCGCGACCGGCTGGCGGTCCGCGAGGTCCCCCGTGGCGCGGTTCTCCGGGCCGGTTCCCGAGCCGCCGAACGGCATCATCGACACCCCGAGGGCGAGCAGGGAGACCAGGGCCGCCGCGACGAGCAGCCCGCCGCGCACCGCCTTCGCCCTCTGCGCGCCCGGATCGGCGTGGTCGTGGTCGGCACCGGGTGCGTCGGGGCGTCCGGCGCCCAGCCGGACCTCGGCGGCCCGGCGGCGGCGCTCCAGGTAGGCGAGTCCGCCCCAGCCGATGACGCCGCCGACCAGGGCGGCGGGCAGGCCCAGGCCGTGCAGGCGCAGACAGGCGGCGGCCTCGGAGCAGTCCTGGCAGGTGGCCAGGTGCCGGGAGAGGTCGTCCGGGGTCTCGGCGATCGGGGAGCGGGTCACCGCGTCGAGGAGGCGGACGTAGCCGCGGCACTCGGGTTCCTTCGGCGCGTCCAGGTGGTTGCGGTGACAGCGGTCCCGGAACAGGCCGCGCACCTGGGCGAGTTCGTCGGCGACGGTGTCCGGGTCCAGGCCGAGCCGACGGGCGGCGACGGCCAGCGGCAGCGCCTCCACCTCGGCCAGCCACAGCAGTTCGGCGTCCGGCTGCTGCATGTCGCGCAGGGCGCGCAGGGCGAGCGGGCGGGTCTGCGGGGGGCCGGCGTAGCGGGCGGCCTTCTCCGAGTTGAGCCACAGCCGCAGTTCGGGGTCGAGCCGGTTGCCGCGCCCGGTGACCTCCCAGTCGGCCGCCGTGGTGCGAACGGCGGTCAACAGCAGGGGTATCCGGGGCAGCCGGGGTGAGCGGCGGCCGGTGTGGCGGGTGCCGTACGCCTCGGCGGCACGGATCTCCCGCATACCGGCCGAGAACGCCTCCGCGGCCAGTTCGTTGGCGGCGGTGGAACCGGCCGTGCACAGGTCGGCGTACGAGAGCACCGCGTCCCAGCACTCGGAGAACAGCGCGGCCTCGGCGGCGTCCTGGGGGGTCGGCAGGTCGGGCATGAGTCTCCTGCATCCACGAGCGAGGTCAACTCGCCATATTGGCAGTGGAGTTGGGGGGAACCTCGCGGCAGGGCACGAGCTTTTCACGTCTTCGACACAACTGACAAGCGCGCTATTCAAATGACACAGGCGCCCGTTCGCCGTCCCAACTCCGAGGAATGGTACGGATCCCGGGCGCCTCTTGTTCAACGTCCGTCACACGGCGTTGATCATCCGTCACACGGCGGTCGGCTCCGCGGCGGGCAGACTGTCCATGAAGGAGCTGACCGAGAAGACGGCACGGCCGGGTCCGGGCGGGCCGTAGCCGGGGGGCGAGGAGAGCCCGAAGTCCTCCATGGTCTGCCGGTACGCCTGGAGCAGCCGGATGTGGTACTCCAGCGGGGCGCCCTGCGGGTTGGCCTTGCCGAGCGGGGTCGTCGGCTCCGGGCACCAGGTGGTGAAGCGGGGCGTGATGCCGTGCGACATGAAGAAGCGCAGGCCCTCCGTGGTGGAGTCGATCGCCTCGTCGACGGTCTTGAAGCCGAACGGCTCGGCCATCTCCACGCCCGCCACGAAGTTCGGGATCACATTGCGGGCGCCGAACACCTCCGCCGAGTCCAGGATGCGCCGGTGCCACTCGTCCCGGCCGACGTAGCGCTCCTTGCCCGGGCAGTACATCTTGAACAGGTACTCGTCCCACACCTCGTAGTTGGGGTGGTAGATCTGCACGCCGTAGTCCTTGAACCGCTGTACGTCGTCACGCGGCAGCGCCTGGGCGACGACCTTGCCGATCCAGCGCCCGGGGAAGTGCTCCTCGATGGCCTTGGCGTACCGCCCGTAGAAGTCGGCCTCGTCCCGGCCGCCGACCTGGGAGGTGATCGCGCCGCCGGTGAGGGTGTACGCGGTGGACGCCTTGGCGGTGTCGTAGCGGTCGATGATCTCCAGGGCTTCGAGGACCTCGTCGACGTCCTTGACCCCGGTGTACGGCCGCCCGGCCGCCTTGTGCTGGCGCCAGTTGTGGTTGATGTCGCAGTACTGGCACTCCTCCTTGGCGCCGAAGTACTGGCAGACCCGGAAGACGGTCAGGTAGATCAGATAGCCCCACTGGATGGTCGGGGCGACCTCCATCACGGACTTCCCGTTGGAGAGCTTGTGCCGGTAGTACTCCGGCATCGGCGGCACCCCGACGTCGGAGATCCGCTTGCCGTCGAGGTACAGCCCGAGCATCCCGTCCTCGTCCGCGGCCACGCGGTACGGCGACGCCGGATTGACCCGCACCGACACCACGGTCCGCCGCAGGTCGTACGGGCCGCCGGTGAGGATGATCTCCTCCGGCGGCCGGCGCAGCGCCGCCTCGCCCAGCTCGGGCAGGGTGCCGTGGTCGAAGGAGAAGATGAAGTACGACTTCGGCTTGACCTCGCCGGACTCGTTGTCGCTCAGCGCGGACGGGTCGAAGGCGACACCGCCGCGGAGCAGGTCCTCCTTGAAGACGGCTTCCCGCGGCACATGCGGAAACCGCTCCATCAGATCCTCGACCAGCGCGGTACGGCTGCCCATCCCGTGTCTCCTCCCGGCTCAGGCGTTCGACTCCTCACGGTATGCCCCTGCGCGCCCGTCCGACGTACCGGGTCCCCCCGCGCCGCCCGCCACGGATGAGAGGGTCTGCTGATGAAGCACTCTTTCGGGAGGGACTGAGGATGACGGACACGGTCACCAACTGGGCCGGCAACATCACCTACGCCGCCAAGGAACTGCACCGCCCGCAGTCGCTGGACGCGCTGCGGGCGCTGGTGACCGGGAGCCAACGGGTGCGGGTGCTGGGCAGCGGGCACTCCTTCAACGAGATCGCCGAGCCGGGGGCCGAGGGCGTGCTGGTGTCGCTGGCCGACCTGCCCGCCCCGATCGACGTGGACACCGCCGCGCGCACCGTGCGGGTCGGCGGCGGGGTGCGGTACGCCGAGCTGGCCCGGGTCGTGCACGCGCACGGGCTGGCCCTGCCGAACATGGCCTCGCTGCCGCACATCTCGGTGGCCGGGTCCGTCGCCACCGGGACGCACGGTTCGGGGGTGGGCAACGGTTCGCTGGCCGCGCCCGTGCGGGAGGTGGAGCTGGTCACCGCGGACGGGTCGACCGTGCGCATCGGGAGGGAGGACGCCCGGTTCGGCGGGGCGGTGACCTCGCTGGGCGCGCTCGGTGTCGTCACCGCGCTCACCCTGGACCTGGAGCCCGCCTACGAGGTGGAGCAGTACGTCTTCACGGGGCTGCCGCTGGAGCGTCTGGAGTTCGAGACGGTCGCGCGGGCCGCGTACAGCGTGAGCCTCTTCACGGACTGGTCCGAGCCGGGCTTCGGACAGGTGTGGCTCAAGCGGCGCACCGACCGGCCGCTGCCCGACTTCCCGTGGGCGGCGCCCGCGACGGAGAAGATGCACCCCGTGCCGGGCATGCCCGCGGTCAACTGCACCGAGCAGTTCGGCGTGCCCGGACCCTGGCACGAGCGGCTGCCGCACTTCCGGGCCGAGTTCACCCCGAGCAGCGGCGAGGAGCTCCAGTCCGAGTACCTGCTCCCCCGCCCGTACGCCATGGACGCCCTGCGCGCGCTGGACGCGATCCGGACGACGGTCGCGCCCGTGCTGCAGACCTGCGAGGTGCGCACGGTGGCCGCCGACGAGCAGTGGCTCAGCCCGTCGTACGGCCGTGAGACGGTGGCCCTGCACTTCACCTGGGTCGCGGACACGGCGGCCGTGCTGCCGGTGGTGCGGCGGGTGGAGGAGGCGCTGGAGGGGCTGGACGCCCGGCCGCACTGGGGGAAGGTCTTCACGATGCCCGGCGAGGTGCTGCGGTCGCGGTATCCGCGCCTCGACGACTTCCGGGAGCTGACGCGGTCGCTGGACCCGGAGGGCACCTTCGCCAACGCCTTCGTGCGCGACTTTCTCCACCCCCTTTCCTAACCCCTTGTCGAAAGTCCCGCGCAGGCCATAGCCTTGCGCCCGCGCCGGTGCCGCCCTGGGCCCGGCCCGCGAGAAGGGACGGGGGACGACCTCATGAAGCGCACCTCACGTGACATTCGCACCGCGAACCGCTACGAGGTGCTGCGCCAGATCATCGCCGCGTCGCCCACCTCACGGCAGGAGCTGGCGGCCGCCACGGGGCTGAGCCTCGCCACGGTCGCCACGCTCGTCGGGGAACTGCTCGACCTGCGGATGATCACCGAGGTCGGCTTCGAGGACTCCGCGGGCGGGCGCCCGCGCGGGCTGGTCGCCGTCAACGCGTCGGGGGGCGCGTTGATCGGCGTCGACATCGCGGAGACCTACGTCCACGTAGAACTGTTCGACCTCGCGCTGAACGTGCTGGCCCGCGCCGAGGAGGACGTGCGGCCCGGCGAGAGTCTGCCCGAGCAGGTGGTCGCCCATGTCGCCTCGGCGGTCGGCTCGGTCGTCGCGCAGGCCGGCGTGGAGGGCTCGCGGGTGCTCGGCGTCGGGGTGAGCGTGCCGGGGCAGGTGGACCGCGCCACCGGCACCTCCGAGTACGCGCCCAACTGGGACTGGCACGAGGTGCCCCTGCTCGACCTGCTCACCGAGCACATCGCCTACCCGCTGTACCTGGACAACCCGCTGCGCGCCTCGGCCGTCGCCGAGTTGTGGTTCGGGGCCGCGCGCGGACGCGGCGACGCCGTGGTGGTCAACCTCGGCACCGGCGTGGGCGCCGGGCTGGTCCTCGGCGGCGCGCTGCACCGGGGCGTGAGCAACAGCGCGGGCGAGTGGGGCCACACCACGATCGTGCTGGACGGGCGGCTGTGCCGGTGCGGCAAGAACGGCTGTGTGGAGGCCTACGTCGGCGCCTCCGGGATCATGCTGACGCTGCGCGAGCTGAGCGCGGACAGCGCGCTGCTGCACCCCGAGGACCAGACGGCGACCATCGCCGCGCTGGCCCGGGGCGTCGAGGCGGGCGACCCGGTGGCGCTGAAGGCGCTCCGGGACACCGTGCGCTACCTCGGCGCCGGTATCGCCGACCTGGTCAATCTGTTCAACCCCGAAGTGGTCGTGCTCAGCAGCTGGGTGGCGACCGCGCTCGGCGAGCCGCTGGTCGCCCAGGTGCGCGAGGCCGTAGCTCGGCACGCGCTGCCCCGGCCGATGGCCGCCACCGAGATCGTCCTCTCCCCGATCCCCACCGATCCGGTGTGCCTGGGCGCGGCCACGTTCGCGCTGGAAGGGGCCCTGCGGTCCGTCGGGCAGAGGCAGCACAAGAGGAGCCGTACCGCACCACCTTCATGACGACGGAAGGGATGCATGTGACTCACCCCCGCAGACCGGCGCTCCTGACGGCCGTGGCCGCACTGGCCGTCGCCGGCCCCCTCATCTGCGTTCCCCCCGCTTCGGCCGCTCCCCCCATGGCGGCCGAGGTGTCCCCGCACGCGGCACAGACCATCGACAACATCGGCGCGTCCGGCGCCTGGTGGGTCAACGACCTGACGAACTTCGACCCGAAGGTGCAGGCCAGGGTCGGCAAGCTGCTCTTCTCGAAGGAGGGCCTGGACCTCAGCGCGTACCGGTACAACATCGGCGGCGGCGGAACGGCGGTGACCACGCCGTCCCGGGCCCCGGAGGACTTCCTCTCCGACGAGGGAGGCTACGACTGGAGCCGGGACAAGGGCGGCCGTACCTTCCTCTCCTACGCCGCGAAGTACGGCGTGGAGGACCTGATCGCCTTCGTCAACAGCGCCCCGGCCGAGTGGAAGACCAACGGGCAGAGCTGCGGCGGCTACTTGAAGGCGGAGCACGAGCAGGACTTCGCCCGCTACATCGCCGATGTCACCGACCACTTCGCGCGCAAGGGGCAGCGCTTCGACTACATCAGCCCCTTCAACGAGCCCACCAACAGCTTCGACTCCTGCGGCCAGGAGGGCATGCTCGTCGATGTCTCCCAGCGCGACGACATCGTCCGCGCCCTCGGCGCCGAGCAGCGGGCGCGCGGGCAGCGCACCGGGATCATCGCCGACGAGTCCACCAGCACGGTGAAGTTCAACGACGAGCTGCCGCGCTGGATAGCGGAGCCGGGCACGGCCCAGTACGTGGACCGGCTCGCGCACCACACCTACGACAACCCCTCCGACGCCAACCGCGCGAAGGTCTACGAGACCGCGAAGAAGGCCGGCATCGCCTCCTGGTCGACGGAGATCTGCTGCTTCGGCAAGGGCGGCACCGGCTGGGCGCAGGAGTACGACCCGGGCATCGACGGCGGGCTGAACCTCTCCCGTATCGTCCACAAGGACTTCGCCGTCGCCCATGACTCCGCGTTCCACTGGTGGGTGGCCCTGTCGGAGATGATCGGCACCGACCCGTACGAGAAGAACGACGCGGGCTGGAACGACGGCCTGATCTACTACGACCCCGACTACGCGACCAACGGCAACCAGACCCTGTACTTCACCAAGCGGTACTACGCGCTCGGCCAGTACAGCAGGTTCGTCCGGCCGGGTTCGGCCCTCCACAACGTGACCGGGGTGCCGGACGGGGTCGAGGTCAGCGCCTACGACCACAAGGGCAAGTGGGTCGTGGTGGTCAACAACCACAACACCAGCGCCAGTTCGCTCGACCTGCACTTCAACAGCGGGACACCGGTACGGGCCACGCAGGCCGTGCGGACCTCGGCGACCGAGAACTGGGCGCGGGTCGCCAAGCCGTCCGTCAAGCGCGGCACGCTCTCCGCCGCGCTGCCCGCCCGGTCCGTCACGACGTACGTGCTCGATCAGAAGGGCAGGGGCGGTTCGGCCCTCACCGGGGCCTGGCAGGGCGCGCAGTCCGGGAAGTGCCTCGCGCCCGACGTGACGATCCGGGCCTGTACGGGCGCCGCCGAGCAGGAGTGGTCGTACGACGCCAGGGGCGCGCTGAGGAGCGCCGACGGCTATCTGACGGCCGGGAGTTCGGGGCTGGCCGTCAGTCCCGGCTTCACCGGGGACGCCTCGCAGCGGTGGCTGCTGAACGGCAACGGACAGATCGTCAGCGAGGCCTCGGGCCAGTGTCTGGACGTGGCCGGACAGGCCACGGCGGACGGCAGCAGGGTGGGTCTGTGGACCTGTAACGGCGGGGCCAACCAGAGCTGGTCCCGGCAGTAACGCCGCACGCCCGAAAGGGGGTTGCGGGTCGCTGGTGCGGCGGCCCGCGACCCCGTATGTCCGTGATTCCGAACAACACACAACGCTTCGAACAGACTTCGTCCAACCCCTTGCCGAAGCCTTAGCCGAAGGTTAACGTCCCGCACCGCAAGCGCAGCCGCACGAGAGACAAGGACGTCAGATGTCGGCAATGAGGAACACCAACTGGGACCGCCGCACCGTTCTGCGCGCCGCCATGGGCCTGGCCGCCGCCGGCGGTCTCGCCGCGTGCGGCAGCAACAACGGCCGCGGCGGCGGCTCGGGTTCGGGCACCAGCCTGACTCAGTACTTCCACGCCTACGGCGAGGCGGGCACCGAGCAGGCGGTCAAGCGGTACGCGAAGGCGTACGACAAGGCGGACGTGTCCACGCAGTGGATCACCGGCTCCAACTTCGAGAGCAAGCTGTTCTCCGCGCTGCTCACCGACAACGCGCCCGACGTCTTCGAGTTCCACCCGCAGATACAGCTCGTCAAGAGCGGCCAGGTGGCCGATCTCACCGACATCATCGAACCCGTCAAGGACGACTTCAACCAGGCCGACATCGCCTCGCACACCATCGACGGCAAGATCTGGGGCGTCCGCATGATCGACGACCCGCAGTTCTTCTACTACCGCAAGTCCATGCTGGAGGACGCCGGCATCGAACCCCCCACCACGCTGGACGAGTTGGTGGAGGCCGCCGCCAAGCTCACCACCAGCAAGGTCAAGGGCGTCTTCCTCGGCAACTCCGTCACCCCGGTGATGAACCCGCTGATCTGGTCCACCGGCGCGGACACCCTGGACGACAAGAACCAGATCGCCTACCACACCGACGCGGTCGCCGACGGCCTCGGCAAGCTGCGCACCATGTTCAAGGAGGGCCACCTCCTGCTGGACGCGCCCGCCGACTGGTGGGACCCCTCCGCGATCACCCAGGGCCTGGTCGCCATCCAGTGGTGCGGCATGTGGGCGATGCCGGTCATCGAGAAGGCGCTCGGCGACGACGTCGGCATCATCCCGTTCCCGGCCTCCGGTCCGGGCGGCAAGCAGGCGGTCACCAACGGCGGCTGGTCGATGTTCGTCAACGCCAAGTCCAAGCACCTGGACGAGGCGAAGGAGTACGTCAAGTGGCTGTGGATCGACCAGAAGGAGTACCAGGAGGACTGGGCGCTGTCCTACGGCTTCCACATCCCGCCGCGCACCTCGCTCGCCGAGTCCGCCGACAAGCTCAAGACGGGCCTGGCCGCGGAGGGCGTGAAGCTCTTCAACGAGTTCGGCCACTTCGACAACCCGGCCTGGACCCAGGCCATGATCGTCGCCCTGGAGGGCGTCGTCGCCGACGCCGTACGCAAGGGCGGCAGCGCCGAGGCGGCCCTCGACAAGGCCGACAGGACGGTCAACCGCGAGCTGAAGAAGCTGTTCGGATAGGCCGGCGGAAGAGAACACCACGCCATGTCGACGACCACCGCGCGCGGTGTCGCCAAGAGCCCCGCCGCCGAAGGGACCCCACCGGTCCCCCGGCGGCGCGGGGTCCGCGGCCGCACCCTCAACTTCTGGCTGTTCACCGGCCCGTTCCTGACCGGGCTCGTGATCTTCGTCTATGTGCCGATCGGCTGGAGCGCGTACCTGTCCTTCTTCGACGCGCGCTACACCGTCACCCCGAGTGAGTTCATCGGCTTCGACAACTACACGTACATGCTGACCAACGACAAGTTCGTCGAGTCGCTGGTCACCTTCACCGTCTTCGCCGCCCTCGTCGTCCCCGTCACCTGGGCGCTCTCGCTGGGCCTGGCGCTGCTGGTGAACCGGATCCGGTTCATGCAGGCGTTCTTCCGGTCGGTGTTCTTCCTGCCGACCGCGGTCAGCTTCGTGGCCGCCTCGCTGATCTGGAAGATGTCCGTCTTCAGCGGCGTCCGCTTCGGCCTCGCCAACACCGTGCTCGGCTGGTTCGGCGTGGAGAACATCGCCTGGCTCGCCGACCCCAACCCGCCCTGGTACTGGCTGGTCATCGTCACCGTACGGCTGTGGCTCCAGTCCGGCTTCTACATGATCCTGTTCCTGGCGGCCCTGCAGAACATCCCGCCGGAGCTGTACGAGGCCGCCGCCATCGACGGCGCCAAACCCGGCTGGCAGACCTTCCGTTACGTCACCCTGCCCCAACTGCGGGCCACGTCCACCGCCGTGATCCTGCTGCTGCTCGTCGCCGCCTACCAGGCCTTCGACGAGTTCTTCAACCTGCTCGCCAAGACCACCTGGGGCAGGCCGCCCCTGGTCGAGCTGTACTACACGGCGCTCGGCGAGAACCAGGACTACGGCGCGGGCAGCGCGGGGGCCATGATCCTCACCCTGCTGATCTGCGTCGTCACCCTGCTCCAGGGCAGGCTCATGGGCTTCGGACGAGGGGAGGAGACCAAGTGAGGACCCGCCGCACCACCACCGGCAGCACCGGCCTGTACCTCGCCACCGGCATCGCCGCCTTCCTCTTCCTCGTCCCCTTCTATCTGATCGTCCGCAACGCCCTGTCCACGGACGCCGAGATCACCGGCGAGAACTGGAAGTTCTTCCCCACCGACATCCAATGGGGCAACTTCACCGAGCTGTTCGACGATCCGACCGTCCCCTTCGGGCAGTCCCTGTGGAACTCCGCGGTCGTCGGCGTCCTGCACACCCTCGGCACCCTGCTGGTGTGCTCGCTCGCCGGGTACGGCCTGGCCCGCATCCCGTACCGGCACGCCAACAAGATCTTCTACGCCGTCCTGGTGACGCTGATGGTGCCGACCGCCGTCACCTTCGTGCCCAGCTTTGTGCTGGTCTCCTCGCTGGGCTGGGTCTCCACCCTGCGCGGACTGGTCATACCGGGGCTGTTCAGCGGTTTCACCTGCTTCCTGTTCCGGCAGTACTTCCTGGGGTTCCCCCGGGAGCTGGAGGAGGCGGCACGGGTGGACGGGCTCGGTTACTGGGGCGCGTACTGGCGGATCGTGGTGCCCAACTCGCTGAACTTCTTCGCGGCCATCGCCACCATCACCTTCATCAGCGGCTGGAACGCCTTCCTGTGGCCCCTGGTCATCGGCCAGGACCAGCAGGCGTGGACGGTGCAGGTGGCGCTCTCCTCGTACATGACCAACCAGACCGTCAACTTCCATCTGATCTTCATGGCCACCGCCGTGTCCATCCTGCCCCTGGTGTTCGTGTTCCTGTTCCTCCAGCGCTGGCTGGTGCAGGGCGTCGCGCAGACCGGCATCAAGGGCTGACCTAGGAGTCCGATGAGTTTCCGCACCACCGCCGACCACGTCGAGGACGTCTCCCCGGGCCGCGGGGCCCTGCCGCCCCGCGCCTGGTACGCCGGCTCCGACGCCCGCTCCCTCTCCCTGAACGGCAGTTGGCGCTTCCGCCTGACGCCCACCGCCGACGCCGAGGACGACTCCTTCGCCGAGCCGGGCCACGACACCGGGGACTGGGCCGAGGTCACCGTCCCCGGCCACTGGGTGCTCCAGGGCCACGGCTCCCCCGTCTACACCAACCACCTGTACCCCTTCCCGGTGGACCCGCCGCACGTCCCGACCGAGAACCCGACCGGCGACCACGTACGCCACTTCGACCTCCCCGAGGACTGGCCGGCGGACCAGGAGGCGACGATCCGCTTCGACGGCGTCGAGTCCTGCGCCAAGGTGTGGCTGAACGGCACCCTGCTCGGCGACTTCAAGGGCTCGCGGCTGCCGCACGAGTTCGCGGTCGGGCACCTGCTCAAGCCGCGCGGCAATGTCCTGGCGGTCCGGGTCCACCAGTGGTCGGCAGGCTCCTACCTGGAGGACCAGGACCAGTGGTGGCTGCCCGGCATCTTCCGTGACGTCACCCTGCTGCACCGCCCGCCGGGCGCGGTCGGCGACTTCTTCGTGCACGCCTCCTACGACCACGTCACGGGCGAGGGCACCCTGCGGGTCGACTCCGAGGTCGCGGGCCGGGTGACCGTGCCGGAGCTGGGCCTCGACCTCGCGACCGGCGAGTCGGCGACGGTCCCGGTCGAGCCGTGGACGGCGGAGACCCCGCGCCTGTACGACGGCGTCCTCGCCACCGAGGGCGAGCGGGTGCCGCTGCGGATCGGCTTCCGCACGGTCGTGCTGGCGGACGGGCTGATCAAGGTCAACGGGCGGGCGGTGCTGTTCAAGGGCGTCAACCGGCACGAATGGCACCCGGAGCGGGGCCGCGCGCTGGACCCGGCGACCATGCGGGAGGACGTGCTGCTGATGAAGCGGCACAACCTCAACGCGGTCCGCACCTCCCACTACCCGCCGCACCCGGCCTTCCTCGACCTGTGCGACGAGCTGGGCCTGTGGGTGATCGACGAGTGCGACCTGGAGACCCACGGCTTCACCGAGCAGGGCTGGCGCGACAACCCCGTCGACGACGACCGCTGGACCCCGGCGCTGCTGGACCGCGCGGCCCGGATGGTCGAACGGGACAAGAACCACCCCTCGGTGGTGCTGTGGTCGCTGGGCAACGAGGCAGGCACCGGACGCGGTCTGACCGCGATGGCGGAGTGGATCCGCGGGCGTGACCCCGAGCGGCTGGTGCACTACGAGGGCGACATCGACTGCCGTGACACGGACGTGTACTCGCGGATGTACGCCTTCCACGAGGAGGTCGAGCGCATCGGACGCGGCCTGGACGGCGGTACCCGCAAGAGGCGCCGACTCCCCTTCATCCTCTGCGAGTACGCGCACGCCATGGGCAACGGTCCCGGCGGACTCGCCGACTACCAGGAGCTGTTCGAGCGGTACGACCGTCTGCAGGGCGGCTTCGTCTGGGAGTGGATCGACCACGGCATCCGCCACCCCGAGCTGGGCTTCGCCTACGGCGGCGACTTCGGCGAGGAGCTGCACGACGGCAACTTCGTCTGCGACGGGCTGCTGTTCCCCGACCGGACCCCGTCACCGGGGCTCGTGGAGTACAAGAAGGTCATCGAGCCGGTCCGCTTCCGGGGCGACGGCGCCGACGGCACCGTGACCCTGGTCAACCGCTACGACTTCGCCGATCTGTCGGAACTCTCGCTGGAGTGGGCGTACCAGGTGGACGGCGAGAGCGTCGGCTCCGGGACGCTTCCGGTGCCGCCGCTGGCACCGGGCGCCTCGGCGGACGTGAAGCTGCCCGAGCCGCCCGCCGACGGCCGCAGTGGCGAGGCGTGCTGGACGGTACGGGCGGTGCTGGCCGAGGACACCGCCTGGGCGGAGCGGGGGCACGAGGTGGCGTGGGTGCAGCTTCCGGTGACGGAGCGGGTGAAGCCCGCGGCGGTGGCGGGCGCGGCACCTGTGCCGGACGGGCGGACGATCCGCCTCGGGCCCGGCGTCTTCGACGCCCGCACCGGCGCGCTGCTGCGCATCGGCGGCGTCGAGGTGGACGCGCCCCGGCTGGACGTGTGGCGGGCACCCACCGACAACGACGACGGCGCCGAGTGGCAGACGGACATCCGGTACGGGCTGCTGTGGCGGAAGTTCGGCCTGCACCGTATGCGGCACCGGCTGGACGCCGTGGAGACGGGCGCCGACGCGCTGACAGTACGCACCCGGGTGGCGCCCGCCGCCTGGGAGTTCGGCCTGCACACGGAGTACCGGTGGACCGCCGACGGCGACCGGCTGCGGCTGACGGTGTCGGTGACCCCCGACGGCAACTGGACCGTGCCGCTCCCCCGGCTCGGCATCCGGTTCGCACTCCCCGCGGCGGACGCGGTGAGCTGGTTCGGGGGCGGCCCGGGTGAGGCGTACCCCGACACCGGGTCGGCGTCCCGCCTGGGCCGCTGGCAGGCCACGGTGGACGCCCTGCAGACCCCGTACGTCCGCCCGCAGGAGAACGGCGCCCGCGCCGACGTCCGCTGGGTGGAACTGGGCGGACTGCGCATCGAGGGCGAGCCGGAGTTCTGGTTCAGCGCCCGCCGCTGGACCACCGAACAGCTCGACTCCGCCCGCCACTTGAGCGACCTCACCCCCGGCGACCGGGTGTGGGTCAACCTCGACCACGGCCAGCACGGCATCGGCTCCCAGTCCTGCGGGCCCGGCCCGCTGCCGCGGTACTTCCTGCGGGCCGAACCGGCGGAGTTCTCCTTCGTGTTCTCGCAGAGCACCGCACCGTAGTGACCCCGGGGCGGCACCCCCGGGTGCCGCCCCCCGACACCGAGAGAGGCACCCCCCACCATGAGACGGCTCCTCGGCACCCTCACCGCCGCCGCGCTGGCCCTCACCGGCCTCGCCGCCACTCCGGCGGCGGCAGCATCCGACTCCGGCTCGTTCAACGTGCTCACCTACAACATCGCGGGCCTGCCCCTCGGCCTCGGTGACAGCGACCCGGAGACGAACACCCCGCTGATCGGCCGGCGGCTCGGCCCGTACGACATCGTCAATGTGCAGGAGGACTTCAACTACCACGCCTCCCTGTACGCCAACGACACCCACCCGTACCGCACACCGACCAGCGGCGGTGCGGGCTTCGGCGACGGTCTCAACACGCTGTCCGACTTCGTCTTCGAGGACTTCCAGCGAGTCCGCTGGAGCGACTGCACCGGCACCAACTGCCTCACCCCCAAGGGCTTCTCGCTCGCCCGGGTGCGGCTCGCCGAGGGCGTGTTCGTCGACCTGTACAACGTGCACACCAACGCCGACACCGACGACGCGGCCCTCGCCGCCCGCCGCGCCAACATCGAGCAGCTGTCGGCCTTCGTCCGGGCCAACTCGGCCGGGAACGCGGTGATCGTCATGGGCGACACCAACACCCGGTACACCCGCGAGGGCGACAACATCCGTACCCTGCTCGCCGAGAACGGTCTGCGCGACCCGTGGGTCGACCTGGTCAGGGGCGGTGCGGCACCCGCGCCGGGCAGCGAGCCGCTGGTCTGCGACGCCGAGGCGCCGACCGACGACTGCGAGGTCGTCGACAAGGTCCTCTACCGGGGCAGCGGCCTGGTCTCCCTCGACGCCACCCGCTACGCCAACGAGTGGGCGTCCTTCCTGCGCTCCGACGGAGAGCACCTCTCGGACCACTTCCCGCACACCGTCGGCTTCTCCTACACCCTCAACCCGTCCCTGCGGGCCAGTGACTTCTTCGGCGGCCCGCACGGCACCGCCTTCAACGACGCGGACGACCTCCCGGCCACCCCGGCTCCGCGCACCCTCACCCTGCGCGGCGGCTCCCGCCTGGACGCCGTGTCGCTCACCCACGACGGCGGTACGACGCTCGCCCACGGCGGCACGGGCGGCACCGCGACCTCGCTGACCCTGGCCTCCGGCGAGCACCTGACCTCGGTGCGGCTGACGCAGGGTCAGAAGGACGGCCGTACAAGGATCTTCTCGGCGTCCTTCGGCACGGACGCGGGCCGCACGCTGTCCGCCGGTACGGCGACGGCCGACGCGAGGACCTTCACCGCGCCGGCCGGCTGGCAGATCGTGGGCTTCACGGGAAGGGCCGGGGACGAGATCGACAAGCTGGGGGTGCTGTACGCGCCGATCGGCTGACGGCGTTCACTCGTTGCGCAGCACCTCCGCCGCGGTCAGCCGCCCGGCCCGCCGCGCCGGGACCAGCGCTCCCAGCACCGCGATGACGATCCCGGCGAGGGCCAGTCCCGCCAGGGCCGGGGCCTGCCACACATCGGTCATGTACGAGGGCAGGGTGATGTCCACGGCGTCCGCCATGCGCGGTACGACCATCCGGTGCCCGGCGACGCCGAGCGGCACCCCGAGCAGGGAGCCGAGCGCCCCGAGCACCGCCATCGAGGTCACCTTCATCACCGTGACCTGGGCCGGAGTCATGCCGATCGACTTCAGCATGCCCAAGTCCCGGCGGCGGTCGCGGGTGTTGAGGACGACCGTGTGGAAGACGCCGAGGGCGGCGACCAGGGCCAGCAGTGTGGTGAGCGCGGCGGCCGAGCCGACGACGGTCTGCGTGACGGAGTTGGGGCCGGTGAGGGCCGGTGACAGGCCCCGGTCGGCGGCGCGCGCGGCGCGGGCGTAGGCGTCCGCGTCGGCTCCGGGGCGCAGCAGCACGTGGTAGGCGATGGGGTCCTCGTCCGGTGCCAGTGCCCTCAGCGTCCGCCAATCTCCCACGATCATCCGGGAGTTGGTCTGCATCACCTCCCCGACCACGCGTACCCGTTCGCTCCGTCCGCCGCGCTCCAGGCGCACGGTGTCGCCGACGCGCAGTCCGTTCTGCCGTAGGAAGGCCGATCCTGCGACGATCTCGCCGGGGGCCCGGTGCCAACGCCCGTCGGTGAGCATGTCGTCCAGGCGCGGCCGGTCACCCCGGCGCCCTTCGAGCATCACCTCCTGCGCGGAGCCCGCCATCCCGACCTCGACATCGGCCCGCGCGGTGACCTCGCGCGCCCCCGGCAGCCCGGCGAGCAGTTCGTGCAGGGCGCGGTCGCCGTGCTCGGGGCGGATCTCGCGGCCGTCCTCGTGTGCGCCGACGTACACCGTGAGGTCGTAGGCGCCGCGCCCCGCGTTGCCGAAGCGGTCCATGGTGGTGGCGAGGCCGGTCGCGAAGGTGACGGTCGCCGCGCCGAGGACGACGGCGGCGAGGGTGAGCGCGCTGCGTCCCGGCCGGGCGAACGGCAGCCCCATGCCGAGGCTCACCGGCCGGGGCAGCGGGCTCCCGGCCAGCCTCCGCTGGACGGCGAGCGCCCGCCCGGCGCGGGGCGCGCTGCCCGCGCTGATGGCCCGCGCCGCCGACATGCGGTGGGCGCGCAGTGCCGGGGCGAGCGCGGCCAGGACGCAGACGGCGGGCATGCCGAGCAGGGCGACGGCGTTCACCCAGGGGGCGATGGACACACTGCCGTGCAGGATGCCGGCGTCGGGCCCGGAGAAGACGAAGTCGAAGAAGGGGCGTGCCAGCAGGTTGCCCGCCGCCGCGCCGAGGGCGCAGCCCAGCACGGACGGGACGGAGATCATCGTGAGGTAGACGGCGACGACCTGACCGGGCGTGAACCCGATCGACTTCAGTACGCCGATGTGCCGGAACCCGGAGATCACGGCGCCGCTGACGACGTTGCCGATGATGAGCACGGAGACCGAGATCCCGAGCACGCCGAAGGCCATGAGGTAGGGCGTGTACGCGCGGGCCGAGCCGCTCACCCGCTCCTTGAGTCCGAGGTAGGTGCGGGCGGCGGTCAGGGCGTCGGCGGGGAGTTCCTCGGTGACCGTGGCGAGTCCGGCGCGCAGGCGGTCCTCGGAGGACGTGCCGTCGGTGAGGCGCAGCAGCAGTTGGGACGCCCGCGGGGCGAGGGCGTCGGCCTGGCCGGGGGTCACCCAGGCGTCGGCGGTGCCGCTGAGGCCGTAGGCGAAGCCGACGACGGTGAGGCGGGGGCCCGAGGGGATGGTGAGGGTCTTGCCGAGGTCGTCGGGGGCCCAGTCGCGGTCCCGGTTGAGGACGACCTCGCCGGGCCGGGTGGCCCAGCGTCCCGCCCACACGTCGAGCCGGTCCACGTCGGCGTCGGGGTCGGCGCGTCCGACCACGGTGATCTGCCGTCCGAGGCCGAAGGTCATGGCGTCCTGCGGCAGGGCGACGGAGGCTTCCGGATACGGGCCCGCGACGGCCTCGACGCCGGGCTGCCGGGCCGCCCGCGCGAGCGCCGCGTCGGAGGCGGCGGCGCGGTCGAAGGAGGCGACGACATGAGGGCCGCGCTGCTGGGCGAAGGCCTTGTCGAAGGGGGCGGAGGCGGCGTCGACCAGGCCGAGGGCGACCACGAGCGCGGCCGTGGAGGTGAGGGTGACCAGGGCGATCACGGTCGTCTGGAGCAGGCGCCGCCGTACGGCCGCGCGTGCGGTCCGCCACACGGCCCTCATGCGGACGGCTCCAGGGTGTGCTCGCCGGTGACCCGGCCGTCGGCGAACTCGACGATCCGGCCGGCGCAGCGCCTGGCCAGGTGCTCGTCGTGGGTGACCAGGATGAGTGTCTGGCCGATCTGGTTGAGGTCGATCAGCAGGTCCATCACCTGTTCCCCGGACCGGCTGTCCAGGGCGCCGGTCGGCTCGTCGGCGAGCAGCAGCGCGGGACGGTTCATCAACGCCCGCGCCACGGCGACGCGTTGGCGTTCGCCGCCGCTGAGGAGCGCCGGGTAGGCGTTGCGCCGGTCGGCGATGCCGAGTTCCTCGAACAGCTCCAGGGCGCGGCGGCGGGCCTGGCGGGCCGGGGTGCCGGTCAACTGGGCGGCCAGGGCCACGTTGTCGAGCGCCGAGAGGTCGTCGATGAGGTTGAAGAACTGGAAGATCATGCCGATCCGCCGCCGCCGGTACAGGGCGAGCTGCTTCTCGGACAGCTCGCCCACGTTCTCCCCCTGCACGACGACGGACCCCGCGGTCGGCCGGTCGAGCCCGGCGATCATGTTGAGCAGCGTCGACTTGCCGCACCCCGAGGGGCCCATCACGGCGACGGCCTCCCCCGCGCCGATCCGCAGTGACACCCCGTCCAGTGCCGTGGTCTCGCCGTACTCCTTGCGCACTCCGTCGAGTTGAACGACGGCCCCGCTGTCCTGTGCTGTCATGCCGAGGACGCTACGGCGCACCGGCGGAGCGGACATCCCTCCGGGGATGGCACCTGGGGCGGCTGCTCATCCCGGGGATGCAGGGCGCTGCATCCCCCGGCCGATGCGCGGGCGGCGGACGTCTGCGAAGGTGGACCCGTGTGGGAGTCGACGGCGTTGGTCACGGGGTGGGTCGCGGTGGTGTGCCTGGCGGTGGAGCTGGTACGGACCCGGCGGCGCTGGCGGGCGGCCGTCGGGGAACGCGGCTGGCTGCTGGAACGGGAGCGGGAGAACGCGGCGCAGGCGGCGGTGGAGGCCGAACGGGACCGTATCGCCCGCGAGTTGCACGACATCGTGAGCCACAACGTCAGCCTCATGGTGGTGCAGGCCGGGGCGGCGCGCGAGGTGCTCGGCACCATGCCGGACGAGGCGGTGACGGCGCTGCGCGCGGTGGAGGACGCGGGCCGCGGGGCGATGACGGACCTGCGGCATCTGCTGGGCGTCCTGGCCCCGGCACAGGACGGCGCGGACGGCGAGGACGGCGGCCCGGGGAGCACGGCCCCGCAGCCGGGACTCGACCGGCTCGGCACCCTCGTCGACCGGATCTCCTTCGCCGGGCTGCCGGTCGAGGTGCGGATCTCCGGGGAGCCGCGCCCGCTGCCGCAGGGGGTGGACGTGACGGCGTACCGCATCGTGCAGGAGGCCCTCACCAACGCGCTGCGGCACGGCGACGGCGGCAAGGCCGAGGTGACCGTGCGGTACGCGGACCACGCCCTGCGGGTGGAGGTCCTCAGCACCGGCCCGAGCGTGCTGACCGGCCAGGCCCCGCCCCCGCCGACCCGGCAGGGGACGGGACGCGGGCTGCTGGGACTGCGCGAGAGGGTCGCGGTGTACGGCGGTGACCTGGACGCCCGACGGCGCCTCGGCGGCGGTTTCCGGGTCCGCGCGCGCATCCCGCTGGACCGGCCGTGACGGCGCCCCGGGTACTGGTCGTCGACGACCAGACGCTGATCCGCACCGGTTTCCGGCTGATCCTCACCGCGCGCGGCATCGAGGTGGTGGGCGAGGCCGCGGACGGCGCCGAAGCGGTGTCCGCGGCGCGGGAGTTGCGGCCGGACGTCACCCTGATGGACATCCGCATGCCGACGATGGACGGCCTGGAGGCGACCCGCCGTATCCTCCAGCACCTGCCGGACTGCCGGGTGTTGATGCTGACCACCTTCGACCTGGACCACTACGTCTACACGGCCCTGTCGATGGGCGCGAGCGGCTTCCTCCTCAAGGACGTCACGCCCGAGCACCTGGCGTCCGCGGTACGCCTGGTGAACACCGGCGACGCCCTGCTGGCCCCCTCCATCACCCGCCGCCTGGTGGAGCGCTTCGCCGACACCGCGCCCGCGCCGCCGCCCCCCGCCCTGTCGAACCTCACCCCCAGGGAACGGGAGGTCCTGGCCCTCCTCGGCCGGGGGCTGTCCAACACGGAGCTGGCCGAGCACCTCACCCTCAGCGAGGCGACGGTGAAGTCCCATGTGGCCCGTATCTTCGCCAAACTGTCCCTGCGCGACCGGGCGCAGGCGGTGGTGCTGGCGTACGAGACGGGGCTGGTGAAGCCGGGATCGGTGTGAGACGCCGGATACCCTAGACCCCTTAGTTTCACGGCTAGTACCACCAGCATCCGGAGGGAGCCCCATGGCCCGCGCGGGTCTCACCGCCGACCGCGTCACCGCGGCCGCCGCCGACCTGGCCGACGAGGTCGGCTTCGAGAAGGTCAGCCTGTCGGCGCTGGCCCGGCACTTCGGCGTCAAGGACGCGAGCCTGTACTCCCACGTCCGCAACCTTGAGGACCTGCGCACCCGGATCGCGCTGCTCGCGGGCGGGGAGCTGATCGACCGCATCGCGCTGGCGGTCGCGGGCCGGGCGGGCAAGGACGCGCTCAGGGCCTTCGCCGACGCCTACCGGGAGTACGCCCTGGAACACCCCGGCCGCTACGCCGCCACCCAGATCCGCGTCGACCAGGCCCTGATCGCCGACACCCCGGCCCTGCGCCGCACCGCCGAGATCACCTACGGCGTGCTGCGCGCCTACGGCCTGGACGAACCCGATCTGACGGACGCCGTCCGCCTGCTGCGCAGCACCTTCCACGGCTACTGCGCCCTGGAGTCGGCGGGCGCCTTCGGCGCGCCCAGGG
Organism: Streptomyces sp. DI166; assembly: GCF_900091315.1. GTDB lineage: Bacteria > Actinomycetota > Actinomycetes > Streptomycetales > Streptomycetaceae > Streptomyces > Streptomyces fuscus. Next base: position 120,805 of record NZ_FLSP01000005.1, read on the forward strand.
ACGTACGGGCCTCCTGGGACCGCGCGGTGGAGGCACTGCACGTGGCACTGGAGCACTGGCCGAAGCGGGAACAATCAGTCGGCGGCCCTGGCTAGCGCTTGCACCTCGGCGTACGTGGGCGCCGCGCCGCGCGGGCTCCGGCCGGCGCGGATCCCGGTGGCCGTCTCCACCGCCGCGGCCAGTGCGCGCCGGTAGAGCAGTGAGCCGAGGCTGACGCGGTGCACGCCGAGGTCGGTGAGGTGCGCGAGGGTGGGTCCGGTGGGCGAGTAGAGGATGTTCAGGGGGACCTGGACCTGGCGGACGAGGGCCGCGATGCGCGCCGGGTCGGTCAGGCCGGGCACGAACACGCCGTCCGCGCCCGCCTGTTGGTAGGCGTCCAGGCGGCGGAGGGTGTCGCGCTCGTCCCCTTCGCCGAGCCAGTGCGTGTCGGTGCGCGCGTTGACGAAGAGGTCCGGTGCCGCCGCCTTCACGGCCGCGATCTTCGCCGCGTGCACCGGCACCGGGCCCAGTCCGTCCTCCAGGTTCAGACCGACGGCCCCGACAGCGGCCAGTTGCCGGGCGAACTCCCCCACCTCGTCCGGGTCGTCGCTGAAGCCGCCCTCCGCGTCGACGGAGAGCAGGAACGGCCCGCTGCCCAGGGTGAGGGCCAGCCGCAGCGTCTCGTCCTGGGTCGCCGAGGCACCGTCCGGCAGCCCCGCCCCCGCGGCGACGGCGAGGCTCGTGGTGGCGACGGCCGGGAAGCCCTCGGCGGCCAGCGCCAGGGCGGAGGCGTGGTCCCAGGCGTTGGGGAGGAGCAGCGGCGCGCCGGTGCGGTGGAGGCGGGCGAAAGGCGTCATGAGGGCACCGTAGGGCCGGGTCGCTTCGGTACCGGCCGAACCGTCGCGCCCTCAGCCGCCGCTCGTCACCTCCACCCGGCCGTCCTCGATCCGCATCCGGCTCTCCCCTCCGCCCGCCCAGCGCACCAGCAGGCCCCCCTCGCCGTCCGGGCTCACCTCGGCCAGCCGGGACAGGTCCGCCGGTTCCGGTTCCGCCGTCAGGCGGGCCAGCGCCACGAAGAGGGCCGGGGTGTCGCCCACCGTCCCGGTGAGGGCGCCCGTCAGACCCAGGGCCGGGGTCAGGTCGGCGCGCAGCTCGGCGGGCGGCGACCAGCCCGTGACCCGGATCTCCGTACCGGCTTCCGCCCCCGCCACCAGATACGCCCTGACCTCCACCGCGCCCCGCACCAGCACCGCGCAGGTGACCCGGGCGCCGCGGGCCGCGGTGTGTCGGGAGGCGGCCCAGCCCGGGCCGGTGCCCAGGGGTTCGATGGCGGTGCGGCTCGGGTCGCCGTCGACGAGGACGCTGTTGTCGCCGGACGGGGAGGGCCCGGTCGCCGTGGAGTAGGCGAGCCGGGAGTAGTAGGGGTCGTAGTCGGGGTGCTCGCTGCCGTGGTTGTGGAGGCGGACCAGACCGTCGGCGGTGGTGGACTGCAGCAGCCAGTTGGGCGGGGCGACGGGGTACGCCGCGTCCGGGCCCTCCGCCGGGGCCGGTTCCTCCGGTGCCGTCCAGACCTCGTGGTCCGCGGGGAGCAGCAGGCCGAGGAAGCCCTTGCTCGCCCAGTACGGGGACGCGGGGCCCGAGTAGTTCTGCAGCACCGCCGGGTTGGGACCGTGCCAGCCGAGGGTGAGCAGGCCGTGCTCGTCCAGCGCGCCGCGCTCCAGGAAGTGGCGCAGGGCGCCGGAGGCGAGGCGGCGGGTGCGGCCCGGGGGCAGCGGGGTGCGGCCGGTGAGGGCGCCGAGCCACAGCGGGGCCGTGGTCGCGAAGCGGTACGTCAGGGAGCGGCCCTGGTGCATGGGGGCGCCGTCGGCGGCGAACAGGCGCTCGTAGTCGGTCAGATGACGGTGCAGGCGGCGGCCGTAGAGGTCCAGCAGCCCGGCGTCGTCGGCGAGCCAGGCGTGCAGCACCGGGTAGAGGTGCATCGCCCAGCCGTTGTAGTAGTCGAACTTGCGGCCGTCGCCGTCGGTGTACCAGCCGTCGCCGAGGTACCACTGCTCGATGCGTTCCAGACCGCGGTCGATCGCCTTGCGCGACGCCTCCGGTTCGTGGCCCACCGACTCCAGGAAGCCGCCGACGGTCACCGGGAACAACTCCCAGTTGCACGGCCACGGTTCGGCGGTGAGGGCGTCGCCCAGCCATGCCGCGGCGCGCTGCCGTACCCGGTCGTCGAGGCGGTCCCACAGCAGCGGCCGGGTCAGCCGCAGGGCGAGGGCGATGGAGGCGGCCTCCACCAGCGGCTGGCTGCGGTGCCGCACCTCGGGCCAGACGCCGGCGGTACCGGCGGCGAGCCCGTCGGCGTAGCGCTCCAGTGCCGTCTCGTCACGGCGGAAGGCGGCCAGCAGGAGCGTACGGGCGTACCCCTCCAGGCCGTCGGAGAGCCGCCCGGACCAGCTCTGCCGGTCCCCTGGCAGGTGGTAGAGGGCGCGGTCGGCGGTGGCGTACGGCTCCACGGCGGCCAGCAGCGCGTCGGCGGCCGCCTCCCAGTGGGCGCGGGTGTAGCCGGTGCGGGGGCTGAGCGCGCGGTCGTCGGGGGGCAGGTCCATCAGCAGGCGTTCCTTCCAGCAGTGGCCTGGGGCGCCCCGGTTCCGGTCGGGACGCCCCAGGGGTTCATCCCACCCGCACCAGGCCCCTGGGCACCAGACCCTGGGCGAGCAGTTCGTCGCGGACGATCCCGGCGTAGGCGGTGGCGCCGCGCTCCGAGGTGTGGGTGTTGTCCCGTTTCTCGTTGTAGAGGTACAGCGCCTTGGAGCCCTCGACGCCGAGCGACTCGACGAGGGCCTTGGTGCGTGCGGTGAGGTCGACGAGCGGGACGTCCCGGTCGGCGGCGACCGCGCGGACGACCGCCGGGTGGTCCACCCCGAGTCCGTTGACCAGCAGGGCGGTGCCGTTGTTCAGGGTGCCGTCGGCGTTGAACCAGCGCCGCACGACCGGGGTGACCAGCACCGGCCGGCCGCCCCGCTCGCGGACCCCGGACACCAGGGGTTTCCAGGTTGGCGCGGTAGGTGGCCCCGTCGGTCGTCTTGTCGTTGTGCGCGAGCTGGATCAGTACCAGGTCGCCGCGCCGGATCCGCGGCCGGACCGTGTCCCACAGCCGGGGGTCGGCGAGATAACTGACCGTGCTCTCCCCGGAGTCGGCGTAATTGGCCACCGAGACTCCCTGGCGCAGGTACTGCGGGAGCTGCTGGCCCCAGCCGGTGTAGGGGTCGCCGGGCTGGTCGCAGACGGTGGAGTCGCCGATGAGGAAGATCTGCCGGGTGTGCCGGGCGGGGGTGACCCGGATGTCGGCGAGCGCGGGTGCCGAGCCGCCGATCGCCAGGTCAAGTCCGGGAGTTCCGTCGGGTCCGGTCGGTTCGCCCTCGGGGGTGCGGACGTCGACGGTGAAGGAGCGGGCGACGCGTGCCCCGGCGGGCGCGGCCGTCTCGGGGAGCAGGGCACGGCGGGTCTCGCCGCCGATGGCGGTGCTGGAGGCGGCCGGGCCGCCGAGGAGCACCCGTACGTCATAGGTGCCGGGCGGCAGGTCGAAGTGGCAGGCGGTGGCGGTGCAGTGGTCGATGTCCCGCACCGGCGCGGCGGCCTGCGCGGGCCCGGCGGTCAGGGCGGTGCTCAGCGTCACCGCCGCCAGTACGGCGATGTCGAAACGTCTCACTCGCGGCTCCTCCGTCACGTCCGGCGCGATGGCCGGTCCTGGTGCCGGACCGTACCGCCGATCGGCAAGCGCTTTCTAGATCCATACCGCAACTGACTGAATATCCAACACCAAACGTGCGCAAGCCCTTTCGCAAAATCGATTCAACTGTCAGCCTCGGACCCACCGGCAACCCCCACACCTCCCGAAAGGGGCACCCCCCATGCCCGCATCCGGACCGGTCGCCCGCCGTACCCTCGTCCTCGGCGCCGCCGCGGCGGCAGGCACCGCCGCCCTCGGCGGCACGGCCAGCGCCGCCGCCTTCGGCTGGAGCGACGACGGCGCGAACTACGTCATCGACACCGGAGCCCAACTGGTCTTCAAGGTCGGCAAGTCCAACGGGGATCTGACCTCGCTGGTGTACCGGGGCGTGGAGTATCAGGGCTACGGCGGCAAGAACTCGCACATCGAATCCGGTCTCGGCTCCTCGACCGTGACGATCGGTCAGTCCGGCTCGACGATCCTGGTGTCCGTCACCCACGGCACACTCCGGCACTACTACGCGGCCCGCAGCGGCGAGAACAACATCTACCTGTGGACCAACAAGGCCGACACCTCGGTCTCCGCGACCCGCTTCATCCTGCGCGTGAGGGCGGGCCTCTTCCTCAACGACGAGCCCGACTCCTACACCTACGCCCCCACCGCAATCGAGGCCTCCGACGTCTTCGCCAAGCCCGACGGCCAGACCCGCTCCAAGCACTACTCCAAGCTGCGCGTGGCGGACTACACCCACGTCGGCTGGTCGAGCGGCGGTGTCGGCCTGTGGATCGTGCGCAGCAACCACGAGAAGGCGTCCGGCGGCCCGTTCTACCGCTCCCTGCTGCGCCACCAGAGCGCCGACGGAGGCGGTCTGTACGAGATCCTCTACTACGGCCAGAACCAGACCGAGCCCGAGCGCTTCGGCCTCCAGGGCCCCTACGTCATCGCCCTGACCGACGGCGGCGCCCCCTCCGCGTCACTGTTCCCCGGCACGCTCACCACCCCGTGGGCGGACTCCCTCGGCATGGCGGGCTACGTCGGCGCGAGCGGCCGGGGCCGGGTCGCCGGGGTCGGCATCACCGGCCGCGACACTGCGTACGCGTACACCGTGGGCCTCGCCAACTCGGCCGCCCAGTACTGGGGTTCGGCCCGCGCCTCGGACGGCTACTTCTCCATCCCCGGAGTACTGCCGGGCACGTACACCCTGACCGTGTACAAGGACGAACTCGCCGTCCACACCGGCACGGTGACGGTCACCGCGGGCACGACCACCACCCTCAACACGATCGCGGTCCCCGCCTCCAACGACCCCTCGAACGCGACCGCGATCTGGCGGATCGGCGACTGGACCGGCACCCCCCGGGGCTTCAAGAACGCCGAACTGATGACGTACGCCCACCCCTCCGACGTACGGGCCGCACCCTGGACCGGGAACGTGGTGATCGGCAGCGGGACGGAAACCTCCGCCTTCCCCTGCTACCTCTGGAAGGACGTCAACAGCGGAATCGTCGTCTACTTCCGGCTCACCGCCGCCCAGGCAGCCGCCGCGCACACCCTGCGCATCGGCGTCACCACGGCCTACGCCAACGGCCGCCCCCAGGTCGTCGTCAACGACACCTGGACCTCCGCCATCCCCTCCCCGCCCACCCAGCCCGGCACCCGGTCGCTGACCAACGGCTCCTACCGCGGCAACAACCACACCTTCACCTACAGCGTCCCGGCGTCCGCCTGGCTGGCGGACACCGGCGCCTACAACACGCTGCGGATCAATGTGGTGAGCGGTTCGGGGACGACGTCCTACCTCAGCGCCGGCACCTCCATCGACGCGATCGACCTGCTGGCCTGACGAACCATGTCAACTCCCGCGCGTCCACTGCTGATTGGCGCCCCCGTTGCAGGAGTAGGTGATGAGGGCCGCGGAGTTGGCGGTGGACGCGCCGCTGACGTCGAGGCACTCCCCGCTCGCGCGGGAGACGACGTTCACGTACGAGCCGGTCGTGGTCACCGACCACTGCTGGGCGGCCACCGAGGCGGCGCAGTCCTCCTGGGTCACCGTGCTCGCGTTCTCCCGCAGACACAGGGAGCTGTGCCGCGCCACCAGCTGGTAGTAGCCGCCGCCCACCGGCTTGAACCAGTACTTCTGGTTGTTCCCGCCGTTGCAGTCCCACTGCTTGATCTGCGCCCCCCGCCACTGCGACTGACTGGTGACATCGGCGCACTTGCCGGAGTGCCGGGCGATGAGCGTCTGGTACGTGGCACTGACCCCGCTCACCGTTCCGGCGGCCGTGTCGACGGTGACCTCCGGGGTCCAGGACATCGACAGCGTCGTGGCGGTCGGGAAGTTCAGCGGCAGCCACACATAGCGGGAGTCGTTGACGGTCCCGCCGAAGGAGTTGCCCCAGCGGTCGCCGAGGTAGAGGTAGGAGGTGCCCGAACTGCCCTGCACGGGAAGGACGTAGGCGGTCTGCGAGCCGTAGGCCGTGGAGTCGCCGACGTCGGTCATGGCGGTCCAGGGCCCGGCGAGGGAGGTGGCGGTGGCGTACTGCTGCTGGTTGGGGTTCCAGCCGGTGGCGCCGGAGGTGAGCATGAAGTAGACGCCGCCCCGCTTGAACAGCGCCGGTGCCTCCCGGTGGCCGCCGTGCCAGGGGTCGGCGACCAGGGCGGCGATGCCGGTGTAGTCACTGGTCAGGCGGTAGATGTGCAGGTCGTAGTTCTCGCGCGCGGCGGAGACCATGTAGCCGGTGCCGTCGGTGTCGACGAAGACCGTGATGTCGCGGGACATGTGGCCGAGCGGGCGGAAGCTGCCCTGCCAGGTGTAGTCGCCGTCCACGGTGTCGGAGACGGCGACCGCCGCGCGCGCCTCGCCGTAGTCGATGCCGTTCTCCTTGTGCATCCACATCACGAACTTGCCGGTGGCCGCGTTGTACATGACCTTGGGCCGCTCGATGTTGGCGGTGGCCAGCTCCGGATCGGTCGCCTCGGTGAGGACGTGGTTGCGGAACTCCCAGTTCTTCAGGTCCGTGGAGCGGTACGCGGAGACGTACCGGAAGGTGTTGTCGGCGTTGCGGTTCTCGCCGAACCAGTAGTAGTACGCGCCGACCTTGACGACCCCGCCGCCGTGGGCGTGCACGGGGTTTCCCGAAATGTCGGTGAACTGGGTGCCGTTGACGACCGTGTGGGGCGCCGCCTGCGCGGGCCCGGCGAGGCCGAGGGCACCGGCCAGCGCCAGACAGAGGGCGAGCAGGATCGCGTACGCACGGTGGAGGTGTTCGCGGCTCATACGGACTGCCTCTCGAAGGGTGGGGGAAGGTCCGCGGCGACTGTTCGAAATTACGTACAGCATCTGCAATCCCGAACGCCGAAAAGGTAAGGGTGTGGCGGAGAGAGGTCAACGGGTCCGACGGGACAAGCGCGAGCGATCGTTTCCCGCCGCCGCGAGGCAGCCCCACGCCGGGCCAACTGACCTGCACAGCGCAGGAAAGAGCATTGCGGCCCAACTCAACGAATGATGAGATCAAACTCATGACGGAACAGAACGTCGTCGTGGACGACGAGGTCGAGGTGTTGGTCGTCGGGGGCGGACCGGTCGGGCTCACCGCCCGCATCATGCTGGAGCGCTGGGGCGTCAGCACGCTCCTGGTCGAGAAGTACCGTGAGCTGTCCCCGTTCCCCCGGTCCAGGCTGGTCAATGTGCGCTCGATGGAGATCCTGCGCGGGCTGGGCCTGGACGAGAAGGTCGAAAGCAGCTCCTTCCGACGGGAGTTCGGCCAGATCCGCTTCCGGGAGACCCTGGACAGCCCCGACTTCGCCGGGGAGGACTGGGTCGGGGTGAAGACACCGGTGCCGGAGAGCCCGGTGCTCGGGGTGGTCACCACCCAGGACCGACTGGAACCCCACCTCCTGGGCGGCGCCTCCACGCCGATGCGTTTCGGCGCCGAACTCGTCGACCTGACCGAGGAGTCGGACGCGGTCCTCGCCCGGATCCTGGACCACGAGCACGGCGGCCACCGCCAGGTCCGCGCCCGCTACCTGATCGCCGCGGACGGCGCGGGCTCCACGGTCCGGCACCTGCTGGACATCGGCACCGACGGCCCCGGCAGGATCGCCGACGTGACCACCCTCGTCTTCGACGCGGACCTCGACCCCTGGTGCGCCGAGTACCCGGCAGGCGTCTACTTCCTCACCCACGGCTCCCTCATCCCCCTCTACCCCGAGGGCGGTTGGGCGTGGGTCGGCCCGACCCCCGAACCCGCCGAGCACGACGACTGGCCGGGCTATCTCAACCGCCTCTTCAACATGCGCGAGAAGGTGGCGATCAAGATGCTGCGGGTGCAGCACTGGGAGATGAAGGCGTTCGTCGCCGAACGGTTCCGGCACGACCGGATCCTGCTGGCCGGCGACGCCGCCCACGCCGTCCCCGTCACCGGCGGCCTCGGCATGAACGCCGGTATCGCCGACGCGCACAACCTCTGCTGGAAACTCGCGGGCGTCCTGCGCGGCTGGGCCGCCCCGGGCCTGCTGGACACCTACGGCCCCGAACGCCGCCCCGTCGCCGAACGGACCCTGCGCCAGGCGGTCGCCAACGCCCAGCTCATGTTCCAGGTCCAGGCCCGGCGCCAGGAACAGCTCCAGACCGGGGCGGAACCCTCGGAGCGGATCGAACTGCCGTGGTCCGAGCGGTACTTCGCACAACTCGGGCTCGTCCTCGGCGTGGCCTACGACTCCGACGCCGTACTCCCGGACGGTACCGAACCTCCCGAACCGGAGGACCCGGCGACCGACTACATCCCCACCGCCCGCCCCGGCCACCGCATGCCCCACTTCCCGCTCGGCGTGAACCGCTCCTCGCTGGACGCGCTGGGCGAGTGGTTCACCCTGCTCACCCCCGACCCCGACGGCTGGGCCGGACAGCTCACCTCACCCTGGCCGCTCCGGGTCGAACGTCTCACCCCGGCCCACCTGGACACCTGCGGCCTGGGCCCGCGGGGAGCACTGCTGGTCCGCCCGGACGGCCATGTGGCGGCCCGCTGGGCGGACGGCCCACGGACGGACTCGACGGTGCGCGAGGCACTGGAGGCGATCACCGGAGTCGACGCGACCGACTGATCTCACATGCTGTACACGCAGTCCATTGACCGGACACCATGAACCACCCGCACACCCCGTCGACTAATGTCATGACATGACCAGCGACACCAGCCTCGCCCAGGCCCTCTCCACCGGTCCCGTCGTCCTCGACGGCGGGATGTCCAACCAGCTGGAGTCGGCCGGGCACGACCTCAGCGACGAGCTGTGGTCGGCACGGCTGCTCACCGAGCGGCCCGAGGCGATCACCGAGGCGCACCTCGCCTACTTCGAGGCAGGCGCGGACGTGGCGATCACCGCCAGCTACCAGGCCACCTTCGAGGGCTTCGCACGGCGCGGAATCAGCCGCGAACGGGCGGCCGAACTGCTGGCGCTGAGCGTGGAGTTGGCCCGGGAGGCGGCCCGCCGCGCCAAGGCGGAGCGGCCCCTGTGGGTGGCCGCCTCCGTCGGCCCCTACGGCGCGATGCTCGCCGACGGCTCCGAGTACCGGGGCCGCTACGGCCTCACCGTCGACGAACTGGAGCGCTTCCACCGCCCCCGCCTCGAAGTCCTGGCCGCCGCCGCTCCCGACGTGCTCGCCCTGGAGACGGTCCCCGACGCCGACGAGGCAAAGGCCCTGCTGCGCGCGGTACGCGGACTCGGCGTCCCGGCCTGGCTGTCGTACTCCGTCACCGGCGACCGCACCCGCGCGGGCCAGCCCCTGGAGGAGGCCTTCGCCCTGGCCGCCGAGGCGGAGGAGATCATCGCGGTCGGCGTCAACTGCTGCGCGCCGGAGGATGTCGACGGCGCGATCCGCACCGCGGCCCGCGTGACCGGCAAGCCGGTCGTGGTGTACCCGAACAGCGGGGAGAGCTGGGACGCCGAGTCCCGAAGCTGGCGCGGGGAGTCCCGGTTCACCCCGGCTCAGGTGAGGGGTTGGCGGGAGGCCGGTGCGCGGCTGATCGGGGGGTGTTGCCGGGTGGGGCCGGGGGCGGTTTCGGGGATTTCCGGGGTGGTGCGGCGCGGGGACTGATCAGGCGTCCGCCCGTCGCCCAACTCGACGCTGCGCAACTCCCCCAGCCGCCGCAGCCGCGTGAGGAAGACCTCCGCGGCGCTCCCGTTCGTCACCCGTCCCCCGGAAGGCCCACTTTCCAGCTGTCCCGCCGTCCAGTGCGCACGACTGGACGCCGCCGAGTCCAGGCGGCCCGATCAGGCACGCGGCCGGTCCGCACGTCCAGTCGTCACGGGCGGTCGCGGGACGGAGGGCGGGACAACGAGGTTGGGCGGCACGTCGTTCGTTCCGTGAGGGAGTTCTTGTGCACGCATGTGGTCAGTGCCGCCGTACCGCCCCGGGCAGCCGCAGTCGTCGTACGACCGAGCGGAGTTCCGTCCCTCGCAGAGGTGAGGCGGTGGCGGCGGCTGTCGGGTCCGCCGGTGTCGTGGAGGTGGGGTCGGCGGCCCAGAGGGCGAGTTCGCGGTCGCGGGGGCCGTAGACCGTGTGGGGGTCGCCCTCGCCGAAGACGCGGACGGGGTGACTGGGGTCCCAGTGCTCCCAGCCGGGGTCGCCGGTCTCGACGAAGCGGACCCAGGCGCGGTGCATCGCCTCGGAGAGTTCGGGCGGGGCGCCGTCGCCGGCGAGCTTGACGGACTCGGGGGTCTCGCCGGTGCCGAAGACGAAGCCCAGCTCCAGGGCGTGGCAGGCGCCGAGGCCGGGGCGGTTGGAGGGCCAGGCGAACTCGTACACACGGGTGGTCTCGGGGCGGGCGTCGGCCAGGCGGTGCACGGGGACGCGCAGCAGGTGGTCGGTGACCATCTGGCCGACGATCTCGGCGGTACCGGCCTCGGGGTGCAGGGCGCGGTAGCCGCGGGGCACCTCGTGCCCGCAGTGGCAGCGGGCCATCGCCCCGGCCAGCGCCACGGGTCCGAGCCGGTCGACCCGCTCCACCAGGCCGCCGGGCACCAGCCACAGCCGGTACTCGTCGCGGGTCCACCCGGCCATCAGATCGACCCCGCGTGCGGCCCCGCCCTCGGTCAGGGCGGTCAGCGGGTCGCGCGGCACGAGGTCGCCATCCTCGACGATCCCGAAAGCGGGACCGCCGAGCACCGGGCTGCTGAGCCTGCCCACGTCGGCCTGGGTGCGCAGCAGCAGTTCCCGGTCGACCTCGGCGAAGGCGGCGGCGGTGGCCGGGATCTTCAGCCGGGCGGCCATCCGGCGCACCATCCGGCGCACCTTGTCCCGCTCGGACACCTCGGGCGGCCCGCTCTGCAGAATCGCCCGCCTGACCAGCCCCTGCGCCTGCGGGGCGGCGAGCAGCGCCCCGGCGCTGATGGCCCCGGCGGACTGTCCGGACAACGTGATCCGCTCGGGGTCGCCCCCGAAGGCGCCGATCGCCTCGCGCACCCACTCCAGGGCGGCGAGCTGGTCCCGCAGTCCCGGGTTGGCGGGGACGTCGGGGAACAGCCCGTATCCCTCCACACCCAGCCGGTAGTTCACCGAGACCAGCACGATCCCGTCCCGGGCGAAGTGCCGCCCGTCGTAGACCGGCACGGCGGACGAGCCCCTGGTCAGCGCGCCCCCGTGCAGCCACACCAGGACGGGGAGCCGCGTCCCCGGGTCCGGCTCGGGGGTCCAGACGTTCAGGTTGAGGCAGCCGTCGCCCGCCACCACAGGGTCGGAGAGGTACTGCGCGAAGGCCTCCGAGTACGGCGGTTTCGGCGCCGTGGGCCCGAAGGCACCGGCGTCGCGCACGCCGCCCCAGGGCTCCGGCGGCAGCGGCGGCCGGAACCGGCGGGGACCGAAGGGGGGCGCCGCGTACGGGATGCCGCGGAACACCGCGATGCCCTGCTCGTACCTGCCACGCACAGCCCCGTAGGGGGTGCTGACCACGGGTTGCGTCCGGTTCGCCGCCATGCGCCCACCAGCCCTTCGCCACGCTTCCGCACCGTTCACATCAGAGCATCACATCGCCCGAATGTATTCCGGTACAGGGCGTCAGCGCTCGGCCACTCGGGGTACCCGGGTGCGGCGGGACGCGTGCACGACCGATTGACCACCGCTTCCCGCCGGATCTACGGTGGACCCCCGATAGAATGCGCTTTCTACAACCGTCCGTCACTCCCCGGTCCCGCTCAGCTGCGTGCAAGCGTGTAGGAGACCCATGCCAAGTCCTCAGCCGCCAAGAGCCGTGTTCGCGCTGGATCCGGTGCATCTCCCCCAGCTCTTCCCACCGCCTCTGATGGCCCGCCTGCGCCGCACGGCCGACCTCGACCCGGCACTGGTGGTACGCGACTTCACCGACCCGTCGGTCGCCGGCGCGCTGGCCCGGGCCGACGTACTGATCACCGGCTGGGGCTGTCCCCACCTGGACGCCGATGCCCTGGCCGCCGCGCCCCGCCTCCGCGCGGTCCTGCACTCCGCCGGCTCGGTGCGCTCCCTGATTGGCGACGCGGTGTGGGAACGGGGTATCGGCGTCTCCAGCGCGGTCGCCGCCAACGCGCTGCCCGTGGCGGAGTACACACTCGCGATGATCCTGCTCACCGGGAAGGACGCGTTCACGCAACGCGACCGCTACCGCGCCACCCACACCCAGCCCTCCCCCACCGAAACGGCCCACATCGGCAACGTAGGCCGCCGGGTCGGCATCATCGGGGCATCGCGAGTGGGACGCCGGCTCCTGGAACTGCTCCGCCCGTTCGACTTCGAGGTGCTGCTGCACGACCCGTACGTCAGCGAGCCGGAGGCGGCGGCACTCGGCGCGCAACTCGTCACGCTGGAGACCCTGCTGAGCCGCAGCGACATCGTGAGCCTGCACGCCCCCGACCTGCCGGAGACGCACAGGATGCTGGACGCACCCCGCCTGGCCCTGATCCGCGACGGAGGAGTACTGATCAACACGTCCCGGGGGGCGTTGATCGACCAGGAAGCCCTCACCCAGGAACTGATCAGAGGCCGCCTACAAGCAGTACTGGACGTAACAACTCCAGAACCACTCCCCCCAACCGACCCCCTCTACGACCTCCCGAACGTATTCCTGACCCCCCACATAGCAGGCTCCCTGGGCAACGAACTGACCCGCCTGGGCCACATAGTCACCGAGGAGTTGGAACGCGTAGCGACCAACTCCCCCTTGAAACACGCGGTAACCCAATCAGACATGACCCGGGTGGCATAAAAACCCGGCCCACAACAAACCCCAAACCAACGGCACGGGCCCACCAAGGCCCACAAAAACGCAGGCCACCGGCCGGGAGGGAGCCGGAGGGGCGCGCCGTTGTCGGGAGGGCATGGGGGCACCTCCCGCGCGAGCGAAGCCGAGCGTGGGGGAGCGCGGAGGCCCGAAGGGCTGAGCACGATCGCCGTCCCGACAACGGCACAGAGCGCCCCGCAGGCGACCGACCCATCCAACACAGAGGTGACTTGATGGTGCGTACGGGCAGTGCGGCCGCCGGGCCGACCCTGGCGGTCGTCGCCCGTGAGGCCGGGGTGTCGGTGCCGACCGCCTCCAAGGTGGTCAACGGACGGGAGGACGTCGCGCCCGAGACCCGCAGACGGGTCACCGAGGCCCTGGACCGGCTCGGCTACGTCCGCCGTCCCCGTTTCGACGCCGTCCGCGCGCCGGGCCTGGTCGACCTGGTCGTGCACGCGCTGGATACGTCCTGGTCCGGCACGGTGCTGCACGGGGTGGAGTCGGCGGCGCGGGACGCCGGTCTGGACGTGGTGGTCTCGGCCGCGCGCCCGCGCCCGACCGGTGGCCGCACGGAGCGGGGCTGGCAGGAGAAGGTGACCGCGCGCGGCTCCGCGGGGGTGCTGTTGTACCTGCCGGATCTCAGCGCCGCCCAGTACGCCCGGCTGGAGCAGCATCGCATCCCGTTCGTGCTGATCGACCCGGAGCAGGAGCCGCCGCCGGGCGTGGTGTCGGTGGGCGCGGCGAACTGGCGGGGCGGGGTGACGGCGGCCGAGCATCTGCTGGCGCTGGGCCATGAGCGGATCGGTGTGGTGGCGGGCCGTCGGCGCACGTTGGCCGGTGACGCGCGGGTGGCGGGGTACCGTTCGGCGCTTGCGTCGGCCGGGGTGCGGCATCGGCCGGAGTACGTACGCTTCACCGGTGCCGAGGACTGTCAGGCGCACCGTCGCACTTTGGAGTTGCTGGATCTGCCCGAGCCGCCGACGGCGGTGTTCGTGTGCTCGGACCGGCTGGCGCACGGGGTCTACGCGGCCTTGGCGGAGCGCGGGTTGAGGGTCCCGGAGGATGTGAGTGTGGTGGGCTTCGACGATCTGCCGGAGTCCCGCTGGATCACTCCGGCGCTCACGACGGTCCGCCAGCCGCTGTCGGAGATGGCGGCGACGGCGCTGCATCTGCTGGTGCGGATGATGGACGGGGACCGCCCGGAGAGCACGCGTACGGAGTTGTCGACGCGGCTGGTGGAGCGGGCGAGCACGGCACGGCCCCGGCTCAGGGCGTGATGCCCGCCGCCCAGGCGATGCCGCCCTTGAGGTGGGCGCGGAAGCGGGGATCCCCGTATGCCTCGGCCGTGTGCCCGAGTGCGGTGTAGAAGACGCGCCCGGTGCCCTGTTCGCGGCTCCAGGCGAGCGGGTGGTCGTTGCCCATGCCGCCGCCCCGGTACGACGACTCGTCGGCGCGCAGCAGCACCCGGACCGTTCCTCGGGGGTTGGCCCGGAAGTCGTACCACTCGTCCGTGAAGTCCCAGGCGGGCGGCAGCTGGCGGGTGGCCGGGTGGTCGGTGTCCTCGGTCAGGACGCGTCCGGGCTGCAGCTCGGGGTGGCGGTCGAAGCGGGCGCCGAGCAGTTGCCCGTAGTAGGGCCAGCCGTACTCGGTGCAGGCCGCGGCGTGCACACCGGCGAAGCCGCCGCCCTGCTCGATGTACGCGGCCAGCCGCTCCCGCCCGGCCGGCGTCAGCACCTCACCGCTGGTGGAGAGGAAGACGACGGCGCGGTACGCCTCCAGGGGCGCGGCGAAGGCGTCCGGGTCCTCGGTGTGTTCGATGTCGAACGCGCCCAGCGCGCGCAGGCAGTCGACGCCGGCCGGGATGGAGTCGTGCCGGTAGTCGGCGGTACGGGTGAAGACGAGCAGCCGTGGACGCATACCGAGAGCCTAGGCCCGTCAACACCGTTGGCGGTTGGGTCGGTTCGGGGTTCGGGTGTCGGCGGCCGCCACGACAATGCGTGCATGACCGATGACTGGCGGCAACGCATCGACGCGCTCCAGGAGGAGCTGATCCGCCGTGACGACCCCGCCGCCTGGGTGCGGGAGGCGGACGCGGTGGACGCCTCGCTGCGCTATCCCCATCTCGCGTTGCGCGGCCCGGTGTTCGGCGTCGCCGTGCAGGACCCGGCCGAGGGGCCCGGGTGGCGGCTGCTGAAGCCGGTGGTGGATCCGATGCCGCAGGTGGCCCGGGACGGCCTGAACTCCCATCTGTGGTTCACGGCCAAGGACGGCACGGACGATCCGGCGGTACGGCGGGAGTTGCTGGCCGCGGTGGCGGTGCTGGACGAGAAGCCGGTGAACGAGGTGACGGTGTGCGGGGTCCGCTACCGGGTGGTGCGTGCCGACGAGTTCTCCCGGGGCGACGGCGAGAACCTGGAGCCGCCCAGGCCCACGGACCCCGAACCGGCGGACCGGTCCTGGGAGCGTCCGCGCCGTCAGCCGTCCGTCCCGGACGTGGGTTTCGTGCTGGACCCGGGGCACGACGAGGGTCCGATGGCCGGGGCGATCCGGCTGGGCCTGCGCTCCTTCGTGTACTCCGGCGACCGCGTGCCGGACCCGGTGCGCGCCGACTCCCGGCAGGCGGTGCGCTCCCACCCGGACGTCGTCCTGCTGCCGACGGCGTTCGGTGTGGTCGAGTACGGCGCGGCCGGCTGGGAGCCGGCCGGCGGTCTCGCGCCGACCCCGCACGATGCCCGGCGCCAGCTCTACGACGGCATGTCGGAGGTGTGGGCGGTGCTGTACCAGTACGACGACACGACGCGCTCCCTGTACGCCGAGGCCGCCGAGCGGTTCCGGTCCCTGGGCCGGGCCGACGAGGTGTCCGTGGCGGGCCGCCGGTTCCGGCTGTGCCGGGTCGAGCGGATGCTGCGTATGGGCCCGGACGGCCCGGAGCCGGTCCGGGCGTCCGACCACGACGAGTACGGGCCGATGCGACTGCATCCGCCGATGGACGAGTTCGGGAGGATCACGGAGGAGTGACGACGGGGGCGACCGGGGACTGCCCGCTCACCTCGTGGCGCCCTGGTCACCCCCCCTCACCCCGTGGCGCCCCAGTCACCACCCCCTCACCCCGTGGCGTTCTGATCGTTGAGCGGAGCCCCGTCACCGGTCGCCGGCAGGTCGCCCCGCTCTACCGGTTCGCTGCCGCCGCCCCCGCGCTCCCCGGCGGGCGGCAGTAGGGTGTCCAGTTCGGCGTCCGACGGCCGGTGCACGGCCTCGGCGGCCTCCCGGAGCACGTCACGGGAAATGCCCTCGCCCGAGACGCGTACGACATGCCCCTTCTTCGGTACGGCGTACTCCTGGCCCCGGTACCAGGCGTCGCCCTCCTTCTCGCAGGGCGCGCTCGCGCCCTCGGCGCAGGTCTCGGCGGTCATCGTGCCGCGGTCCACCGACAGGTGGAGCTGGGCTCCGGTCTTCCGGGAGACGTACACCGCGGAGAAGCCGTCGTCGCCGAGGACTCCCACGGACTGCTGGGCGAGGGTGAAGCCGGGGGCCTCGGTGACGTAGACGTGTTCCGGCGCGATACCCAGCGCCGAGGCGCGGGCGGCGAGTTCGGCCTGGTCC
The DNA here is from genome assembly GCF_900091315.1 of Streptomyces sp. DI166. GTDB lineage: Bacteria > Actinomycetota > Actinomycetes > Streptomycetales > Streptomycetaceae > Streptomyces > Streptomyces fuscus. The sequence goes on from NZ_FLSP01000005.1 coordinate 137,359, forward strand.
GCGGCCTGTTCGGCGGCCGGGTCCGCGGCCGGGTCCGTGGCTTTCTCCGACCCGCAGCCGGTGAGCAGGAGGGAGGACAGGAGCAGGACGGACAGGACACCCCGTTGGTTGATCATGTCGCTCATCCTGCCGCACACCTGTTCCGCCGGGACAGGCCGTCCGCATAGCCTCGAACCCGATGAACACGATCCCGGCCCTGCTGGACCATCTCGTTTTCGCCACCCCCGATCTGGCCGCGACGGTCGCCGACTTCGCCCGCCGTACGGGTGTCACCCCCGCCCCGGGCGGCGCCCACGAGGGCCGGGGCACACGCAACCACCTGGTGGGACTAGGCGGCCGCGCCTATCTGGAGATCATCGGGCCGGACCCGGAGCAGACCGACCCGGGCACCCCGCGCCCGTTCGGCGTAGACACCCTTCCCGCTCCGCGCACGATCACCTGGGCGATCAGTCCGCCCGACCTGGACGCGGCGGTCGAGCGGGCCCGCGCTCACGGTTACGACCCCGGGCCGGTCGTTCCCATGAGCCGGCGCCGTCCCGACGGCACGCTGCTGCGCTGGCGGCTCACCGACGGCGCCACCGCCCACCCCTCCGGCCTGGTGCCCTTCCTGATCGACTGGGGCGGGTCCGCGCATCCGACGGACTCGGACCTGCCGACGGTGCCGCTGCTGTCGGTCTCCGCGGCCGCGCCGACGCCGGAGGAGATCCGGTCCCTGCTGGCAGTGCTCGGCACCGGCCTCCCGGTGGCCGAGGGCCCGGTCGGCATGTCGTTCGCCCTGGACTCCCCGGAGGGACCCGTGACCTTCGGCTGAGCCCCGAGCCCTGAGCCCCGCGCGCGGCGGTCTCTCCTTCCATTCCCCCGCACCCCGCCGTGTCCGTGTCCGTTTCCTTCAAGACCCCGCCCCCGCCGCTGCCTACCGTGGCCCCATGACTCCGCGATTCGATGCCCTCGGCCTCGTTGTCTCCGACATGGCCGCCGCCGTCACCTTCTACCGCCGCCTCGGCTTCGAGTTCCCCGAGGGGGCCGAGTCCGAGTCGCACGCCGAGGCTCCCCTGCCCGGCGGGCTGCGGCTGATGCTGGACACCGAGGAGACGGCCCGATCCCTCAACCCCGGCTGGCAGCCGCCCACCGGAAGCGCCCGGCACGCGCTGGCTCTGCGCTGCGACAGCCCGGCCGAGGTCGACACGGTCTACGAGGACCTCGTCGGCGCCGGGTACCACGGCGAGTTGAAGCCCTGGGACGCCTTCTGGGGCCAGCGGTACGCCGTCGTGCACGACCCGGACGGCAACGGCGTCGACCTGTTCGCCCCACTGACTCCGGCCCAGTAGCTCCCCGGCCGACTCCCGCTATCCCCGGCCCAGTAGCACCCCGAGCGGCACCCCGGCCAACTCCTTGACCTCGCGCGCCAGATGGGCCTGGTCGGCGTATCCAGCACGGGCCGCCGCCTCCGCGAACGGGACCTCGGCGCGGGCCAGTTCGAGGGCCCGCCCGAAGCGCAGGATGCGGGCGAGGGTCTTGGGGCCGTAACCGAAGGCGTTGAGGGCACGCCGGTGCAACTGCCGTGCGCCGACCCCCAGTTCGTCGGCCGTCGCGGCAACCGGCCGCCCGGCGTCCAGGGCCGCCACGAGTCGTCGCAGCAGCGGTTCGGGCGGCTCGGCGCGTTCCAGGACCACCTCTTCGAGCGCGGTCGGTACATCGGCGGCGCCCGCGATCCGGCCGTGCAGGCGCCGTACCTCCCGGGCGGGCCACAGGTCGGTGAGGTCGACGCGCCGGTCGCGCAGTGCGTGCGCGGGCACGCCCAGGAAGGCGGGGGCGCCGCCGGGGAAGAAGCGCACGCCGTACCAGGCGCCGCCGTCCTGGGTGATGTGCGCCCGGGTGTCGGCGCCCGCGACGATCAGCCGTCCGTCGTGCCAGAGCAGGTCCATGCAGCCGTCGGGCAGCACCCGGCCGCCGCCCACGGAGGCGGTGTTGGCCCAGACGACGGCTCCGGGGAGCCGGGACGGCCGTTCCCGGTACACGCGCCTACGCTCCCCTCTCCCGGTGCTCCCGGTGGTCCTGCGGGCTCACCCCGTACACCCGTTTGAAGGCGCTGGACAGCGCGAACGCGCTGCCGTAGCCGACGCGGCGGGCGATCGCCTCCAGGGTGTCGGGGGTGTCCCGGAGCGCGTCCGCGGCCAGCGCCAGCCGCCACCCGGTGAGGTACGTCATCGGCGGTTCGCCGACCAGTTCGGTGAAGCGGCGGGCGAGCGCGGCCCGCGACACCCCGGCCTTGGCGGCGAGGGACGCCACGGTCCAGGGGTGGGCGGGGTCGTCCTGCACCAGGCGCAGCACCCGGCCCACGACGGGGTCGCCCAGCGCCCGGTACCAGGCGGGCGCCGCCGCCTCGGGGCGGGAGAACCAGGTCCGCAGCGCCGCGATGACCAGCAGGTCAAGCAGGCGGTCCAGGACGACTTCCTGGCCGGGTTCGTCGCGGACGATCTCCGTCATCAGGTACGGCGTGAGCGGGCAGTCCCACACGTCGGCGGTGAGCGCGAGGAGCGGCGGCAGGGCGTCCAGCAGCCGTCCGCTGACCTCGCCCTGCCACAGGTAGGTGCCGATCAGCATGACGGCGGAGCCGTCGAGCCGGTCGCCCCAGGTGCGCACGCCGAGGTCCATGGAGCCGTTGAGCGGGCGGCCGTCGGGGTAGGAGCACTCGGCGCCCGGCAGGATCACGGCCTGGGGTGCCGTCTCCGGGCTGTCGCCGCAGGTGTACGGGTCGGGGCCGCGGGCGATGGCGAGGTCGCCGGGGCCGAGGCGCAGCGGCTCACCGGTGTCCGGGGTGATCCAGGCCTCGCCGCGCACCATGAGCATCACGGTGAGCGGGGCGCGGTCCTCGATGCGTACGGCCCAGGGCGGTTCGAAGCAGGCGCGGATCATGAAGGCCCCGCGTGCGCGCGGCCCGTCGAGGAGACCTGCGAGGGCGTCCATGGCGCCAGGGTAGACGCGCGCGTATGGGAATGAGCCGTTCAGCGATGGGGCGTTGGGCCCGGCCGCCGTTGACTGGACGCATGACGACGAACACGGCGAACACGGCGAACACGCGGAACACGACAGTGATGGTGACCGGCGCCTCGGGACGTACCGGCAGCCGGGTGGCCGAGGCCCTGCGCACGGCGGGGCTCGGCGTACGGGAGGCCACGCGGTCGCGGGGCTTCGACTGGGGGGACCCGACGACCTGGGCGCGGGCCCTGCGGGGCTGCGACGCGGCGTACTTGATGTACCCGACCGACGTCGGTGATCCCGCCGCCACCGAGGGCGTCGGGACGCTGGCCCGGGAGGCGGTGGGGCTGGGCGTACGGCGGCTGGTGCTGCTGTCGGCGCGCGGTGAGTACCAGGCGCGGCCCACCGAGGAGGCGCTGAAGGCGTCGGGCGCTGACTGGACGGTCGTCCGGGCGGCGTGGTTCGCGCAGAACTTCAGCGAGGGCCCGCTGGCGGACGGGCTGCGCGAGGGCGGGGAACTGGTGTTCCCGGCGGGCGAGGTGCCGGAGCCGTTCCTCGACGTGCGGGACATCGGGGAGGTGGTGGCGGCCGTGCTGTCGGCCGGGGACACGTACGTGGGGCGGACCCTGGAGCTGACCGGCCCGCGTCTGCTGTCCTTCCGGGAGGCGGTCGCGGAGGTCGCGGCGGCCACGGGCACGGAGCTGACGTACATGCCGGTACCGGCGCGGGCGTACGGGGATCAGCTGGTCGGCTTCGGTATCCCGCGGGAGGAGGCGGGCTTCCTGGTCGAGGTGTTCGAGACCCTCCTCGACGGCCGCAACGCCCACCTCACCGACGGGGTCGAGCAGGTGCTGGGCCGCCGCCCCCGCGACTTCGCCGACTTCGCCCGGGAGGCGGCGGCGGGGGGTGCCTGGAAGGCGTAGGGCAGGCACCTGGCCGCCGGGCCGGTCGGACTGCGGCCTCCCGCCCGGCCCGGCGCCGACGCGGGCGGGGACGGGGACGGGGAGCGTGGGGGCGGGTGGCCGCGTGCGGGCAGCTCCGGACCAGCCCCGGGGGCCGCTGACCGCACGCCCTGCGGCCGGGGTTCGTGCCGGGTCGGGGGCGCCGGGCGCCCCGTCAGCAGTCGTCCGGTTTCTGCGGGGGATGCGTGCTCTTCACATGCGTGCGCAGCCGGGAGGTGACGTCCTCGGGGGGCAGGAAGCGGGACCAGCGTTCGGGGAACTCCGAGGGCATGTCGGGGTCGTCCGGGTCCTCCGCCGCGGCCTCGCGCTGGGCGGCGGCGCGGGCGACGTACTCGGCGACCTGGGCCTCGCGCAGCCGCTCGTTGGCGTCGCGGGCGGCGGCCGTGGCGGCGGCCGGCCAGACGCGGTCGATCGCGGCGTTGACGGCGGCGCCGACCAGCACCGCGAAGGCGGACACGCCGATCCACAGCAGGACGGCGACTGCGGCGGCGAGGGAGCCGTAGATGGTGGCGCCCTCGACGGTGTTGGTGAGGTAGATCCGCAGCAGGAAGCTGCCGAGGACCCACATGCCGAGCGCGACCAGCGCGCCGGGCACGTCCTCGATCCACGGGGAGCGGACCGGCACGGAGACGTGGTACAGCGTGGTGAGGAAGGCGACCGACAGCAGGATGACGACCGGCCAGTACAGCACTTGGACGACCGTCTCCGACCACGGAAGCACGTTCAGCACCGCGTCCGGTCCCGCGACCATCAGCGGCAGCGCGATGGAGCCGATCACCAGGGCGACCAGGAACAGTACGAACGCGACGAGCCGGGTCTTGACGATGCCGCGGACGCCGTCGAGGCCGTACATCACGGTGATCGTGTCTATGAAGACGTTCACGGCGCGCGAGCCCGACCACAGGGCGAACAGGAAGCCGATGGAGATGACGTCGGGGCGTCCGCCCTTCATCACGTCGTCGAGGATCGGCTGGGCGATCTGGCGGACGCCCTTGTCGGACAGGACCGTGCGGGAGGCCTCCAGGAGGTTCTCCTCCAGGCTGGTGATGGTGTCGGTGCCGGTCCAGTCGTCGACGTAGCCGAGCAGTCCGATCATGCTCAGCAGCAGCGGCGGCACGGACAGCAGCGTGAAGAAGGCCGCCTCCGCGGCGAGCCCGAGGATCCGGTACTCGATGCAGGAGTTCACCGTGTCCTTGAGCAACAGCCAGGCGGTCCTGCGCTTGGAGACGTCCCGGTAGAGGGCACGCGCGCGGTGGAGTCGGCCGGACGGCCGCTGAGGGGATTCACTTGCTGGCTGCACGAACTAACGGTATCCGCCGTCAGGGCCGCTTCCGTCCCGCCGGGGGCGGCCGCGTCGGCGGCGTGACCGTCCCGATACGGAACGGTAGGTTCGCACCATGGACGGGACCACCCACACCGTGACGAACCAGCCTCCGCCCCTGGTCGGCTACGACGTGTACGCCACCGACCGGGCGCTGACGGAGGCGGTGGAACGGCACCTCGCCCCGGAACTGCTCGACGAGGCCCACGCGGAGCTGTCGGCGCTCGGCCGCTCGGCCGGTGCGGAGCAGCTCCAGCAGTGGGCGGCGCAGGCGAACGAGTACCCGCCCCGGCTGCGCACCCACGACCGCTACGGCAACCGTGTCGACGAGGTCGACTTCCACCCGGCCTGGCACCGGCTGCTCGGCAAGGGTGTGGCGGCGGGCCTGACGGCGGCCTGGGACCGGCCCGGCGGGCACGTCCGGCGGGCGGCCGGGTTCCTGGTGTGGACGCAGGTCGAGGCGGGCACCTGCTGCCCGCTGTCGATGACCCATGCGGCGGTGCCCGCGCTGCGCCAGGAGCCGGAGCTGGCCGCGGAGTGGGAGCCGCGGCTGACGTCCACGGTGTACGACCGCGAGCTGCGGCCCGCGCGGCACAAGGCCGGGGCGCTGTTCGGGATGGCGATGACGGAGAAGCAGGGCGGCAGCGACGTCCGCACCAACACCACGGCGGCGCGTCCGCTCGGGGACGGGGTGTCGTACGAACTGACGGGGCACAAGTGGTTCTGCTCGGCGCCGATGTCGGACGGCTTCCTGGTGCTCGCGCAGGCGCCGGGCGGCCTGACCTGCTTCCTCGTCCCCCGCGTCCTGGAGGACGGCACCCGCAATGTCTTCCGGCTCCAGCGGCTGAAGGACAAGCTGGGGAACCGGGCCAACGCCTCCTCCGAGGTCGAGTTCGCCGGGACGTGGGCGCGCCGGGTCGGTGAGGAGGGGCGCGGGGTGCGCACCGTCATCGGGATGGTGGCGGCGACCCGGCTGGACTGCGTCCTGGGGTCGGCGGGGCTGATGCGGCAGGCGGTGGCGCAGGCGATCCACCACTGCGACCACCGCGAGGCGTTCGGCGGGCGGCTCGCCGACAAGCCGCTGATGCGCGCGGTCCTGGCCGACCTGGCGCTGGAGTCGGAGGCCGCGACGACGCTCGCGCTGCGGCTGGCGGCGGCGTACGACGACGGGGGCGAGCAGGAGCGGGCGCTGCTGCGGATCGCGGTACCGGCCGCCAAGTACTGGGTGACCAAGCGCTGTACGCCGGTCACGGTGGAGGCGTCCGAGTGCCTCGGCGGCAACGGCTACGTCGAGGAGTCCGGCATGCCCCGCCTGGTCCGTGAGTCCCCGTTGAACTCGGTGTGGGAGGGCGCGGGCAACATCCAGTGCCTGGACGTCCTACGGGCCCTGCGCCGCGAACCGGAGTCCCTGAACGCCTACCTCCAGGAAGTCGGCCAAGCCCGGGGCGCCGACCACCGCCTGGACGCGGCCATCAAGGACGTCCTGACGGAACTGGCGGACCTGGAGTCGGTGGAGGCACGCGCCCGCCGTCTGACAGAACGCCTGGCCCTGGTCCTCCAGGCCTCCCTCCTGGTCCGCCACGCCCCACCGGAGGTCGCGGACGCGTTCTGCGCAGCCCGCCTGGGCAAGGACGCAGGCGCCACCTTCGGCACCCTCCCGCCGACCCTGAACCTGCCCGAACTACTGGAACGGGCCAGGCCGCAGACCAACCCCTAGGGGCGCGGGGAACTACGCGCCTAGCCCCCACAAGGCGGCACCCGCCACGAAACCAGCAGCCCCCACCCCGGTGCGATCGGGCAAAGGCCGAAGGCCAAGCCCCCAGGGGCGCAGGGAACTGCGCGCCAAGCCCCCACCAGCCCGCACCCGCCAACGAACCAGAACCCCCCACCCCGGTGGGCGATCCGGCGGCACCCCCGGAGGGAGGGGGTGGTGCTGCGCCGACACGGCACCACCCCCTCGCAGGCCCGTTCGAGGCCGCGAACACCGCTCGGGACGGTGTTCGCTCAAGTTTCAATCAGCCCGAAGCCGACCACCAGGGTTGCAAGGGGTTGCAACTTTCTGTCCCCTCTGGCCGGAGTGCACCCTTCCGCCCCGCGGGAGGAGCAGGATGAGACATCCGGTCGGTAATCGACGCACCCCGAGGGGGAGGGACTCGTGGCCCTGTCACCGATGGACGTGACGCAGCTGGCCGCCGTCGACACGGCGCGCGCGGCGCGAGTGCTGAGCGAGGTCCGCAACGCCACGCTCTCCGGGCAGCGCGCACCGGTCGCCCCCCGCCCGGTGATCGAGGAGTCCTGGGGCCGGATGCTGCGCAGCGGGGTCGACCCCGACCACGACTTCCGCACCGGTCTGCTCTCCCGCGAGGAGGTGCAGCGGCGCCGCCAGACGAGCGCGCTGCGCCATGTGCTGCCGGTGCTGCGCGAGGGGCTGCTGTCGGTCGCGGACATCGCCCACCACATCATGGTCGTCGCCGACGAGGAGGGGCGCGTGCTGTGGCGGGAGGGCAGCGCGCCGGTGCTGCGCAAGGCGGACAGCCTCGGTTTCGAACTGGGCGCCGACTGGCGGGAGGACGTCGTCGGCACCAACGGCGTGGGCACCCCGGCGGTGGTACGGCGGCCGGTACAGGTGTTCGCCGCCGAGCACTTCGTGCGCACGCACGCGAGCTGGACCTGCGCCGGGGCGCCGATCACGGACCCGCGCGACGGCCGGCTGATCGGCGTGGTGGACGTCAGCGGACCGCTGGAGACCATGCATCCGGCGACCCTGGCCTGGGTGGACTCGGTGGCCAAGCTCGCCGAGGCGCGGCTGCGGGAGCTGCACATGTCGTCGCTGGAGCGGTTGCGGGCGGTGGCGGCGCCGGTGCTGTCCCGGCTGTCGGGGCAGGCGCTGGTGGTGGACCGGGACGGCTGGTGCGCGGCGGTGACGGGGATGCCGTACACGAGCCGGATCGCGCTGCCCAGGCCGCTCGCGGCGGGCCGTCGGTGGCTGCCGGGGATGGGACTGTGCGCGGTGGAGCCGCTGGCGGACGGCTGGCTGGTCAGACCGGCCGACGAGCCGGTGCCGGGCGAGGGCACGCGGATCGTGCTGGATCTGTCGCAGCCGCGCGGCTGGTCGCTGACGGTGACCGGGGCGGCGGGTTCCTGGAGTCATGAACTGAGTCCCCGGCATGCCGAGTTGCTGTATCTGCTCGCACTGCGCCGGGAGGGCCGCAGCGCCGCGGAGCTGGCCGAGGAGGTGTTCGGCGACGCGGGCCGTACGGTGACGGTGCGGGCGGAGATGTCGCGGGTGCGGCGCTACCTGGGGGCTCTGCTGCAACATCGGCCGTATCGTTTCTGCGATGACGTGGAGGTCGAGGTGCTGTTCCCCGGCGACCCCCGCGACCTGCTGCCGCAGTCGACGGCACCGGCGGTGGTCAGGGACCGAGCGCGACGCGGCGCACACCAGGAGTAGCCGGACGCGTACCGCCTGAATCGCTCGGCTGGGTATCTTCTGGGTATTTGCTCGGTCTTCGTCCCCGACCGTCCCGCACTGTCGTAGCATCCCATCTGGGCCACCCCACCTGCTCCCTGGTTCAACGCACGGATCATCAGGCGCAGTTGGCCCGCCCTCAGGAGGACGTCATGAAGAAGCAACGCGGCAGACACCGTCGGCGCAAGCGGGGCCGCGCGCTGCGCGGAGTGCTGGCCGGTACCGCGCTGGCGCTCACCGCCGCCGCCACCATGATCAGCGCCTCCCAGGCCACGGTCGACGACGACCCCGGGGCGGTCAAGCCGCTCACCTCCCGCGCCGAGCTGAACACCCTGCGCCTGACCGAGGAACTGGTGCCCGAGCGGACGCTGGACCGGCTAGCCGACGAACTGGGCCGCCCGGTCGGCGTACGCGCGGTGCTCGCCGACGCCGACCACACCCTGCGCGGCGCCGCCGACTGCACGGCCGCCGAGCGCACGGCGCTCCCGGTGGCGCCCGCCCCCACCCACGTCTACTGCTGGGACGCCGCCGACACCCGGGGCTGGCGGCCGGGCCCGCTGACCACCTCCGGTGACGCCGACGACGACGGCCACTGGGGCGAGCAGCGGGTCGTACTGTCGGCCTGGTCCGACGGCACCGCCTCCCGGGTCGCCTTCGTCGACGCCACCGACCCCGACGCGCCGCGCTACACCTGGGTGGGCCTGGCCGCCCCCGCCACCGAGGACGGCGCCCGGCCCGGCACCCTGCGCGCGCCCGTCACCGGGATGGTCTGGTACCAGGACAAGCTCCTGGTCGGCACGGGTGACGGGCTCTATGTCTACGACGTGCACCGCGTCCAGCGCGAGAGCGGCCCGACCGGGTCCCGGTTCACCCTGCCCGCGGTCGGCGTGTACCGGCCGGACGGGCCGAATCCCACCCGTATCTCCCTGGACCGCACCACCTCGCCGAACAGCCTGGTGGCCCGCGCCGGCGACCGATTGTGGCGCTACGACTTCAGCTCCGACCCGGAGCGCACCGGCCTGCTCGACACGGGCCGGGCGACCGAGGCGTACCGCTCCGAGGTCGACGGCCCCGGCGCCGTGCTGTCCTACCGCTCCCGCTGGTACGTGACGCAGGCGGGCGAGGAGCACGGCACCCTGTGGCGGCAGACCGCGCGGGGGGCGGAGGCCACGCGCTGCGGGGACGACGCCACGCGCCGCTGCTGGAGCGCGGCGACCCCCTCGCTGTCCTACTGGGAGGAGACCGGCGAGGTCTGGGCGCAGTCGGGGCGGACCCTGTTCGCGCTGCCGCTGAGCTCGATCGACAGATCCGTGGAATAGATGATTCCCTGGGCGGCATGCCCAACATTCCCGTGACCACCTGGTCCCTGGAGCAGACGAGCCCCTCCGACCTGCTGCCCGCCGCCGCTCCCGACGACGAGGTGCGGATCGTCCGCTCCGAGGTCCCCTCCCCCGAGTTCAGCCGCTTCCTCTACACCGCCGTCGGCGGTGACATCCGCTGGATCGACCGGCTCGGCTGGAGCCACACCCAGTGGCAGGAGCACCTGGAGCGCCCCGGGGCGGAGACCTGGGTCGCCTACGACCGGGGCACACCGGCCGGGTACGTGGAGCTGAACCCGCAGGACGACGGAGTCGTGGAGATCGAGTACTTCGGGCTGCTCCCCGCCTTCCGCGGCCGCCGCATCGGCGGCCACCTGCTCTCCTACGGCGCCGCCCGCGCCTGGGACCTCGCGGAGCGCTGGCCCGAGCGGCCGCCGACGAAGCGGGTGTGGCTGCACACCTGCAGCCTGGACGGCGAGCACGCGATGGCCAACTACCAGCGCCGGGGCTTCAAGCTGTTCGACACCAAGGTCGAGGAACAGCCGGAGGTGGCCACTCCGGGGCCCTGGCCGGGGGCCTACCCCGTCTGACCTGCGTGATGCGGCGCAGCGCCGCTGTGTGACCAAGGACACCCCTGTCTCGCTCTGCGGGACAGGGGTGTCCGCATGATGGACGAAGCTGGACTGTGTCCAGATCGCCGTGACACGCTTCCGTCATGCCTGGAACTGGAATTGCCTTGGTGAGTCGGCGGCACGTCGACCTCGGCCGCATGTCCAGCGCCATCTGTCCGGCGCGCTGAGAGTACTCCAGCACCGCCCGGATCTTTCCTTTTCGCCTGCTTTCCCGCGCAATGATGCGCACGACTGCCCGTGCGCGCTTCCGCGCAGGTCAGAGACGCTTTCCCGCCTGTCCCGAAGGACGTACCAACCATGGCCGCCACCCCTGCAAACCCTGCCGCCGCGACCCCGCGCCGCAAGGCGAGCCGTCACCGCGGCGAGGGCCAGTGGGCCGCGGGGCACTTCACCCCGCTGAACGGCAACGAGCAGTTCAAGAAGGACGACGACGGTCTCAATGTGCGGACACGCATTGAGACGATCTACTCCAAGCGCGGCTTCGACTCCATCGACCCCAACGACCTGCGCGGACGTATGCGCTGGTGGGGTCTGTACACCCAGCGCCGCCAGGGCATCGACGGCGGCAAGACCGCCGTACTGGAGCCGGAGGAGCTGGACGACGAGTACTTCATGCTCCGCGTGCGCATCGACGGCGGCCGGCTGACCACCCAGCAGCTGCGCGTCATCGGTGAGATCTCGCAGGAGTTCGCGCGCGGCACCGCGGACATCACCGACCGGCAGAACGTGCAGTACCACTGGATCCGGATCGAGGACGTGCCCGAGATCTGGGAGCGCCTGGAGGCGGTGGGCCTGTCCACCACCGAGGCGTGCGGTGACACGCCCCGTGTGATCATCGGCTCGCCGGTCGCGGGTATCGCCGCGGACGAGATCATCGACGGCACCTCCGCCATCGACGAGATCCACAGCCGCTACATCGGCAGCAAGGAGTTCTCCAACCTGCCGCGCAAGTTCAAGACGGCGATCTCCGGCTCCCCGCTGCTGGACGTGGCGCACGAGATCAACGACGTGGCCTTCGTCGGTGTCGTCCACCCCGAGCACGGCCCCGGCTTCGACCTGTGGGTCGGCGGCGGACTGTCCACCAACCCCAAGATCGGTGTCCGGCTCGGCGCCTGGGTGCCGCTGGACGAGGTCCCGGACGTGTGGGCCGGTGTCATCGGCATCTTCCGTGACTACGGCTACCGGCGGCTGCGCACCCGCGCCCGCCTGAAGTTCCTGGTCGCCGACTGGGGCGCGGAGAAGTTCCGGCGGACGCTCGAAGACGAGTACCTCAAGCGTCCGCTCCTCGACGGCCCCGCCCCCGCCGAGCCCGTCGCCCGCTGGCGCGACCACGTCGGGGTGCACCGGCAGAACGACGGCCGCTTCTACGTCGGGTTCGCCCCGCGCGTGGGCCGCGTGGACGGCGCCACCCTGACGAAGATCGCCGCGCTGGCCGAGGCGCACGGCTCGAACCGGGTGCGCACCACCGTCGAGCAGAAGATGATCATCCTCGATGTCGAGGAGACGCAGGTCGAGTCGCTGGTCGAGGCCCTGGAGGCGCTGGATCTGACCGCCAAGCCGTCCCCGTTCCGGCGCGGCACCATGGCCTGCACCGGCATCGAGTTCTGCAAGCTCGCCATCGTCGAGACCAAGGCGCGCGGTGCCTCGCTGATCGACGAACTGGAGCGCCGCATCCCGGACTTCGACGAGCCGATCACCATCAACATCAACGGCTGCCCGAACGCCTGCGCCCGTATCCAGGTGGCGGACATCGGTCTCAAGGGGCAGCTGGTCCTCAACGACAAGGGCGAGCAGGTCGAGGGCTACCAGGTGCACCTCGGCGGCGCCCTGGGCCTTGAGGCCGGGTTCGGCCGCAAGGTGCGCGGTCTGAAGGTGACGGCCGAGGAACTGCCCGACTACGTCGAGCGGGTCCTCAAGCGCTTCCAGGCCGAACGCGAGGACGGCGAGCGGTTCGCCACCTGGGCGGCGCGCGCCTCGGAGGAGGCCCTCTCATGAGCGAGCGGGCCGCCCCCTTCTACTGCCCCTACTGCGGGGACGAGGACCTTCGTCCCGGCGAGCAGGGCCACGGCGCGTGGGAGTGCGCGGCGTGCAACCGGGCCTTCCAGCTGAAGTTCCTCGGGCTGCTGGCCCGCGGCCTTCAGGCGAACGACGCAGGGGGAGACGGGATATGACGACCGCTCAGGAAGAACGCACCGCCGAGGATCTCAAGGCGCTCGCCGAGCGGGCGGGCCGCGAGCTGGAGGACGCCTCCGCGCTGGAGATCCTCAAGTGGGCCGCCGACACCTTCGGTTCCCGCTTCTGCGTCACCTCCTCGATGGAGGACGCGGTCGTCGCCCATCTCGCCTCGCGCGTGCTGCCCGGCGTCGACGTCGTCTTCCTCGACACCGGCTACCACTTCCCCGAGACCATCGGCACCCGGGACGCGGTGGAGGCGGTGATGGACGTCAACGTCATCACCCTCACCCCGCGCCAGTCGGTCGCCGAGCAGGACGCCGAGTACGGGCCGAAGCTGCACGACCGCGACCCCGACCTGTGCTGCAGGCTCCGCAAGGTCCAGCCGCTTGAGGAGGGCCTCACCGGCTACCGGGCGTGGGCGACGGGCCTGCGCCGCGACGAGTCCCCGACCCGGGCCAACACCCCCGTGGTCGGCTGGGACGAGAAGCGGCAGAAGGTCAAGATCGCGCCCATCGCCAAGTGGACCCAGGAGGACGTGGACGCCTACGTCACCGAGCACGGCGTCCTCACCAACCCGCTGCTGATGGACGGTTACGCCTCCGTCGGCTGCGCCCCCTGCACCCGGCGGGTGCTGGAGGGCGAGGACGCGCGCGCCGGACGCTGGGCGGGCCGCGCCAAGACCGAGTGCGGGCTGCACCTGTGACCACGACCCCGTTTCCGGAGAATCAGGAGAACCACGTGACGACCGGAGCCACCGTCTGGCTCACGGGTCTGCCGTCCGCCGGCAAGACCACGATCGCGTACGAGCTGGCCGGCCGGCTGCGCGAAGAGGGCCACCGTGTCGAGGTGCTCGACGGCGACGAGATCCGCGAGTTCATCTCCGCGGGGCTCGGCTTCAGCCGCGAGGACCGGCACACCAACGTCCAGCGCATCGGCTTCCTCGCCGACCTGCTCGCCCGTAACGGCGTCAAGGCGCTGGTGCCGGTGATCGCGCCGTACGCCGACAGCCGTGAGGCGGTGCGCAAGCGCCACCAGGCCAGCGGTGCGCCGTACCTGGAGATCCACGTGGCCACGCCGGTCGAGGTGTGCAGCGAGCGGGACGTGAAGGGCCTGTACGCCAAGCAGGCGGCGGGTGAGCTGTCCGGGCTGACGGGGGTCGACGACCCGTACGAGGAGCCGGTCTCTCCCGACCTTCGCATCGAGTCCCAGAACCAGACCGTGCAGGAGTCCGCGGCGGCTGTGTACGCCCTGCTCAGCGAAAGGGGCCTGGCATGACGACGACCGTCTCCACCGTCGAGGAGGGCACGCACACGCCGTACGCCCTCTCCCACTTGGACGCTCTGGAGTCCGAGGCGGTGCACATCTTCCGTGAGGTGGCGGGCGAGTTCGAGCGGCCGGTGATCCTGTTCTCCGGCGGCAAGGACTCCATCGTCATGCTGCACCTGGCGCTGAAGGCGTTCGCCCCGGCGGCGGTCCCGTTCTCGCTGCTGCACGTGGACACCGGGCACAACTTCCCCGAGGTCATCGAGTACCGCGACCGCGCGGTCGCCAAGCACGGGCTGCGGCTGCATGTCGCCTCCGTGCAGGACTACATCGACCGCGGTGTGCTCAAGGAGCGCCCGGACGGCACCCGCAACCCGCTGCAGACGCTGCCGCTGACGGAGAAGATCCAGAGCGAGAAGTTCGACGCGGTATTCGGCGGCGGGCGGCGCGACGAGGAGAAGGCGCGCGCCAAGGAGCGGGTGTTCTCGCTGCGCGACGAGTTCTCCCAGTGGGACCCTCGCCGTCAGCGGCCCGAGCTGTGGAACCTGTACAACGGCCGGCACGCACCCGGCGAGCACGTCCGTGTCTTCCCGCTGTCCAACTGGACCGAGCTGGACGTCTGGCAGTACATCGCCCGCGAGGACATCGAACTGCCGCAGATCTACTTCGCGCACGAGCGCGAGGTGTTCAAGCGCAGCGGCATGTGGCTGACGGCCGGCGAGTGGGGCGGCCCCAAGGAGGGCGAGACCGTCGAGAAGCGGCTCGTCCGCTACCGCACGGTCGGCGACATGTCCTGCACCGGCGCCGTCGACTCGGACGCGACCACCCTGGAGGCGGTCATCGCCGAGATCGCGGCCTCCCGGCTCACCGAGCGGGGCGCGACGCGGGCGGACGACAAGCTGTCCGAGGCCGCGATGGAAGACCGTAAGCGCGAGGGGTACTTCTAAGCATGAGCACCACCACGGAACTCACCGAGACGACCCTTCTGCGGTTCGCCACGGCCGGTTCGGTCGACGACGGCAAGTCCACGCTCGTCGGCCGCCTGCTGCACGACTCCAAGTCGGTGCTCGCCGACCAGCTTGAGGCCGTCGAGCACGCCTCCCGCAACCGCGGCCAGGAGACCCCCGACCTGGCCCTGCTCACCGACGGCCTGCGCGCCGAGCGGGAACAGGGCATCACGATCGACGTGGCGTACCGCTACTTCGCCACGCCGAAGCGCCGGTTCATCCTCGCCGATACCCCCGGCCACGTGCAGTACACCCGCAACATGGTCACCGGCGCCTCCACCGCCGAGCTGACGGTGATCCTCATCGACGCCCGCAACGGCGTCGTCGAGCAGACCCGCAGGCACGCCGCCGTGGCCGCGCTGCTGCGCGTCCCGCACGTGGTCCTCGCCGTCAACAAGATGGACCTGGTCGGCTACCAGGAGTCCGTGTTCGCCGCCATCGCCGAGGAGTTCACGGCGTACGCGACCGAGCTGGGCGTCCCGGAGGTCACCGCGATCCCGATCTCGGCGCTCGCCGGTGACAACGTGGTGGAGCCGTCCGCGAACATGGACTGGTACGGCGGTCCCACGGTGCTGGAGCACCTGGAGACGGTGCCGGTCTCGCACGACCTGAGCCACTGCCACGCCCGGCTGCCCGTGCAGTACGTGATCCGGCCGCAGACCGCCGAGCACCCCGACTACCGCGGCTACGCGGGCCAGATCGCGGCGGGCTCCTTCCACGTCGGCGAGCAGATCACCGTGCTGCCCTCGGGCCGCTCCACCCGGATCGCCGGTATCGACCTGCTCGGCGAGCCGGTCGACGTCGCCTGGACCACCCAGTCGGTGACCCTCCTGCTGGAGGACGACATCGACATCTCGCGCGGCGACCTGATCGTGCCCAGCAAGGACGCCCCGCCGACCACCCAGGACATCGAGGCCACCGTCTGCCACGTCGCCGACGCCCCGCTGACCGTCGGCCACCGGGTGCTGCTCAAGCACGGCACCCGCACGGTCAAGGCGATCGTGAAGGACATCCCCTCCCGGCTCACGCTGGACGACCTGTCCCTGCACCCGCACCCGGGACAGCTCGTCGCCAACGACATCGGCCGGGTGAAGATCCGTACCGCCGAGCCGCTCCCGGTCGACTCCTACGCCGACTCGCGGCGCACGGGTTCGTTCATCCTGATCGACCCCAGCGACGGCACCACGCTCACCGCCGGCATGGTCGGCGAGTCCTTCGCCTCCCCGGAGCCCGTCAAGGACGACTCCGAGGACGACGGCTGGGACTTCTGACGATGACGCCGATGACGATGACGATGACGACGACTCCGATGACGCCGACCTCGATCCCGATGTGCCGGGCGACGCGATGTCCGCTGTGATCCCGCACCCGCACAACCGCCGCATCCCCGGCCGCGCTCGATAGGGCGCGCGAGCCGGGCCACCGAGAGGAACCCCTCCCCCGTGCCTGCCATCCCCGCCGCCCTGCGCCGTGCCCTCGCGGCAGTGGCCCTGCTGCCGCTGCTCGCGCTCGCGGCCGCCTGCGGCTACGGCTCCCAGGCCGTGGAGAACAGCGAGGGGGCGATCCCGGGTGCGGCGAAGGTCGACGGCCTGGACTCGGTGCGCATCGGCTACTTCGGGAACCTCACCCACGCCACCGCGCTGGTGGGACGGCACGAGGGGATCTTCCAGAAGGCGCTCGGCGGTACGACGGCCCAGTTCTCGACGTTCAACGCCGGTCCGTCCGAGATCGAGGCGCTGAACTCGGGGTCCGTCGACATCGGGTGGATCGGTCCCTCGCCGGCCATCAACGGCTACACCAAGGCGGACGGCACGAACCTGCGGATCGTCTCCGGGTCGGCCTCCGGCGGGGTGAAGCTGGTGGTGAACCCGGAGAAGATCAAGTCCCTGAAGGACGTGAAGGGCAAGCGGATCGCCACTCCGCAGCTCGGCAACACGCAGGACGTGGCGTTCCTCAACTGGGTCGCCGAGCAGGGCTGGAAGGTCGACGCGCAGAGCGGCAAGGGCGATGTGTCCGTGGTCCGCTCCGACAACAAGGTCACCCCGAACCTCTACCGGTCCGGGTCGATCGACGGGGCGTGGGTGCCCGAGCCGACCGCCTCGAAGCTGGTCGCCGACGGCGCGAAGGTGCTGCTGGACGAGGCGGACCTGTGGCCGGACAAGAAGTTCGTGATCACCAATGTGATTGTGTCGCAGTCCTTCCTCAAGGAGCACCCGAAGGCCGTGGAGGCCGTCCTGCGGGCCTCCGTCGAGGCCAACCGGTGGATCAACGCCCACCCGGACCAGGCGAAGGCCGCGGCCAACGCGCAGTTGGCGGCGGACACCGGCAAGCCGCTGCCCGCCGATGTCATCGACCGGGCCTGGCCCTCCATCGAGTTCACCGACGACCCGCTGGCCGCCACGCTCGACGCGCAGGCCGACCACGCGGTCGCGGCGGGCCTGCTGGAGAAGCCGGACCTGACCGGAATCTACGACCTGACCGCACTGAACAGGGTCCTCAGCGCCGAGGGCGAACCCGGGGCCGACGACGCCGGTCTCGGCGTCAAGTGAGCCACCAGTCCAGATGAGTTCCCAGGAGGTGACGACCATGGCAACCGCCCTCGCCAAGGCTGTCGACACGGACACGTCCGTGGAGCACGCCGCGCGTATCGAGCATGTCTCGAAGTCCTTCGCGGGCCCCGCGGGGCAGCAGCTCGTCCTCGACGACATCTCGCTGGATGTCGCACCGGGCGAGTTCGTCACCCTTCTCGGAGCCTCGGGCTGCGGCAAGTCCACTCTGCTGAACCTGGTCGCGGGCCTGGACAGGCCCAGCGCGGGCAGCATCAGCACGGACGGGCGTCCGGCGCTGATGTTCCAGGAGCACGCGCTGTTCCCGTGGCTGACCGCGGGCAAGAACATCGAACTCGCCCTGAAACTGCGGGGCGTGCCGAAGGCGGAGCGGCGCGGGCGGGCCGAGGAGCTGCTGGAGCTGGTCCGCCTGCACGGCGCGTACGGCAAGCGGGTGCATGAGTTGTCGGGTGGTATGCGCCAGCGGGTGGCGCTGGCCCGTGCTCTGGCGCAGGACAGCAAGCTGCTGTTGATGGACGAGCCGTTCGCGGCGCTGGATGCGATCACGCGGGATGTGCTGCACGACGAGCTGACGCGGATCTGGCGCGAGACGGGTCTGTCGGTGCTGTTCGTCACCCACAACGTGCGTGAGGCCGTGCGCCTGGCCCAGCGGGTGGTGCTGCTGTCCTCCCGGCCCGGGCGTATCGCGCGGGAGTGGACGGTCGGGATCGCCCATCCGCGCCGTATCGAGGACAGTGCGGTCGCCGAGCTGTCCGTCGAGATCACCGAAGAACTGCGTGGGGAGATCCGCCGCCATGGCCAGCACTGACACCACCGCCAAGGACGGCACCGACCTCGCCGGCCTGGAAGCGGGCCTCGACGCCCTGGACGCCGTCACCACCACCCGCACCCCCCTGCGCGAAACCCTCCTCCGCAAGGTCCTGCCCCCCATCACCGCTGTCGCGCTGGTGCTGGCGGTGTGGCAGATCCTGGTGTGGCTGGAGGTCGCCCCCTCCTACAAACTCCCCTCCCCCGGCGCCGTCTGGGAGGAGGTCCGCACCGCCTGGCTCCAGGGCACGCTGCTGGACTACATCTGGACCAGCGTCTCGCGCGGCCTGCTCGGCTTCCTCTTCGCCCTCGCCATCGGCACCCCCCTCGGCCTGATCGTCGCCCGGGTCAGGTTCGTGCGCGCCGCGATCGGGCCGATCCTGTCCGGTCTGCAGTCCCTGCCCTCGGTCGCCTGGGTGCCCCCGGCCGTGATCTGGCTCGGCCTGAACGACTCGATGATGTTCGCCGTCATCCTCCTCGGCGCCGTCCCGTCCATCGCCAACGGCCTGGTCGCCGGCATCGACCAGATCCCCCCGCTGTTCCTGCGCGCCGGACGCACCCTGGGCGCCACCGGACTCAAGGGCGCCCGGCACATCGTCATGCCCGCCGCCCTGCCCGGCTACCTCGCCGGACTCAAGCAGGGCTGGGCGTTCTCCTGGCGCTCCCTGATGGCCGCCGAGATCATCGCCTCCTCCCCCGACCTCGGCGTCGGACTGGGACAGCTGCTGGAGAACGGCCGCAACAACGCCAGCATGTCCCAGGTCTTCCTCGCCATCCTCCTCATCCTCCTCGTCGGCATCGCCATCGACCTGCTCATCTTCAGCCCCCTCGAACGCCGCGTCCTGCGCAGCCGCGGCCTGCTGGCAAGGAGCTGAACCTCCATGTCCCACCGGCCGGTTCTCCTCGTCATCGCCCACGGCAGCCGCGACCCGCGGCACGCCGCGACCGTGCACGCCCTGGTCCGGCGGGTGCGGGCCATGCGCCCCGGGCTGCGCGTGGAGACCGGCTTCCTGGACTTCAACATCCCTTCCGTGCAGGGCGTTCTGGAGTCGCTGGCGGCGGAGGGCGTGCGCGACGTGGTGGCGCTGCCGCTGCTGCTGACCCGCGCCTTCCACGCGAAGGCCGACATCCCCGCCGTCCTGCGCGACGCCCCGCGTTCCCTGCGCATCCGGCAGGCGGAGGTGCTGGGCCCGTCGCCGCTGCTGCTGACGGCACTGGAGCGGCGTCTGTACGAGGCGGGCCTGACCCCCGCCGACAAGTCCTCGACCGGGGTCGTGCTGGCCTCGGCGGGGTCCACCGACCCGGAGGCGAGCGCGGTGATCGCAGCAATCGCGCGGGAGTGGCGGCACACCGGTTGGTGCGCCGTGCGACCCGCGTTCGCCTCCGCATCCCTGCCGCGTACCGAGGACGCGGTCGAGCAACTGCGCGCCCTCGGCTGCGCGAAAGTGGCCGTCGCGCCGTACGTCCTGGCGCCCGGCTTCCTGCCCGACCGCATCGCCCGCGGCGCCGCGCGGGCGGACGTCCTCGCCGACGTCCTCGGCCCGGCCCCGGAGGTGGCACGGCTGCTGCTGGAGCGGTACGACGAGGCGCGCGTGCCGGTGCTGACGGTTCTGGGGGCGTGAGCGGCGATTTCGGCCGCCGCATTTCGGTAAAAGCGCTCCCCCTTGTCCCGCCTGTCTGCTGGGATGGTCCCTCGAAGGCGAGCGGGGGAGAGCAGTTCACGTGGCGGGTCGTGAGTTCGGGCACTACTTGGGCCTGCCCGGGGCTCTTTCGGGGCTGCCGCTGAGCCCTCTGGTGGTCGGGTACGGCGAACTCGCCGCCGCCCAGAGCGGGGCCGGACTGCGGCACCTCGGCGAAGCGCTCGCCCCCGCGGGCGACTTACGGGTCCTGGACGGCCTGTACGTCCCCTCCGGCCCGCGCTCACGGCGCCGCGTCGACGCGGATCTGCTGGACGACCTCGCCCGCACCACCTCCTCCGCCGCCGCGCGGGTCGCGGAACTGCTGGCGCAGCTGTACCGGCGTGATCCGCTGGGGCCGCGCCGGGCCGTGCTGTACCAGCTGATCTGTCTGCTCCAGGAGTCCTGTCCCGTCGAGGCGCTGGGTGTGCACCCCGACGAGCGGGCGGCCCTGGTGGCGGCGGCGCGGACCCGGCCCGTGCTCGACCGGCTCCAGCGCGACGCCGCCGAGGCGCTGGCGGACGCCTGGGAGCGGCGCCGGCTGCACCGGGTGCGCGGCCTGATGGCGCGGTTGCCGCAGGGCGACCCCCGGCTTGAGCGGTTACGGACCGTCCTGGCCGCCCGGTCGGCGAACGCGGAGGCGGCCCTGGCCGCCGCCCGCTGCGCCGAGGAGGACGGCGCGCTGGAGTCCGCGAGCGAGCGGTACCTGCGGGCGCTGGACCTGGCCGCCGACGACAAGCGGGCGCTGCGCGGACTGGTCCGGGTGCACCGGCCGGGTCGCAAGGCCAAGCTGCGGGCCGAAGTCGCCCTGGACCACATCGCGTTGGACTGGGAGCGCGACGGTACGGACTGGCGGCTGCTGTGCCTGTACCGCACTCCGCGGGGCGAGGCCCGGGTGCGCGAGGTGACGGGCGTCCGGGACACGGCCGTACCGCTGGGCACCGCGGTCCGCTACGCCGCCTTCCCGCTGGCGGACGACCGGGTGGCCGGGCCGCCGCTGGTGTCGCACCGGGTGCTGTTCGCGCCCGAGGTGACCGGGCTGACGCTGACGGACGGGCCGGAGCGGATCGCGGGGACCTGGCGCCGTCCGCCCGGCGCCGAGGAGGTCACCGTCGAACCGGTCGCGGGGAAGCGCCCGGAGCTCCGCGCCGACGGTTTCACCGTGACCGGTCTTCCGGTCGGCCACCACGAGCTGCGGGTCGTGTGCCACTACCGCACACCGGACGGACGACTGGTCCCCTCCCCCGGTGTCAGGGCCTCGCACCGGGTGCATCCCTGGCCCGAGCCGGTCCGTACGCTCACCGCGGTGCCCGAGGACCACACCGTACGGTTCGACTGGACCGGAGGCGCGGGCGCCGAGGTCCGCCTGGTGGTGTGGCCGGGCCGGCCCCCCGCCCCCGGAACCGAGTTACGGGCCTCGGAGCTGCCGCCCGCCGTCACCGTGCCGCCCGCCGGGCACTCCCGGGTCGCCGCCGTCTCCGTCCTGGGTGAACGGGCGCTGGCCGGTCCCTCGGTCGATGTCGAGGTGCTCCAGCCGGTGACCGGGCTCGGCGCGCGGCGACTGCCCGACGGGGCGGTCGCGGTTCTGCTGGACTGGCCCGCAGCCACCAACCAGCTCGTGGTCCGCTGGGACGGCCCCGACGGTACGGGGGAGCGGACCGTGACCGCGCACGCCTACCGGCACGGCGGGCTGCGGCTGCCGGTGGGCCCGGGGCGGGTGCGGCTGTGCGCCACGGCCGTGCCGCAGGGCCCGCGGGGGGCGGTCGTGGCGGCGGCCGGTGCCGAGACGGTGGTGCCGCCCGACACCGCCATCGGCTATCAACTCGTGCGTGAGCGGCGGCTGTTGCGCGGCAGGGGCCGTACCCTGCTGAGGGTCACCCTGTCCTCGCTCGGTGGTGGGGGCGGCCCCGATGTCCCGGAGTTCGTGTGTGTCGCCCGCAGCGGAACGGTCCGGCCCCGCAGCGCCACCGACGGCACCACCGTGGTGCGCGTCCCCGGTGCCGAGCTGATCCGGTACGGCACGGTCGAACAGGAACTGCCGGCCGCGCCGCTCCCGGCCCCCTACACCCTGCGCGGCTTCCTGCTGGGCGAGCACGCCGCCGACGTACGACTGGAAGAACCGTCCCCCGCGACCCTGGTGGTGCGCTGACATGACGACCGTGATCTGCCCCTACTGCTTCGCCCGCTCCTCGGCGGGCAGGTTGCCCTACCGCTGTCTGATGACTCCGGCCGGTATCCGCGGCGGCCGCCCCTGCGGGCCCGAACGCGACGACATCTGGGCCGGGTTCATGGGCCCCGGGGTGCCACCCGGCGCCCTGATGCGCGGCCCGGTGTTCGCCCCGCCCCGCAAGATCGGACGGCGGGCCGGAGCGGGCAGCAGTGTGCCGTGCCCGGGGTGCGGGGTGGGCACCACGACCCGGGTCTGCGGGGCCTGCCACAACGACCTGCCGAGCGACTACTGCGACCACGACAGCCGGATCATCGCCCTGGTCGGGGCGAAGGCGTCCGGGAAGAGCACCTATGTCGCGGTCCTGGTCAACGAGTTGAACCACCGGGTCGGTCAGGCCTACCACGCCACGCTGGCCGCGATGGGGCAGAGCACCCAGACCCGGGACAAGGAGATGGCGGAGGACCTGTACGAGCGGCTGCGGCTGCCGGACGCCACCAGACCGGCGGCGCTCGGCTTCAACGACCCGCTGCTGTACCGCCTCAGCCTGCCCCGGCGCAGCCGCCTGGGCTCCGGGACCCGGCACACCGCGCTGGTCTTCTTCGACGCGGCGGGCGAGGACCTGGCGGGCGCCGAGGCGATGGACCGCTACACCCGCTACCTGAGCGCGGCGGACGGCATCATCCTGCTGGTGGACCCGCTGCAACTCGGTTCGGTGCGCGACCGGTTGCCGGTGCACGACGGTCCGCCGCTGCCGGTGGTGGAGACGCCGCCGCAGCAGATCGCCGCCGATCTGGCCCGGCAGTTGCGCGCCCACGGCAAGGGCGGCTCCCGGGGCCGGGTGTCCACGCCTATCGCGGTGGCGGTCACCAAGACCGACATGCTCAAGCCCCTGCTCGACCCGCACTCCCCGGTGCTGCGCAACGCCCCGCACCCGGGCGGCGCCCTCGACGACGACGACCGGCTCGGGGTGCACGAGGAGATCCGCTCCCTGCTCAACGACTGGGACTCGGGTGCGCTGGTTCGCCAACTGGAGTTGGATTTTGCGGAGTTGTCGCTGTTCGGGCTGTCCGCGCTGGGCGCGCCGCCGCCCGCCGAGGCACCGGCGGACGTACCCAAGTCCGGTCCGCAGCCGATCCGGGTGGAGGATCCGCTGATGTGGCTGCTGGCCCGGCGCGGACTGCTGCCGGTGCACCGTACGACGGGGAAGGAGCGGGTCAAGTGACCCTGGCGCAGCTGCACTACACCTCCGCGCCGCCCGGCCCGGACGGTTCGGGCTTCCGGTTCACGGCGGTCAGCGCGGGCGTGCCGCAGGGGCTGCTGCGGGAGGCGGAACAGCTCATCGGCTACGAGCCGCCGCGGGACTGTCCGGCCCGCCCGGACGCGGAGGAGCTGAAGCGCTTCCCGAAGTCCTTCTCCTGCTCCGAACTGTCCGACGGCGGACGGCTGCTGAGCCGTTCCGTCTACACGGGCGCCGACTACAGCGGGCGCTGGGGCAACTTCCACGCCCACGCCCTGCACCTGCCGCCGGGGGCCCGGCTGCCGGACGGGGCGCTGCCCATCACGGCCTGGGAGTCGCCCCGCTGGGCCGACAGCACGCCCCCGGGCGGGCGGCCGGTTCCGGTGGACCGGTTCGAGCCGTCGGGGCTGCTGCGCCGGGACGCCCTGGTCGCGTTCGCGGCGTCCCGGGCCGCCTGGCTGGCGCCGTTCTTCGCGGATCTGGGGGCGGTGACCCGGGACCCGGGCGCCGGCCAGATCGTGCTCGTGGAGCACGACAGCGCGGATGTCGCCCAGTGGATCGCGCTGGCCTGCGCGGTGCTGCCGCGCGAGGAGGCGCACCGGCTGACGTTCACGACCTACACCCGGCGTCCGCAGCAGGCCCGTCAGCAGATCGTGGGCGCCGTGCCGTCGTCGGAGCGGGTGGCGAGCGACCACCGGTACCGGGTGCACGACTGCACCGGGCGGCCGCCCGCCGAGCCGGTCCCCGACACCTGGGCGGAGGTGTGCGCCCGCGTGTGGACGGCGGGGCGGCCCGACCTGTTCCGTGACGCCGGGGACGGCCTCGGGCCGCTCACGGTGGCCGCGCTCACGGCGGGCATCGCCCTGCGCTCGGACGCGCGGGCGGTCGCGGCGCGC
>NZ_FLSP01000006.1 GCF_900091315.1 Streptomyces sp. DI166
GCTGCTGATGATGCGACCCCGGGCCTCCCCGAAACCGATCCGCGTGCCATCGGCGCCCGGCGCCGTCGCGGTGAGGACGATCTCGTCGCCGTCCTCCAGGAACGTGCGCCGCTGACCTCCCACCGTGATGGGTTCCTTGCCGCCCCAGGTGAGTTCGATGAAGGCGCCGCGCTGGTCCTTCTCCGGGCCGGAGATCGTGCCGGAGGCGAAGAGGTCGCCGGTGCGGGAGGGGGCGCCGTTGACGGTCTGGTGGGCCAGCATCTGGGCGGGGGACCAGTACATGGTGGCGTACGGCGGCCGGGAGACGACCTCGCCGTTCCAGGCGACGGTCAGGTCGACGTCGAGGCCCCACGGCTGCCGCATGTGCAGGTACGGAAGAACTGCGGGCTGCTGAACGGGAGTCGGGACCCGCGCCGCGTCCAGGGCGAGCAGCGGCACCACCCACGGCGAGATGGTCGACGCGAACGACTTGCCCAGGTTGGGGCCGAGGGGGACGTACTCCCAGGCCTGGATGTCGCGGGCGGACCAGTCGTTGAAGAGGACCACGCCGAAGATGTGCCGGTCCGCCTCCTCGGTGCCGATGGACTCGCCCATGGCGTTGCCGGTGCCGACGACGAAGCCGAGTTCGGCCTCGATGTCGAGGCGGGTCGACGGGCCGAAGACCGGTACCGGGTCCTGCGGGCCCTTGCGCTGGCCGGAGGGCCGGATGATGTCGGTGCCCGAGACGACGACGGACGCGGCCCGGCCGTGGTAACCGACCGGCAGGTGCTTCCAGTTCGGCATCAGCGGGTCCGGGTTGTCGGGCCGGAACAGCCTGCCCAGGTTCGAGGCGTGGTGCTCGGAGGCGTAGAAGTCGACGTAGTCGGCGACCTCGAACGGCAGATGCAGCGTCACCGCGTCCAGGTCGTGCACGGCCGCCACCGGGATCTCGCCCTGTAGCTCCTCGGTGAGCGCCGCGCGAACCTCGACCCAGCGCGCGTAACCCTGCGCCATGAAGTCGTTCAGGCTCGGCCGCGCGAACACGTCATCGCCCAGCAGCTCGGCCAGGTCGATGACGTGGTCGCCGTAGCGGGTAGCCACGCGCGGCTGTTGGCCCGGCACGGAGTAGACGCCGTAGGGCAGGTTGGTCAGGCCGAAGAGGGAGTCGGCCGGGACGGTCAGGCGGGTGGTGCTGGTCATGCGGATACCTCGGTCAGGTCGGCGACGGTCGCGGCGGGCAGCAGGCCGAGAGCGGCCGACTCGGTGGCGGGTTCGGCCACGGAACAGGTACCGAAGGAGCGGAACACCTCACGGACTTCGGGCGTGAGGGCCCGTACGCGCTCGGCGATCCGTCCGCCGTCACGCTCGGCCAGCAGCCGCGCCACCTCCGCCTCGTCCGCGCCCTTCAGCGCGGCGTCCGTGGCCAGCAGCAGGTTCAGGAACCCGTGCTGCTCGAAACCCGTCTCCGGGTCGGTGTTGCGCAGTGCGTGATGCAGTCCCGCGGTCGCCTTGAACGGCACCCCGGCCCGTACCGCTGCCAGGACGGCCGAGGCGAGTTCGTGCTCGTCGGGGTAGAGATCGGCACGCACACCGCCCGTGCGGAACTTCGCCAGGTACGGCGTCCCGGCCAGCGAGGCGAGCAGCGGCTCGCGCCGGGTGTCGCGCGGAACCTCGACGAAGACGGTCAGGTCGTCATCGCCGAGGGCGGCGCGCAGCGCGGGTACGACCGCCTCAGCGGCGACCCCGTCCGGGACCGCGACCTCCAGTCCGGCCAGCCGCACGGCCGGGACACGCCGCGCCGCGGCGACCGCATCGGCGACACCCGGCAGCGCGACGGTCACCGAGAGGGCGAAGGAGCCCTCGGGCAGACCGGCGGTCAACTCGGCAAGCCGGCCCACGTCCTTGGCGGCGAGCACGAACGCACCCACCAGATCGCCATGGGCGCCCCGTCGGTGCGCCTCGTGGGCCGCGACGGCCTGTTCAAGGGGCAGGCTGCCGGGCGGGAAGACCGCCGCGTCGTCGAACAGGCCGGCGAGCACGGGAGGGATCTGCGGAGTCATCGGTTCTGCTCCCAGGAGTAGGCGTAGGTCCCGTCGTCCGACGCGCGGGCGGCCTCACCGAGTCGGAGGGGCCGGAAGGTGTCGACCATGACGGCGAGTTCGTCGAAGAAGTCCACGCCGATCGACCGTTCCATCGCGCCCGGCTGGGGGCCGTGCGGATGCCCTCCCGGGTGCAGGGAGATCGAACCCTGGTCGATCCCGGAGCCCTTGCGGGCCTCGTAGTCGCCGCCGCAGTAGAACATCACCTCGTCGGAGTCGACGTTGGAGTGGTAGTACGGCACCGGCACGGCCAGCGGGTGGTAATCCACCTTGCGCGGCACGAAGTTGCAGATCACGAAGTTGTTGCCCTCGAAGACCTGGTGCACCGGCGGCGGCTGGTGGACGCGCCCGGTGATCGGCTCGAAGTCACGGATGTTGAACACGTACGGGTAGAGGCAGCCGTCCCAGCCCACCACGTCGAAGGGGTGGTGGGGCAGCGTGTGGACGGTGCCCACGACCCCGCCCGGGCCGCGGTGCTTGATGTGCACCTCGACGTCCTCGCCGTCGACGGCCCTGGGCCCTTCCGGGAGGCGGAAGTCGCGCTCGCAGTACGGCGCGTGCTCCAGGAGCTGGCCGCGCTTGGAGAGGTAGTGGCGGGCGGGTCCGATGTGCGAGGCGGCCTCGATGGCGTAGATCCGCACGACGCCGTGGGGGACGATCCGGTACGTCGTTGCCCGGGGGACGATGACGTAGTCGCCGTCGCCGGCCTCCAGGTCGCCGAAGACGGTCTCCACGCGGGCCCGCCCGTCCTCGATGTACAGGCACTCGTCGCCGATGGCGTTGCGGTAGTACGGGCTGACCGCGTCGGCCGCGACGTAGGCGAGCCGTACGTCGTCGTTGCCGAGCAGGAGGCGGCGGCCGGTCACCGCGTCGATGCCCGGGTCGCCGTCCGCGAAGAGCTTGTGCGTGGACAGGTGGCGGGGGATCAGGGGGTGGTTGGGCACCAGGGACTGGTCGCCGAGGTCCCACACGCGGTACGCGCGCACCGCCGACGGGATGTGCCGGTGGTAGAGCAGCGAGGAGTCCGAGGAGAAGCCCTCCTCGCCCATCAGCTCCTCGTAGTAGAGGTTCCCGTCCGGGTCCCGGTGCTGGGTGTGCCGCTTAGGCGGAACCGAGCCCGCCCGGTGGTAGTACGGCATGTCTCTTCTCCTCAGGACTCGGAGCCGTGGTGCCGTGCAGCGCGGAGTGTGCACTCAGTGGGGAGTGTGCGTTCAGCGCACAATTTTGTGCGTTCGTGGAAACACTTGGAAGTTAGGTCCCGGGCGGCGGCCCAGTCAAGGCGGCCGGTCGGACGCCGGTGCGCCTCCGGTGTGCGTCAGGTGGCCTAACGTGGCGCCCGAAGACGATCTGATGGGATTCCCGCGCGCCGCGTGGGATCAGGAGGTGCTGATGGCCACGCTGCAAGGTCTGGATCGCGGGCTGCGGGCTCTGGACCTGGTCTCCCGGGCGGCCGACGGTCTGACCGTGGCCGACCTCGCGGCGCAGTTGCGGATCGACCGGGCCGTCGCGTACCGGATCGTGCAGACGCTGGAGGAGCACGCGCTGGTCTCCCGGCAGGGCAAGCGACTGCGGCTCGGTGCCGGTGCCGCGGCGCTGGCGGGACGGTTCCAGCAGCAGCTCGTACCGGCGGCCCAGCCGGTGCTCCAGGAACTCGCCGACGCCACCGGTACGTCCGCCTTCCTGACGGTGGCGCACGGGGCGCGGGAGTGCGTGCCGGTGGCGGGGGCGCGGCCGGCCGTGCAGCAGGGGCCGGTCGAGGTGGGTTACCGGATCGGCGTGCGGCATCCGCTGGAGAAGGGGGCGAACGGTGTCGCCATCCTCGCGCTCCAGCCGCCGCACCCGGACGACTCCGAGGAGGTGACCCGGGCCCGGGAACTCGGGTACAGCCTCACCTCGGGGCAGCTCCAGCAGGGGGCCACGGGGATCGCGGCGGGGTTCGAGGTGCCGGGCGCGGCGGGTGCGTCGGTCGGCGTGGTCGCCATGCACGAGTTCGACGTCGAGTCGGTCGCGGCTCTGGTGAAGGAGGCGGCGGCACGGCTGGCCCGTTCGAGGTGAGGCCCTGCCGGACCCCTCTCCACTGGGCAATTTGTACATGCGAGCCGCCCTTACGGCAGGCAAACTGAGCACCTTGAACAGCCAACAACCCAACTGTTGTGCAGGCGGCCGATCCCGGTGTCTTCTACCGCCACGCGCTGGAAACACGCACCGAAAGGGATGACGCATGAGCATCGAGCAGACCCTCACCAGCCAGGAGCGCCTCGCGGACCTCGATCTGCAGCAGCTCAAGCAGCTGGTCGGGCTCGTCGAGTACGACGCCGAGGGCGACCCCTTCCCGGTGACCGGGTGGGACGCGGTGGTCTGGTCGGTGGGCAACGCGACCCAGGCCGCGCTGTACTACCAGACGGTGTTCGGCATGGAACTGGTCGCCTATTCCGGCCCCGAGACCGGCAACCGCGACCACCACGCGTACGTCCTGCGCTCCGGCGCCGTACGGTTCGTCCTCAAGGGCGGCGTCGACCCGGACAGCCCGCTGCTCGACCACCACCGCCGCCACGGTGACGGCGTCATCGACATCGCCCTTGAGGTGCCCGACGTCGACAGGTGCATCAAGCACGCCCGCGCGGAGGGCGCGACCGTGCTGGAGGAGCCGCACGACGTCAGCGACGAGCACGGCACCGTCCGGATCGCGGCCATCGCCACCTACGGGGACACCCGCCACACCCTGGTGGACCGCTCCCGCTACAACGGCCCCTACCTGCCCGGCTATGTCGCCCGCAGCTCCGGCTACGTGAAGCCCGAGGACGAGCCCAAGCGCGTCTTCCAGGCCCTCGACCACGTCGTCGGCAACGTCGAGCTCGGCAACATGGACGAGTGGGTCGGCTTCTACAACCGTGTCATGGGCTTCACCAACATGGCCGAGTTCATCGGCGACGACATCGCCACCGAGTACTCGGCGCTGATGAGCAAGGTCGTCGCCAGCGGCAACCACCGTGTGAAGTTCCCACTGAACGAGCCGGCGGTCGCCAAGAAGCGCTCGCAGATCGACGAGTACCTCGACTTCTACCGCGGCCCCGGCGCCCAGCACCTGGCGCTCGCCACCAACGACATCGTCCGGACCGTCGACGTCCTGCGCTCCAAGGGCATCGAATTTCTTGACACGCCCGAGAGTTACTACACCGACCCCGAGCTGCGCGCCCGCATCGGCGAGGTCCGCGTGCCGATCGAGGAGCTCGCCAAGCGCGGCATCCTCGTCGACCGGGACGAGGACGGCTACCTCCTGCAGATCTTCACCAAGCCGATCGGCGACCGTCCCACCGTCTTCTTCGAGTTCATCGAGCGCCACGGCTCCCTCGGCTTCGGCAAGGGCAACTTCCAGGCCCTGTTCGAGGCGATCGAGCGGGAGCAGGCGAAGCGGGGCAACTTCTGACCGGGCCTGTCCGGTAACGCGGGTCGGGACCACTGCCGGTGCGGCGGTGGTCCCGACCCGCGTCCCGCCTTCCGCTGATCGCGCTCCCGTCAGCCCGCCGCCGCGGCCAGCACCACGTCCACCAGCCTGTCCGCCGCGTCAGGCCTCCCCAGCGCCCGCGCAGAGCGAGCCATGGCCTCGCGCCGCGCGGGGTCGGCCAGCAGTGGGCCCACAGCTGCCCGGAGGCGGTCGGCGGTGACGTCGCCCAGCAGGGCGACGGCAGCCCCGGACTCCTCCAAGTGGCTCGCGTTGTGCGCCTGTTCGTTGCCCGCCGACGTGGCGAGGGGGATGAAGACGGCGGGCTTGCCGAGGGCCGTCAGCTCGGCCAGGGTTCCGGCGCCGCTGCGCGACACGACGATGTCCGCCAGCGCGAGGACGTCCGGCAGTTCCGGGCCGACGAAGCCGGTGAGGTAGTAGCGGGCGGCGAGCCCGGCGGGCAGGGCCGTCGCGTACCGTCGCAGCTCCTCGACATGGTCCGGGCCGCACTGGTGGATCACATTCGCGCCCTCCAGCAGCCAGGACAGGGAGTCGCGGACAACTCCGTTGATCTGCTGGGCCCCTTGCGCGCCGCCCGTGACGTACACGGTCGGCAGCCGTCGGTCGAAGCCGTGCAGGCCCAGGGACTGGACGGCCTTGTCGGCGTGTCCGGTCAGTACCTCCGGGCGGATCGGGTTGCCGGTGACCACCGCGGCACCGCGCACCTCCGCCGCGAGGAGAGGCAGCGTCGACTCCGAGGACACCGCGATCCGCGTCGCCGAACCGGCCAGCTTCCGGTTCGCCAGGCCCAGGCGGACCGTCTGTTCGTGCAGCACCAGCGGACGTCGGCACATGCGCGCGGCCAAGCCCGCGGGGACCGCCACGTAGCCGCCCGTGGCGAGGACCACGTCCGGCAGGAAGTCCGCGACCAGCTTCCGCGCCTGTGCCACACCCAGCGGCACACGCGCCATGTCCCGCATGTTCGCCGCCGACATCATCTTCAGCGGGTTGCTCGAACGGCGGATCTTCCCCGTCGCCACGGTCGCGAACGGGATCCCCTCGGCGCGCGCGACCCGCGCCTCCAGACCCTCGGCCGTACCGATCCACAGCACGTCGAGGCTCCTGCCCTCGACCGCCAGCCGGTTCTGCAGGGTGCGGATCGCGGTGAGCGCGGGGTACGTATGGCCGCCGGTGCCTCCTCCCGTGACGATGAGACGGAAGGTGCCGGGGTGCCTGGGTTCATTCCTCACTCGGCGCACATTACTGGCCTGAGCCTGGCTCCCTGCAAACTCACGCCCCCGAGGGACAGTTGAGAAGGCGTCCTTGGACGCGGACGCGGAAAATGTCGTGCCCGCTCCCGTCCTGATCCCTACACTCTCGACATGCGCCCGGCCCGAAGCGGCCGCAGCGCCCTACGTGTTCCGAGTTCAGAAGTGAGGGGAGACCAGCCGTGCGTACTGTCACCGCTGTCGCCACCCCCTGGGCACGGTTCGACGTGATCCTCGTGTCTTCGTGAGTCCGGTGCCCGCTGCGCGCCCGGCACTGGAGTTCCCGGTCGTAGACCGTCACTGAGTCCTGCCCGCCAACCGGCCCTTCCCGGTGTGCCGCAGGGCGTGTTCCACGGCTCTCGTCCGTCCCATCGCGCCGCCCGCTCATCACTCATGACACGACTCACGTAGAAGGGCCTCAAGGCCGTGCGTACTGACCCAACACCCCGCGCTCTGCAGACCGTTCGCAACCTCGGCATCCTCGCCCACGTGGACGCCGGCAAGACGACCGTCACGGAGCGGATCCTGTTCCTGACCGGCGCCGTCCACAAGCGGGGCGAGGTGCACGAGGGCACCACCGTCACCGACTTCGACTCCCAGGAACGCGACCGGGGCATCACCATCTTCGCCGCGGCCGTCAGTTGTGACTGGGACGGGCACCGGATCAACCTCATCGACACCCCGGGCCACGTGGACTTCGCCGACGAGGTGACGCGTTCGCTGCGCGTCCTCGACGGCGCGGTCGCGGTGTTCGACGCCGTCGCCGGGGTCGAGCCGCAGAGCGAGGCGGTGTGGCGGGAGGCCGACCGGCACGGCGTCGCGCGCCTGGCGTTCGTCAACAAGATGGACCGCGCGGGCGCCGACCTGGACACGGCGGTCGCGTCCATCCGCGAACGCCTGGGCGCCACGCCCCTGGTCGCACAGATGCCGATCGGCAGCGAGGAGCGGTTCACGGGCGTCGTCGACCTGGTCCGGATGCGGGCCCTGGTGTGGCCGGGCGACACCGGCACGTACGAGGAACGCCCCGTGCCCGACGCGTTGCGCGACGAGGCGCTGCGCCGCCGCCGGGCGCTGGACGAGGCCGTCGCGGAACTGCACCCGCGGGCGCTGGAGGAGTACTGCGCCGACGGCACCGTCTCCGAGGTGACCCTGCGCACGGCACTGCGCGAAGTGACCGTCGCGGGCGAGGCCGTGGTGGTGCTGTGCGGTTCGGCGTACCGCAACCGTGGCATCGAGCCGTTGCTCGACGCCGTGGTGGCGTACCTGCCCTCACCGGCGGACGTCCCTCCCGTACGCGGCACGCTCGACGGCACCGAGCAGGAGCGGGCCGCCGATCCCGCGGCGCCGCTGGTCGCGCTGGCGTTCAAGGTGCACGCGGCGCCGACGGGCCGGATGACGTTCCTGCGGATCTATTCGGGCGTACTGATCAAGGGGGACACCGTGCTGGACACGGGCGTCGGACGCATCGAACGCGTGGGCCGCATCCTGCGCGTGCAGGCGGACCGGCACACGGAGACATCCGCGGCCATGGCCGGGGACATCGTCGCCGTGATCGGCCCGAAGTCCGCGCGCGCCGGTACGACACTGTGCGCCCCCTCGGCGCCGCTCGTCCTGGAGGCGCCCAGCACCGCCGACCCCGTGGTGTCCGTGGCCGTCGAGGCACGCCTCGGCAAGGACACCGAACGGCTGGCCTCGGCCCTCGCCCGGCTCGCGGACGAGGACCCGTCGCTGGTCGTGCGTACCGATCCGGAGACCGGCCAGACCCTGCTGTCGGGCCTGGGCGAACTCCACCTGGAGGTGGCCGTGGAGCGACTGCGCCGCGAGCGGGGCCTGGAGGTCTCGGTGGGCCGCCCGCAGGTGTCGTACCGGGAGACCGT
This sequence comes from Streptomyces sp. DI166, assembly GCF_900091315.1. GTDB lineage: Bacteria > Actinomycetota > Actinomycetes > Streptomycetales > Streptomycetaceae > Streptomyces > Streptomyces fuscus. The sequence continues at coordinate 8,666 of NZ_FLSP01000006.1, forward strand.
GGTCCGCGGGGTCACGGGTCTGGTGTACCGGCACGTCAAGCAGGACGGCGGCGCCGGGCAGTTCGCCCATGTGGTGCTGGACGTCGAGCCGTTGGAGGAGGGCGACGGTTTCGCGTTCGCCTCGACGGTGGTCGGTGGCCGGGTGCCGCGGGACTTCGTGCGCGCGGTCGAGGCCGGGTGCCGGGACGCAATGGCGGAGGGTCCGCTGGGCGGTCATCCGGTGACCGGTGTGCGGGTCACGCTCACCGACGGGTCCACGCACGTCAAGGACTCCTCGGAACTGGCGTTCCGCGCGGCCGGCCGGCTCGGACTGCGCGAAGCCCTGCGGGCCTGTGAACTGCGGCTCCTGGAGCCGGTCGCCGAGGTGACGGTGACCGCGCCCGAGGACTGCGTGGGCACGGTCCTGGGCGACCTCGCGGCGCGCCGCGGACGCGTGTCGGCGTCGGCGATGCGCGGCAGCACGGCGGTCGTGACCGCCACCGTGCCGCTGGCCGAACTGTTCGGCTACGCCACCCGCCTGCGCGGACGCACCCAGGGTCGGGGCACGTTCACCACCCGCCCGGCGGGCTACGCGGAGGTACCGCAGGGCCTGGCGGCGGGAGCCCGGTAGCCGACCGCCGGCCTGAGGTTTAGGCCGGCGGTAACGGGCGTATGCGGCCCCGGACTTCTCGTCCGGGGCCGCATGCCGTATGGGTGCCCAGGGCTCACGACCGCGGGGAGGGGTCGTCCCGCTCGACAACCACTCCCGGCACGACCCGGCCCTGACCCGACTGCGCCTCGGAGGAGTGCTCCGCCTTCATCGCCTTGGCCTCGCTCTTGAGGATCCGCGCGGCCTTGCCCGCCGAACGCGTCAGCTCGGGCAACTTCTTGATGCCCACGACCACGATGATGACGACGAGGACCACGGCCAGTTCGCTCAAGCCGAACATGATGCTGCTCTCTTCCGGTAGAGGCGTCCGGTGGCGGACGGCGACCGACTTCCGGCGTACCGGCGACGAGCCGCAATCTACAATGCTGTAGAAGTATCCCCTGGGGGGTGATCACCCAACAACCCCGCATTCCGGCCTCGTTGGCCGCGACGGGATCTGCAGCGCGTGAAGGAACAGAAGTACAGCACGATGCCGGACCACCACGATCCAAGGGCCGAGGCGACGGCCCCGTCCACCCGCCAGAACCTGGCCCGCCGCTGCCGCTCCCTCACGGAGGCCCGGTGGTTCGCGCTGTCCGTCATCGCCGTCATCCTGGCCAACGCCGCCCTGCTGGGCGTGGAGACCTACACCGGACTGGCCGACGACTGGCGCCGCTGGTTACGCCTGGCCGAACACACCTGCCTCGCCGCCTTCACCGTCGAGATCCTCCTGCGCCTGGCAGCCCACGCCGACCGACCCAAAGACTTCTTCAAGTCGCCGTGGAACCTCTTCGACCTCGCCGTGGTCCTGTGCGCCTTCCTGCCCGTCGTACGCGAGAACACCACCGTTCTACGGCTGCTGCGCCTGGCCCGGGTCCTGCGCACCGCGCGCTTCCTGCCCCAACTCCGCGTCGTCCTGGTCGCGGTGGGCCGCAGCCTGCCCGGCACGCTCAGCTTCCTGCTCGTCGGCGCCCTGCTGCTGTACGTGTACGCCATGCTCGGGTGGGTCTTCTTCGGTCGCAGCGACCCCGAGCACTACGGCTCCCTGGGCCGTGCGGCCCTCACCCTCTTCCTCCTGGTCACCCTGGACGGCATCGGCGACGCCGTGCACGCGGGCATGGAGATCTCCCGCTGGAGCCTGCTCTACTACGCCTCCTACGTCCTGCTGGCCTCCTTCGTCCTGGTCAACGTCCTCATCGGAGTCGTCCTGACCTCCCTCGACGAGGCGCGGGACATGGAGCGCGAGGAGACTCGGGACATGGAGCGCCTGGAGCCACCTGGTCCGGCTGCTCTGCCGGCCGCGCCCGAGGAACGCCACCTGCTACTCGCACGCATAGCCACCGCCCGCCGTGCCCTGGACGACCTCGAACGCGACCTCGCCCGAGGCCTCAACTCATCGGGCGCGCGCCTGCCTTGACCCGCTCCAGCACCAGCGCCGTGGCGGCCTGAACGGTGTACCGGTACTCCGCCTCGCGATCGAACCGTGCGAGATACGGGGCGGCTTCGGCCAGATGAGGCAGGCGGGAGTCCTCCAGCATGCGCTGCCGCACGGCGATGCCGTCCTGGTCGGCGATGCCGAAGGTGGGGCCGGCCTGAACCTCCCGCAGCAGTGTGCCGATCAGCGTGGCCACGAGAAGGCGCACCAGGTGCACGGACTCCTCGACCGGGCACCCCGCTGAGCGCAGCACGGCCGGGAGCGTTTCGACCGGTGCGAGCCCTTCGCAGGACGCGAGCTGACGGGTCAGAACCGGCCCCGCACTCCAGATGCGGGGCCGGTTCACGGACTCAGTGGTCCGCCGCTCCACCGCGGACGACACAGCTGGCGCTGTTCTCCCAGCCCCAGCCGTCTCCGTCGGGGTCGGAGGAGCTGCTCGCGCAGTACGGGTAGCCGTTGGGCGCGGTGCCGTTGCCGCTTCCGCCGTCGGCGGCGCTTCCGCGGACGACACAGCTGGCGCTGTTCTCCCAGCCCCAGCCGTCCCCGTCGGGGTCGGAGGAGCTGCTCGCGCAGTACGGGTAACCGTTCGGGGCGGTGCCGCTGCCGCCTCCGCTGTTCCCGCCGCCGTAGACGGTCGCCCGCTGCGACGTGGCGGCGATCCCGTTGGCCCCGTTGAAGAGCCGCTGGCCCCAGCTCGTCAGCGAGTTGGGGTTGAAGCCGTTGACCAGGTCGAGGTATTCGACGCCGCTGCCGTTGCCGCTCCAGGACCAGCCGAGGTAGCCGATGCCCAGGGACTGCGCGGTGGACATGATGGCGTCCTCGTTGGGGTCGCCGTCGCTGTGCTGGTCCCCGAACTCGCCCACGACGATGGGCAGGTTGTTGCTCCGGAAGGTGTTGAGGTAGCTCTGGACCTCGGAAGCCGTGTCGTACACCCCGTACATGTGGATGGAGAAGATGGTGTTGCGGTCGGGGTCCGCGGCGAACACCGAGGAGGCGTTGTCACGCATGGTGTTCGACCAGTCCTGACCCCAGTTGGGGGCGTCCACCATCAGCGCGTTGTTGATGCCGGCGTTGCGCAGCTTGACGATGGCGCCCTTGGTGGCGCTGGTCCAGGCACTGTAACCGCTGTTGCCGTAGGGCTCGTTGCCGATGTTGACGATGACGTAGTCCTCCTGGCCGGAGAGCACGCTCTTGATACCGACCCAGTAGTTCGCCGCCTGGTCGAGCGAGGCCGCCGCCGAGTCCTCGCCGTAGCCGGTGGTGTCGTGCACCTCCAGCACACAGATGACCTTGCTCGCCTTGCACTGGCCGATCAGCGACGACACCTCGGACGCCGTGGTCCTGGTCCAGCGGTCACCGCTGCTCAGCACGATGCGGACGGTGTTCGCACCCTTCGCGGCGATGTCCGCGATCGAGTCGGTCTCCTGCGGGTACCAGGCGTGCGCGTGGTTGACGCCCCGCATCACGAACTCCTTGCCGTTCGCCTCGTACAGACGGCCGTTACTGACCCGCAGGCCGGTCGCGGCGGCCTCGGCCTCACCGGACGCGCTGCCGAGCAAGGACAGCAACAGGCCGAGCACAGCGGTCAGACCCGCGGCGACGGAGTAGCGGAACGGCCTTCCGCGCAGCGGACTTCTGCGTTGACTTCTCATGTCACTCCCTGGGGAACATCAAACGGATTGCGCACTCAGCGCACGGCTCTGACAACGTTGTCCCACCTGTAATCAGGCAGGGGACAGCTGTGTCTGATGGGGGATCAGGCCGGGGCTGCAAAGGGCGCGCCGACGTCCTTATGAGAGCACTGAATGTTTCGGTCATGTCAATAGGCGCGACAATCATGTTTCATTTCTACGCGCGATGCACAGGGAGGCGCGAGCTAAAATTTGCTAAACCGATTCCGTGCGCGTCGAAGTCCTTGCCTGCATCGCTCAAGTTCCCCTACTTTGCCGGTCAATGCCGTTCTCGGTGAAGCGTGGAGTGTGCTTGGAGGGGTTCATTGGATGTCGTCGATCTATACCGGTTTAATAACGGAAGCTGCCCCCGATCGGTAAACCATCCATCCACCGTTAACGTAACCGCGTGGATCTACTGCAACCGATCATCAAGCCCTACGCCTGGGGTTCCCGCGAAGCCCTGGCCCGCCTGCAAGGGCGCGTCTCGCCCTCCCCGGGACCGGAGGCGGAACTGTGGATGGGGGCGCATCCCGCAGGACCGTCGGTCCTCGTCCGGGACGGGCGGACGCGCACGCTCACGGACGTGGTGAGCGAGGCTCCGGAACGCGAACTCGGTGCCGAGTGCGTCGCGCGCTTCCGCTCCCGCCTTCCCTTCATGCTCAAGGTGCTCGCGGCCGAGCAGCCCCTGTCGATCCAGGTGCACCCCGACCGCAGGCAGGCGGAGGCCGCGTGCAAGTCCCAGGCGGGCGAGGGCGCGCCGGACGGCCCCTACGCAGACGACTGGCCCAAGCCGGAACTCCTCTGTGCGCTGAGCCCGTTCGAGGTCCTCGCTGGATTCCGGACGCGTGAGGAAGCCGCGGCCGTCCTCGACGGACTCGGCCTGGTCGACATTGCCCCCGTCACGGCGCTGCTGACGGCCGGCACCGACGACTCCGCGCTCACGCGCGCGCTGCGGACCCTGCTGGAGTGGCCCGCCGACCGCCAAGGGGCCTTCGTGGCCGCTGTGGTGGACGCCTGCGCCGTGAAGGCGGACGAGCCCGGCGCGTACGCGGACGCATACGGTGCCGTGGTCCGCATGGCCGAGCACCACCCCGGCGATCTCGGACTGGTGGCCTCCCTGCTGATGCGGCATCAGGTCGTCGACATGGGGCAGGCGCTGTACATGCCCGCAGGTGGACTCCACGCCTACGTGCGGGGGTTCGGCGTCGAAGTCATGGCCGCCTCCGACAACGTATTGCGCGCGGGCCTGACTTCGAAAGCGGTGAACGTTCCGGAGCTGCTCAGGATCGTCGACCCGACAGTCCGGGTTCCCGTGGTGAAGCCCCGGACCGTCGACGGGAATCCGCGGACCGAGATCTTCGACTGCCCGGCCGAGGAATTCGCCCTGTTCCGTACGGCTGTCACCGCCGAAGCGGTCCCCCTGCTGCCGCCGGTCGGGCCGCGCGTGGCCCTGTGTGCGGCCGGTGAGGCCCTGCTGCGCGGATCCGGCGGGGAAGTCCTCGGTCTGCGGGCCGGCGCCTCCTGCTTTCTGCCCGACTCGGACCGCGGCATCACCGTGGAGGGGGCCGGCATCCTCTTCGTGGCCGGTACCGGCTTCCAAGCGCACTTGTGACAACGTTGTCGCACATCGGCACCCCCTCGGACAGGAACACACAGACCAGAGAAGAGAGCAGACAGGTGTACGCAGCACTCGACATCGGCGGCACGAAGATCGCGGGAGCGCTGATCGACGACGCGGGCGCCATCCTGACCCGGGCGGAACTGCCCACCCCGGCCCGTGAGTCGGTCTCCCGGCTGACCGGGACCGTCGACGCGGTGATCGACCGCCTCGCCGCCCATCCGGCCTGGGGCACCGTCCGCGGCATGGGTATCGCCAGCGCGGGCCCCGTGGACACCGCCCACGGCACGGTCAGCCCGGTGAACATACCGGCTTGGCGGGCGTTTCCCCTGGTCGAGTGCGTGCGGGCCCACCCGATGCTCTTCGACGGAATCGACCCGGTACTGATCGGGGACGCCGTGGCCGTGGCCGCCGCGGAACAGTGGCGGGGAGCCGCCCAGGGCGTCGGCAACGCGCTGTGCATGGTGGTCTCCACCGGAGTGGGCGGCGGCTACGTCCTGAACGGCAGGCTTCATCCCGGTCCGTCGGGCAACGCCGGGCACATCGGGCACATCTCCGTGGCCATGGACGGCCCGCCCTGTGCGTGCGGCGCACGGGGATGCGTGGAGAGCTACGCCAGCGGCACCGCGATCGCCCGCCACGCCGTGCAGGCCGGATGGGTGCCGAGGGAGGGGGAGGCGGCGACCGCGGCGGCGGTGGCGGCGGCCGCGCGTGTCGGGGACGCACGCGCCCTCGCCGCGTACGACCGGTCCGCCCGTGCCCTGGCCGCCGCGATCGCGGGCAGCGCCACCCTGCTGGAGATCGAGGTGGCCGTGATCGGCGGGGGAGTGGCCCAGGCCGGAGACGTGCTGTTCACGCCTCTGCGGCGGCACCTGCGTTCGTTCGCGGTCCTCGACTTCGCCCGCGACGTGACAGTGCGGCCCGCCGCACTGGCGCGGGACGCCGGGCTCGTCGGCGCGGCGGCCGCCGCCCGGGCCCGCATGACCGAGCAGGGCTCCGTGTACGTGTCCGGTTGACGGCCGGCGTCCGAACGCGAAAGGGGGGCCGTGGCACGACAGCCACGGCCCCTCACCGCTCGGCACCTCAGGAACGAGGCGGCGCGGTCGACCCCCGGGGCACCAACTGCGGCAGCGCCGCGGGCTGGGACACGGCCTCCTGGCCCGCGATGACATCGAACAGCACCCGGGTGACCTGGGCGCCGAACGAATGCACGTCATGGCTCATCGCCGACAGCGTCGGGTGGGTGAGCCGGCACAACTGGGAGTCGTCCCAAGCCAGTAGGGACAGTTCGTCCGGGATGGAGACGCCCATCTCGGTGGCCACGCCGAGCCCCGCGACCGCCATGATGTCGTTGTCGTACACGATGGCTGTGGGCCGGTTCGACGACAGCAGCAGCGAACGGGTCGCCCGCGCGCCCTCCTCGCCGGAGAAGCCGGTCTCCACGTGCACACCGGGGCCCAGACCCAGCTCGGCCATCACCGCTTCGAAGGCCTCGGTACGGATCGCGCTGTGCCCGAGCCCCGTGGGGCCGCCGACGCGTGCGATGCGCCGGTGGCCCAGGGCCGCCAGATAGCGCACCGCCTCGCCGACCGCGGTGGCGTCGTCGGTCCACACCGACGGGAACCCGCCCGTCAGGCTCGGGTGCCCGACGGCGACGGCGGGCAGACCGGACTTGCGCAGGGGCGCGATGCGCGGGTCGTCCTTGCGCAGGTCGACCAGGATCGAGCCGCCTATCTGCCGCTCCCGCCACCAGCGCTCCTGCAGTTGGATCTCCTCCTCCACGGAGCCGACCAGGCGCAGCAGCAGCGAGCAGTCGCGCTCGGCCAGCACGCTCTCGATGCCGGAGATGAACTCCATGTAGAAGGGCTCAAGGCCCAGCAGCCGGGCGGGGCGGCAAATGGCGAGACCAATGGTGTCGACGGCCTGCCGGGACAGGCTGCGTGCCGAGGAGTTCGGCGCCCAGCCCAGTTCCCGGGCCACCGCGAAGATCCGCTCGCGGGTGGCCTCGGAAACGCCCGGCTTGTTGTTGAAGGCGAGGGAGACAGCCCCTTTGGAGACGCCGGCGGCCGCGGCGACGTCCTTGATGGTGATCCGCTCGGTCGGTGCGCTCACGCCGGTTCCACACAGAACAGGGCCGCGCGTACGGCGTTGGCACCGGTCTCTTTGGCTCCCTTGACCTTGAGGACGGCTCGCTCGCCGGGCAGGAGCGTGCGCAGCCCGGTGTCGCAGACGGCCTCCGGACCGAGCCGGTCGGGCTGGAGCAGGAGGTCCCGAACAAGAGTGTGTGCTGTGACCACAACGTCGAGACTACCGTCATCAGCGCCGGGCACGGACGCCACCGTGACGTCGTAGTCCGGGACGGGGTAGCCGAAGTCCTTGTCGGTCACGGGGAAGTGCACCGCCCGCAGGTCCCCCTCGTCCGCGACCAGGAACTCCTTGCCGGATGCCGCGTCCGGCACCAGTTCTTGCGGGACCGGCTGCCGGTGCACGGCGTACGCGCCCACGGTCAGGTCGACCACCTCGTCCGCCAGCACGGCCCCGTCCGCCTGGACGCGGCGCAGGGTCACCGAGGCCTGCCACGGCTGGGCCGTCTGGTTGACGACCGCCAGAATCGGGCCGTCGGTGCCCGGCTGGAGGGTGACGAGGCGGTCGGCGTAGACCCGGCGCAGTTCGTGGTGGAGCGGCTTGAGGCGGCCGTCGCCGTCGACGGCGGCCCAGGAGCTCACCGGCCAGCAGTCGTTGAGCTGCCACACCACCGTGCCCGCGCACTCGGGCCAGTGACTGCGCCAGTGCTCGATACCCGCCGCGACGGCCCGGGCCTGGACGAGCTGGGTGAGGTAGTGCCAGCGGTCGAAGTCGTCCTCGGGCAGCGGGAAGTGCCGGGCCACCCCGCGGTTGAGCTTGCCGTTGCCGTCCTCCGCCTTCTGGTGGTGGAGCATGCCGGGGGAGTCGGGGGCGAGCCGCTCACCGGGCAGCGCCCGGCGCAGCGTGGCCATGGCGGGCGGACCCTGCCAGCCGAACTCGGCGACGAAGCGCGGGACGTTCGCCCGGTACTCGGCGTAGTCCTGCCGGTTCCACACCTCCCAGGAGTGGTACGTGCCGTGGCCGGGGTCGTTGGGGTGGTGGTCCCAGGAGCCGGACCAGGGACTGCCCGCGGTGTACGGGCGGGTCGGGTCGAGCTCCGCCACCACACGCGGCAGCACCCCGAGGTAGTAGCCCTCGCCCCAGGAGTCCCCGGCGAGCTCGGGCTCCCAGTCCCAGTCCCGGAAGCCCCACAGGTTCTCGTTGTTGCCGTTCCAGAGGATGAGGGAGGGGTGGGGCATGAGCCGGACAACGTTGTCGCGCGCCTCTGCCTCGATCTCCCCGCGCAGGGGCTGTTCCTCGGGGTAGGCGGCGCAGGCGAACAGGAAGTCCTGCCAGACCATCAGGCCCAGCTCGTCGCAGATGTCGTAGAAGGCGTGGTCCTCGTAGATGCCGCCGCCCCAGATCCGCACCAGGTCGACGTTGGCGTCGACCGCCTGGGTCAGCCGCGTCCGGTAGCGCTCGTGGGTGACGCGGGACGGAAAGACGTCGTCGGGGATCCAGTTGACGCCGCGGGCGAAGATCCGCACGCCGTTGACGACGAGGGTGAAGCCGGTGCCGCGCTCGTCGGCCGACCGGTCGATCCCGACGGTACGGAAGCCCACGCGCCGGTGCCACCAGTCCAGCGTCCGCTCCCCGGCACCGTCGGCGTCCTCGCCGAGGGTCACCTCCAGGTCGTAGAGCGGCTGGTCGCCGTAACCGCGCGGCCACCACAGCTCGACATCCGGGACCCGCAGGGTGAGCGTGGCCCGGTCGCCGTCGACAGCGGTGCCGACCCGCGCCCCGCCCACGGACGCCTGGACGTACAGCCGGCGCCCGGCGCCCTGCCCGGTCCGCTCGATCTCCACCTGCACCTCGACGCGCCCCTCGCCGTCCACGACGGTCACCAGGGGACGCACCTGCGCCAGCCGCGCGGTGGACCAGCGCTCCAGGCGGACCGGACGCCAGATGCCCGCCGTCACCAGGGTCGGGCCCCAGTCCCAGCCGAAACTGCACGCCATCTTGCGGATGTACTGGAAGGGCTCGGGATAGACATTGGGCCGGTCCCCGACCATCGCGCGTACGGTTTCGGCCTCGTCGTAGGCCGAGGCGAACTCCACGTGCAGGCCGCCGTGGCGCCCGGTGACGTCGAACCGGTAGGTGCGGTGCATGTTGCGGGTCCGGCCCAGCTCGCGGTCGCCCAGTGTGATCACCGCGGCGGTGTCGAGGCCCTCGAAGACCAGGTCGGTGCGTTCGTAGCGCTGCGCGGAGGTGTCGGAGGCGTCGATGTGCCGGCTGTAGGTCCACGCGCGTTTGCCCACCCAGGCCACGTCGTGCTCGTTCAGGCCGAGGAACGGGTCCTCGATCTCCCCGGCCGCGAGCAGGTCGGTGTGGACGCAGCCGGGCACCCGGGCCGGCAGAGCGCTGCCGTCGTACCCCAGGCTCCACCCCTCGGCGAGCTGGACGACTTCCTTCATGTGCGGCTCCTCTTGGCAGAACACGTGGCGTCGTGCGTGTGACGACCGAGTCAACCTAACGCCGATTGCATGAACCGGTCTAGTCCCCTTCCGTTTCTTGGACTCCGACGCAAACACGCAGGTAGAGGGAGTGCATCTGAAAATGCCCGCTAGTGCATGTAACGATTAAGTATCGCGGATGTGTGAGGAGCTTTACCGGTTCACCAACGGGCTGGCATAGTCCCCGGCAACTGACGAAGCCCGAGCCGTAATCCTTGGAGGAGTGGGGCGTATGGGAACAAGAACGCTGAGTGCCGCGATGCTGGCCACCGCGGTGCTGACGGTCACCACGGCGTGCAGCGGGGGCGGCACGCCGAACCCTGATGAGTCCGCGGTCGCGCCGCTGAACCCGAAGAGCGCGTCCGGCAGCATCACGGTGCTGACCAACCGTACGGACCTCGTGCAGGACGGCACGATGAAGAAGTACGCGGCGGAGTTCAACAAGACCTACCCCAAGGTGAAGGTGAAGTTCGAGGCCATCACCGACTACGAGGGTGAGGTCAAGATCCGGATGAACACCGAGAACTACGGTGACGTCCTCCTCATCCCCGGCGCGGTCTCGAAGGGTGACTACCCGAAGTTCTTCGCGCCGCTCGGCGAGGCGTCGACGATGAGCTCGAAGTACCTGTTCACCGGCAAGACGGAGGTGGACGGCAAGGTCTACGGCATCGGCACCTTCGGCACCGCCAGCGGCTTCGTCTACAACAAGGCCGTGTGGAAGAAGGCCGGCATCACGGACTGGCCGACCACGCCGGAGGAGTTCCTCGCCGACCTCAAGACCGTCAAGGACAAGACCGGCGCCACCCCGTACTACACCAACTTCAAGGACGCCTGGCCCCTGAGCGGCCAGTGGACCAACGGCGTGGGCGCCGTCAGCTGCAACAGCAAGGCGCTCGACACGCTGTCGGCCTCGGACGCGCCCTGGGCCAAGGGCAGCGACCTCAACACGCTCGACAAGCTCCTGCACGACATGGTCGACCAGAAGCTGACCGAGAAGGACCCGAGCACCACGAACTGGGAGAGCTCCAAGACGCTCCTGGCCAAGGGTGAGGTCGGCAGCATGATGCTCGGCTCCTGGGCCATCAACCAGATGCGGGCCGCCGCCGAGGACGCCGGGACCAACCCCGACGACATCGGCTTCATGCCGGTGCCCGCGCAGACCAACGGCAAGTTCTGCGCCACGCTCGTCTCCGACTACCAGCAGGCCGTGAACATCCACTCCGACAACAAGGAGGCCGCCCGGGCCTGGATCGACTGGTTCACCGAGGAGTCCGGCTACTCCGAGAAGGAGGGCGCGGTCTCGGTGCTGCGGTCGGCTCCGCTGCCGTCCACGCTCAAGGACTACGTTGACAACGATGTCAAGATGGTGGAACGTTCTGAGGACAAGACCGCCGAGGTCAACGCCATCGACGATGCCGCGGAGATCGGCCTGAACAAGCCGGACTACCGCCAGAAGCTCATCGACATCGCCCGCGGCGCGCAGGACGGCTCGCTCCAGGGCTACTTCGACGAACTGAACAAGCGCTGGTCCGAGGCCAGGCAGAACGCCGGCTCCTGACGTGCCGGGTGCCCGGGTCCCGGCCCCCGGCCGGGACCCGGCGCGCACCGCCGATCAGCGGATGACGAAAGGCCCTGGCCCTCATGTCCCGAACCGTATCCACCACCTCACCGCCCGCGCCGGTCGCCAAACAGGACCGCACGGCAAGACACCGCGCCCGCCAAAAAGCGCCGGGCGGACGCTCCTGGCGTGACCTGCCGCTGCGGCGTCTGACCCCCTGGCTCTTCCTGCTCGCCCCCCTCGCCCTCCTGGTGACGTTCACCTACGTCCCGGTGGGCAACATGATCTACTACAGCTTCACCGACTGGGACGGCGTCAGCCCCGACCGCAGCTACGTGGGCGGGGAGAACTACACCGACGTCTTCACCCGCTCGGACATGTTCCGGGTCTTCGCGGTGAGCCTGTACTACCTCGCCGCGTCCGTCGTGCAGATCGCGATCGCCCTGTACTTCGCCACCGTGCTCAGCTTCAACCTGCGCTTCCGGAACGTCTTCAAGGGCATCCTCTTCTTCCCGTACCTGATCAACGGCGTCGCGATCGGTTTCGTCTTCCTGTACTTCTTCCAGGACGGCGGCACCCTCGACTCGGTGCTGTCCCTGGTCGGTGTGCACACCGACCACGCCTGGCTGGGCGACCCGGAGTCCGCGAACACCTCGCTCGCCGGAGTCTCCGTCTGGAGGTTCACCGGTCTGAACTTCGTGCTCTTCCTCGGCGCCATCCAGTCGATCCCCGGCGAGCTCTACGAAGCCGCCCAGCTCGACGGCGCGAGCCGCTGGCAGCAGTTCCGGCACATCATCGCGCCGGGCATCCGGCCGGTGCTCAGCCTCAGCGTCATCCTGGCGATCTCCGGCTCGCTGTCGGTCTTCGAGATCCCGTACATCATGACGGGCGGTGCGACGGGGACGTCGACCTTCGTCATCCAGACCGTGAAGCTGGCCTTCCAGTTCAACAAGACGGGCCTCGCCTCGGCCTGCGCCGTGGTGCTGCTGGCGATCATCCTGCTGATCACCTGGATCCAGCGCCGTCTCGTGCCCGACGAGAGGGTGGACATCGTATGACCTTGACCGCACCCCCCAGGCCCCGCCGGCGCCTGGGCATCGCCACCCCGCTGACCTACCTGGTCCTCATCGCGGCATCCCTGGTCGTCCTGGTCCCGCTCAGCGTGGTCTTCCTGACCTCGCTGAAGACATCGGAGGAGGTCGCCGGGGGCAAGGACGCGCTGGCCCTGCCCGACAACTGGCTGAACTTCGACAACTACGTGACCGCCTTCTCCGACGGCCACATGCTCACCGCCTTCGGGAACACGGCGTTCATCCTGCTGTTCTCCATCACCGGCACCGTGATCATCGGCTCCATGACGGCGTACGCGATCGACCGCTTCGAGTTCCGCTTCAAGAAGCTGATCATGGCGCTGTTCCTGGTCGCGACGCTCGTCCCAGGTGTGACGACGCAGGTCGCGACCTTCCAAGTCGTCAACAGCTTCGGCCTCTTCGACACCCGCTGGGCGCCGATCCTGCTGTACATGGGCACTGACATCGTGTCCATCTACATCTTCCTGCAGTTCATCCGCGGTATCCCGATCTCGGTGGACGAGGCGGCCCGCCTGGACGGCGCGAACGCCTTCACCATCTACCGGAAAATCATCTTCCCGATGCTGAAGCCGGCCATCGCGACCGTGGTCATCATCAAGGGCATCACCACCTACAACGACTTCTACATCCCGTTCCTGTACATGCCCTCCGAGGACCTCGGCACGATGTCCACCGCCCTGTTCCGCTTCAAGGGCCCCTACGGCGCGCACTGGGAGACGATCTCGGCCGGGGCCATCCTGGTCATCGTCCCCACGCTGCTCGTCTTCCTGTTCCTGCAGCGGTACATCTACAACGGCTTCGCCCAGGGGGCGAGCAAGTAGCGGGACGCAGTTCGACGGAGGGGGGAGGACCGGCGGTGCCGGTCCTCCCCCCTCCTCTGAAGGGGCCCCGATGGCGTACGAAACGCCGCCCCCTCGCAGAAGCGCGAGGGGGCGGGAGGGTCGTCGGCCACGGACCCGGAGGGTCACTCGGCCCTGATGTCGTCTACGTACACAACTCCCTTGACCGCGGCCCCGTCCCCATGGCCGAGATACAGGTTGAACGCCGTCACGTCCGCGAGGTGCGCGGTGTCGAGTACGTCCCCGGCATGGGCGGTGTCCCAGGGAGCCGGTGCGAACTCACTGAAGGGCGCCCTGATTTCGCGGCCGCTCGTGTCGGACAGCGGGACGTTGTACTCGAAGTAGACACCACCGGCCACGACTTGGAGTGTCGCGCCGCTGCCCGAACCGTCGCCCTGGAGCCACAGCGCCAGTGACGAGAACGCGGTCCAGTCGGCGTCGACCGACTTGCCGATGCCGGTGTACCCGGCACTGCTGAAGTCGTAAGCGTACGCCAGCCCGTAGGAGCCCGAGGCCTTGTGGTCGGGGGAGAGGGCGGTGGTGTTGGCGTTGATGTGGCTGTAGGCCTCGCTGAGCGTGGTGTCGTCGCCGGCGTACCCCTCGAAGTCGTCGATCCAGCCGGGCGGCAGCGGGGCGACCTCGCCGAGGAGGAGCAGGGCGGAGTCGGTGAGCGTCCTGCCGTGCACCCGGGCGTCCACCGAGAGGGTCACGGAACGGTTGTCCAGCCAGGCGGGGTCGATCTTCCAGCGTCCGGAGTAGAACCCGTCCGCGTCCAGGCGCAGCCGCCGGGCGCGCCCGCCGTTCACCGCGTACGTGACACGGCTCGGCATCGCATGGGTCGCCCGCACACGGACCGTGGTCTCGGGGCCGGTCAGGCGCTGCCGGTCGGTGGGAGTCACCAGGTGCAGGAACGGGGCGTTGGGCAGGGCCCTGGTGCGCGCGGCGTACACGCCCCGCAGATCACGGGCGAAGACGGTGTACGGGTCCTTGGCGTACTGGACGAAGTCCGCGTGCAGCGCGTGGCCCGGAACCGGCACGTACTGCCGGGCATCGCCGCCGAAGTTGGCCCAGGTCTGCATGTACGTCACCCGGCGGGCCACCGGGTCGGCCTTTATGGCGCCCAGCAGCTCGGTGAACCACCGAGGGTTGCGCCCCTCCTCCCCGCTCTCGCCGAACTCGGTGTAGGCCGGGACCTTCCCCTTCTCCTCCGCCAGCCGCACCACCATCGCCAGGTCCTTGACCAGGCCCTCCAACCAGGCTTCCGAGCCCGCGGAGTTGTCGTAGGCGTCGTAGCCGAGGACATCGACGTAACCGTCGCCGGGGTAGGTCTTCAGGTAGCCCGAGGCGTCGCCGCCGAAGCTGGAGTTGGGGGAGTAGGAGTAGAGCAGGTTGCGCACGCGCCTGGTGTTGCGCAGGTACTCGACGGTGTAGCGGAAGATCTCGATGTACTCCGCCGAGGTGGTGTGCCCGGCTCCCCACCAGAACCAGCCGCCGTTGTTCTCGTGGAAGGGGCGGAAGATGACCGGGATCAGTGTGCCGTCCTCGCGCCGCGCGCCCTTGACGGCCTTGGCGACGCGGTCGAGGAAGGCGTTGTACTGGGCGTGCTTGGCGCCGCCCGGCAGGATCTGCGAGACGACACGTCCGGAGGTGTCGTAGAAGTCCTCGCCCGTGACGAAGTTCGGCATGTGCGCACTGAGCGTGTTGATGCCGCCCAGGGTGTCCGCCTGCTGGAAGCACCGGGTCAGCGCGGCGATGTTCTCCGCCTCGGTCTGCTCCTTGCTGCCGGGGCGTTCGTCGCCGTCGAGGACGAGGGTGTCCCAGCCGAACAGTGCCGGGTGGTCGCCCACGGCGGCCTTGGTGTCGGACGACTCGCCGTCCTGCGTGGGGAACGTGAACCCGTAGGACAGGGCGTGCTGGTGACCGAAGAGAACACCCTTGCCCTGCTGCCGCATCAGGAAGGCGAACAGTGCGCGCGTGGCGCTCGTCGCCTTGTCGTCGACGATCCTGACCGGCATCGGCGCGCCGGCCGAAGCAGTGGAGCGGGGCGCTGCCGAGGCCATGGGTATACCGGCGCTCGCCACCGCGGCTGTGGCGCCGAGAAGGACGAACGAACGGCGGTTCACGGCAGGTCTGTGCATGGCGTCTCCTAGGAAGGGGTCGGCTCTCGCCACGGGGAAGTGCTGCCGACTTTGCTGGATCACGACAGCGTTGTCCATGCTGCTGCGGAAGTTAAGTAACCGGTTTAGTGAATTGGCGATGGGAGGAGTGCTCAGGGGTGCGTATTCGGGACTCTGGTCTGCCGGGTGGCGACACCGGATGGCGCAAATCTGAGCAGCTCATTGAGGCTTCTCGGATTCACTCCGGGGGTTGGGGTCGATGGGTGGACCTGTTTCGACGATGTGCTTAACCGGTTAGTGTTCGACAGGGCGTCGTGGAATTGGTGGTGAGGTGCAGGAACCCGTCCGGGACGCTGCGCATCATGGACTACGGCGTGCGGGAACCAGCCCGGCGCGGACAGGCGCGACCGGCTCGGTTTCGGCGGTGACGTGGTCGACTCGGCCGGGATCCGGCTCGTCAGCTTGGACAGACCCGGCCTCGGAGCATACGGCCCGGGTCCCGGCCAGACCCTGACGACCCGGGCCACCGGCATCCAGCACCTCATCCAGGAGCGGGCATTTGGCGGCGCCGCTGGCGGTGGGGTTCTCGCAAGAGGCGCCCTTCGCACTCGCTCTGGCGGCCAACGGGAGCGACGAACTCGCCCACCCCCGCTTCGCCGACGCCCTGCCCCCGGAGGTGAGGAGCATGGTGGACGCCGTCGCGGACGACCCCCTGGCAGCCGAAGCGTCCTTCGCGGGCTTCGGCAGCGCCGACGCACTGTGGCGATATTACGGTCCCGGTCGCCGGATGATCCCGGTGGCGTCGCGACGCTCACTTCCCGATGCGGGGGGTTCTTGCTCCGGACGCACGGCGAGGCCGTCCTGCGTGCTCTGGTGGCCCACGTCCGGTGACGGCGCGGGTGTTTCGCAGCTGAGGAGCTGAGGAGCTGAGGAGCCGAGGAGCCGAGGAGCCGAGGAGCTGACGAACATCGGTGACACAACATACCGACAGGCGCGTCGGCAACATCCGATAGGATGCCGACGCCCACGTCGTCAAGTTGCGGCAAAGAGGCGAGCTGGCTCGCCCCGTCGTGTCCTCATTTCCTTCCTCACTCGGAGAGCTCCGTGTTCCTTGCCCTACGCGATCTGCGCTTCGCCCGCGGTCGCTTCGCTCTGATGGGCGCGGTGGTCGCGCTCATCGCCGTACTCGGTGTCCTCCTGTCCGGGCTCGCCTCCGGGCTGGCGGACGCCGGTATATCCGGGCTGCGCGCGCTGCCCGTGACGCACATGGCCTTCGACGAGAAGGCGACCAGCGAGCAGTTCTCCCGCTCGACCGTGGAAGAGGAGGACTGGCAGGCGTGGGCCAAGGCCCCGGGAGTGGAGCGCGCGGAGCCGTTCGGGAACACCCTCGCCAATGCCCAGGTGACCGAGGGCGCCAAGAAGGGCGAGCAGGTCAACCTCGCCGTCTTCGGCATGGCACCGGACTCGCCCCTGGCACCCAGCCCCAGCAAGGGTGAGGGCCTCAAGGAGGGCAGTACGGGCATCGTGATCACCGAGGAGATCGCCGACCTGGGCGTGGAGATCGGCGATGTGCTGACCGCGGACAAGAGCGAGGTGCGGCTGAAGGTCGTCGGGCTGGTCGACGACACCGTCTCCTACGGCCACATCGGCGTCGTCTACGCGGGCCTCGACACGTGGCGGCACCTGCACTACGGCCTGCCCGGCGACCTCCCCGAGGCCGCGAGCCGGCAGGCCACCGCCGTCGCCCTGACCCTGACGCCGGGCGCCGACGTCGCCGCGGTGGAGGAGGCGACCGGGACCCGCGCCGAGACCAAGGAGGCCACGTTCGACGCGTCCCCCGGCTACGAGGCAGAGTCGAGCACCATGGCCCTGATCAAGGGCTTCCTTTACGTCATCTCCGCCCTGGTCATCGGCGCGTTCTTCACTGTCTGGACCGTCCAGCGCAAGCCCGAGATCGCCCTGCTGAAGGCACTGGGCGCCCCCTCCCGGTACATCCTGCGCGACGCACTCGCCCAGGTCGTGGCCGTGCTCGTCGCAGCCACGGCCCTCGGCACCGCCGTCGGCCTGGCCCTGGGCAGCGCGATGATCGGCAAGGCCCCCTTTTCCCTCTCCGCCCCGGCCATCGCCACCTCCTCCGGTCTGCTCATCCTCTTCGGCACCGTGGGAGCTGTCGTCGCCGTCCGCCGTATCACCGCCGTCGACCCCCTGACCGCTCTGGGAGCCACCCGATGACCACACCCGCCACCGACCAGCAGGCCGCCGCGGACACCGACCGCTCCGGCGGGCTGCGCCTGGACGACGTCACCCTCACCCTCGGCGACGGCGACACCGCCGTCACCGCCCTCGACCACGTCGGCCTGACTGTCGCCCCCGGGGAGTTCGTCGCCGTCGTCGGCCCCTCCGGGTCCGGCAAGTCCAGCCTCCTCGCCGTCGCCGGCGGCCTCCAGCGGCCCACCTCGGGCTCCGTGCACATCGCCGGTACCGAGCTGACCGCCCTGTCGGACAAGGAACGCACCGCGGCCCGCCTTCGCCACATCGGTTTCGTCTTCCAGCAGTCCAACCTGCTGGCCTCCCTCACCGTCAGGGAACAGCTCCTGCTGCCCCTGCACATCGCGGGACGCCTCGACTCCGCTGCCCGGGCCCGCGCGGACGAACTCATCGAAGCCGTCGGGCTGACCCACCGCACCGGCGCCCGTCCGCACCAACTGTCGGGCGGCGAGCGCCAGCGCGCCGGCCTGGCCCGCGCCCTGATGACCTCCCCCGCGGTCCTGCTGGTGGACGAACCCACCTCGGCACTGGACCGGGAACGGTCCGCCGAGGCGGTGCGGCTGATCGCCGAACAGACCCATGAGCGCAAGACGGCCACGGTCATGGTCACCCACGACACGGCGATAATGGACGCTGCCGACCGGGTGTACGAGATGGTCGACGGCCGCCTGTCCTGACAGGAACGCCGACCGGCGCCGCACGCCCGGCCCTGTCCACCCCTCCAGGAGCCCACGCCGCATGCCGAAGATCAACGCCTCGACCGTCGCCGAGCACCGTGCCCAGCAACGTGAGGCGCTGATCGGGGCGGCGATCGACATCCTGGTCAACGAGGGCGCCGCCGCCGTCACACCGGCGGCGGTCGGCGCCCGCGCGGGCCTGGCCCGCTCCAGCGTCTATCAGTACTTCGACTCCTCGGCGGCTCTCCTGGCCACCATCACGGAGGAAGCCTTCCGGCGCTCCAACGAGGCCCTCACCCGTGCTATGGCCGACGCGAACGGACCCCTGGAACGCGTCGAGGCGTTCTTCGCGGAAAGCCTCCGCCTGGGCGCCGAAGGCGCACACCGGCCCGCCGTCGCCCTCATGAACGCGGGTCTTCCCCCGGCCTGCCAGCAACGGCTGATGGAACTCCACCTGGACCAGGTCGAACCGTTCCGCGCCGCCGTCCGCGAACTCGGCGCCCCCGAGCCCGCGCTCACGGCCGACCTGATCGCCGGAATGCTGCACACCGCCTTGAGTGCCGTCGAGAACGGCACTCCCCTCGATACAGTCACCCAGCGCACCCTCGCACTCGTGCGCCGCTGCCTCACGCAGTAAGGGCCCTGAAGCCCCGCGCCGGTTCAGACTCAGGATCCGCTCGCACAACTGCACGGAAGCGGCCTGTCCGAGCGAACAGGGCCATTGGTCCCAGTCCCCGGGTCCTGACAGGGACCGGTCGACCCTACCGGGACCAGGGGGCCCTGCGGTGATCATGTGGTGGCGGCCGGGAGGGCCAGGCCACTCCCGTTCGCTGTTGGCACTTCCCGGCTCGTGAAGGACATGAGCACTTGGGGAGGACGACGTCCGGTGGACGAGGCACAAATAGAGCAGGTGGGGATCGCGCGGCCGAGCGCTGTGAGCCCTGCGGGCGGGGACCCCGGCGAACGGGGACACGAACCGGCCCACCGGGCGTCCTGGGTGGACTGGCTGACGACGACCGACCACAAGAAGATCGGGACGATGTACCTGGTCTCCGCGTTCGTCTTCTTCATCGTCGGCGGCGTGATGGCGCTGATGATGCGCGCCGAACTCGCCCGCCCCGGCATGCAGATCATGTCGAACGAGCAGTTCAACCAGGCCTTCACCATGCACGGCTCGGTCATGCTGCTGCTGTTCGCGATGCCGCTGTTCACCGGATTCGCCAACTGGATCATGCCGCTCCAGATCGGCGCCCCGGACGTGGCGTTCCCGCGGCTGAACATGCTGGCCTTCTGGCTGTTCCTGTTCGGCTCGCTCATCGCGGCGGGCGGCTTCCTTACCCCGGGCGGTGCCGCCGACTTCGGCTGGTTCCTGTACGCCCCGCTGTCCAACGAGGTCTACTCGCCCGGTATCGGCGCCGACCTGTGGATCATGGGCGTGGCCCTGTCCGGCTTCGGCTCGATCGCGGGCGCGGTCAACTTCATCACCACGATCATCTGCATGCGCGCCCCCGGCCTGACCATGTTCCGCATGCCGATCTTCACCTGGAACGTCCTGCTGACCGGCGTTCTGATCCTCATGGTGTTCCCGGTGTTGGCGGCCGCGCTGTTCGCCCTCGAATGCGACCGCCGGTTCGGCAGCCACATATTCGATGCCGCCAACGGCGGCGCACTGCTGTGGCAGCACTTGTTCTGGTTCTTCGGTCACCCCGAGGTGTACATCCTGGCGCTGCCGTTCTTCGGCATCGTCTCCGAGGTCATCCCGGTCTTCAGCCGTAAGCCGATGTTCGGCTACATGGGCCTGATCGGCGCCACGATCGCCATCGCCGGCCTGTCGGTGACGGTGTGGGCGCACCACATGTACGTCACCGGCGGTGTCCTGCTGCCGTTCTTCTCCTTCATGACCTTCCTGATCGCGGTGCCGACAGGTGTGAAGTTCTTCAACTGGATCGGCACTATGTGGAAGGGCTCACTGAGCTTCGAGACCCCGATGCTGTGGGCCACCGGCTTCCTGGTCACCTTCACCTTCGGTGGCCTGACCGGCGTCATCCTGGCCTCGCCGCCGCTGGACTTCCATGTGTCCGACACCTACTTCGTCGTCGCCCACTTCCACTACACGCTCTTCGGCACGGTGGTGTACGCGATGTTCGCCGGATTCCACTTCTGGTGGCCGAAGTTCACCGGCAAGATGCTCGACGAACGCCTCGGCAAGATCACCTTCTGGACGCTCACGGTCGGCTTCCACGGCACCTTCCTCGTCCAGCATTGGCTCGGCGCCGAGGGCATGCCGCGCCGCTACGCCGACTACCTCGCGGCCGACGGCTTCACCGCCCTCAACACCCTGTCCTCGATCGGCTCGTTCGTCCTCGGCCTGTCGCTGCTGCCGTTCTTCTACAACGTCTGGAAGACCGCCAAGTACGGCAAGAAGATCGAGGTGGACGACCCCTGGGGCTACGGCCGTTCCCTGGAGTGGGCCACCTCCTGCCCGCCCCCGCGGCACAACTTCACCACCCTGCCGCGAATCCGCTCCGAGTCCCCGGCGTTCGACCTGCACCACCCCGAGATCGCCGAGCTCGAAACGGCGAGCTGACCATGGCCCACGCCATATGGGCACTCGGCGTCGCGACCGTGACCGCCGCGGGCTGCGTCTGGTACGTCCCCGCCCTCGCCGACCTGCGCGCGGGGGCGGACCGGCCGGTGTCCCGCCGCACCGCGGCGGCCGCCTGCCTGAGCGGCTGGAGCACGGCCGGGATCATCGCCGTACTGCTGATGCTGGCCGAGGCGTGGTGGCTTCCCGCCGCCGTGGCTGGCGCGGGCGCCGCCGTCACCGTCGCGCTGCGGGTGTGCGCGGCGGTGCAGCACCGGCGCGAGACACACGAGGCCGCCCGCCAGTGGTCGCAGCTGAGCCAGGGGCAGCCCCTGCCCGGTCCCGACCCCTCCCGGCGCGTGGTCGCCGTCCTCGTGGGCACCGGCCTCACCACCGGGGCGGTCACCGCGATCCTCAGGGTGGCCGCCGGTCCGGAGGACGGCTCGGCCTGGCTGGCGGCGCTCGTCCTGCCGACCGGTGTGGTCGCGGTCTTCCTCACCCTCGCGATCACCTACGTGCGCACGACCCGGCGCACACCGCCCCGAACCTGAGGCCCGGGGTTCACACTTCCCAGTCCCAGGAACCGATGTAGGCGGCCCGGCCGGTGCGCCGGGCCTCCATGGCCGCCTCCAGACGGACGAAGTCCCGCTCGGGCATGAGCGGCCGCCACTGTGCGAGCGGCAGGGCCAGCACCTCGGAGTGCTCGCCCGGATCGAGCCGGATGCCCTTGATCTGCCGCTCCGTGAGACGCCCCCCGTCGAACACGAAACCGGCCGTGGCGTACGGCCATTGCGCCCCGGGCAATCCGAACACCGCTGCCAGCAGCCGTGGAGGCCCCGGTACGACGATCCCGGTCTCCTCCTCGCACTCGCGCACCGCCGTCTCCCACGGCCGCTCACCCGCCTCGGCAGTCCCACCGGGCCACTGCCAGGGGTGT
Organism: Streptomyces sp. DI166; assembly: GCF_900091315.1. GTDB lineage: Bacteria > Actinomycetota > Actinomycetes > Streptomycetales > Streptomycetaceae > Streptomyces > Streptomyces fuscus. The sequence continues at coordinate 30,668 of NZ_FLSP01000006.1, forward strand.
ACCTCCACCGAGTACACGGAGCGCAACTGCACCGGCTGGTCACGCTCGTCGGTGAAGAAGACGGCACCGAACATCGTCGCCTTCGGCAGCGTCTCGGCGTACACCTCGGGGGGAAGCCAGGTGGGGTTCTGGGTCATGTAGTGCTCCGTGCGGTCGGGTTGGGGAATTCGGTAGAGGTTCCGGGGTGCGCAGGCGGGTCAGGCTGCCGTCCGGTGGGACACGTACAGCCGGTACGAGGCACGGTTGTCCGCCTCCGGGGCGTCGATCGCGGTGACCGAGTCCAGGACGAGCCCGTGCTCGGCGAGGAGCCCCTCCCACAACTGCGGCGTGAGGACCCACATGTGCCCGGGGAGTTCCTGGTCGGTGCCGGGCAGCCGCAGCGCCTCGGGTCGTGCGATCACGGCGTCCGAGGGGCCGTCGCCACGGGAGTTGGTGTGCAGGACGCTGAAGACGAAGCGTCCGCCGGGCTTGAGCCCCTGGGCCAGAGCGGGCAGGAGCCGACACGGATCCGTGAAGTGCACGGCGCTGACGGAGTAGATCAGGTCGTACGGGTCGGCGTCGCTCAAGTGGGCAACGGCGTCGGCGCACACCAGGTGCAGGCCGGGCGTACCGGGGTATCGGGCGACTGCGCGCTGGTGCTGGGTGGGGGAGGAGTCGACGGCGGTGACCGACGCGCCCATGGCCGCCACGGATGCGGCATGCCGGCCGAGCCCACTGCCGAGTTCGAGCACGCGCAGGCCCCGTACCTCCTCCAGCACCTCACTGCCGGGCCCGACCCCGGTGATGGTCCATGCCCACTGGTCAAGCTCAGGCAGCACGACGTCTCGCGTGAGCTGATGGGCGCCGTACGCGGTCCAGGTGTCCAGATTCTGCGTCTCGTAGTCGGGCACGGTGCTCCTCGTCGACGCCGGCTCGGTCACACGGATCAACGACCCCGCCCGGAGTTCGAACACATGTGTTTCGGACGGACCTGGAACCCCGCGATAGAGCGCGCGGCGGAGCTTGTGCGATGCACCGACCCTTGCCGCGCAACGGGCACGACTCCGGTCCGGGGTGGCCGAAACGCCGAGGGTGTCACCCCGAGTTGGACCTCGTAGGTGTCGTCCGGAGGCCGCGCCTGCTCCAGGCCGTCCCTGGTCGTGAACTACTCCTCGGGCTCCCAGGCCCGCAGCAGGTCCAGCAGTTCGGCTTCTCCGTCGACCCGCAGGTCTTCGGCCCGGATGCGGTCGTAGAGGTAGAGCACCAGTTCACTTGCCGTGCCGGTGACGGAGACGCCGCTTGTGTCCGGGTCCTCGGCGGTGCGGGGAAGGCGGGTAACGCGTGCTCCGTTCGCGTCGACCGTGAGGCGCCAGGAGAAGCCCTCCGTGGTGTGGAAGTCGAAGGCGGTGGGTTTGTGGGGCCAGGCGGCCGTCGTCGCGCAGCAGGTGGACAGGAACTCGTCGACACCGTCGAGTGCCACGTCGTCCGGAAGCGGCTGCGGGGCGCCGAGGGCGACCTGAACGTCGTAGGTGTGCACCGTGGTCTCCTGGACCCGGTGCCGGGCGACGCCGGCGGCGTTCTGCGGCGACTGCGACGCAGGCCACCACGTCCAGCAGCCGCCCTCCTGACCCGCCTCGCGCAGAGCATTGAGGAGTGTCCGCGTCGACTCGGCCAGCCATGCCAGCAGGGCCTCGGGCTCGCGCGGCGGGGTCAGGGCCGCCCGCGCGGCGAGGGCCTCGGGCGCCGGGGCATCGGCGGGTCCCGCACCGACCAGGGCGGCCCAGTAGCGGTCGCCTCCGCCCAAGTGCTGCGCCAGGTCGAACAGGGTCCACCCGGGGCAGGTCGGCACTGGTGCGTCCAGGCTGGGGGCGGAGCCGAGCGTCGCGCGGAAGTCGACGGAGCGTTCGTCTATCAGGCGCAGGAGGCCGGAGAACTCAGGTGTCATGGTCACCTAGGGTGCCTATCACCACGTCGCGGCGCATGTACAGCGAGTTTCCCGGCCCGGCCGCCTGATCAGCCAACTGCCGGGAGTTCCCGGGCGAAGCGGCGGACCGCGTCCGTGAAGGCGTCTGGGGCGTCGAAGTTGGCGAGATGCCGCGCTCGCGGGACCAACTCGATACGGGCGTCGGGATGCGCGCGGGCGAACTCCGCCTCGCCGGACCGGAAGGCGGGGTCCCTCTCGCCGTTGAGAATCAGAACAGGGGCTTGTACGAAGCGCATTGAGTCCGCGTCGAAGCGTCCCAGTACCTCGTCCCAGGCTGCGGGCAGGGTGTGGAAGGCGTAGCCGGAACGGATGGTCGCCTCGACAACTTCCGGCGGATAGAGCCGCCGCAGGAACCGGTCGTGCCACTGGGTGAGCCGGTCCGCCGGTATGCGGGGGACCAGTCTTGCGACCCAGCGATAGGGCGTTGCCCAGAGGCCGCGCGTGGAGGCGCTGGCACCGGCGAGGACCAGCCCGCGCAGGCGTTTCGGGTGGCGGCGTGCGAACTCCAGCGAGGCGTATCCGCCGAGTGAGTGCCCGACGACCAGAGCCGGGCCATGGCCGAGCGAGTCCACCGCGGAGGCGATGATCTCGGTCGCGCTGTTCAGGCTCCAGGGTTCGGCCGAACGCTTGGCGTGGCCCGGCAGATCGACGGCGAGAACCGGGAACTCGTCCTGGAGTGCGGCGAGTTGCATGCTCCACTGTCCAGCGCTGAAGCGTGTGCCGTGCACGAACACAATGGGCACTGCGTCCGCTGCCGTCATCAACTCCCCCAAGGATGTGGCGTCCGGCCGACTGTACCAAGCCGGTTGATCATGGTGCCGGGCCTGAATGGTGGCTGGGGCAGCATGGTGAAGTCTGGGCCTTTGACAACTCCGACAACAGGGGAGGGCTCCATCCGATGACCACCCGGCTCGCACATCCTGAGCGCCACGACTGCAACACCGCCTTGACGCCGCACTCCGCGCCGTTCAAGCCCTCCCTCGTCAAAGCGGTGCTGAGGGACGTGACTTGGATGCACGTCTCGCAAGCTGCCGTGTGCGCCGCCGCCTCGGTGACACGGACCGTGCTGACGGAGATCATCGCGGGTGCGAGGAGGGCGGCGGCCGAGGAAGCGCGAAGGAAGCTGATCCCCAGGGACCTTCTCTCGGCGATCGACCGGAACGTCGAGGTCGAGGTGGGGACCAAGTGGTACGACCACAGCCCGACGTTCTGGGGCCTGACCGGTGTCCGGTACGACGCCGATGGCGTCGTCGTGCCGCGCAAGGGCAAGGGGGCGCCCAAACCGAGTGCCTTGGTCGGCGCCCACAGGTTCGAGGCCGGAGTCAAGAAGCTGCTGCGGAGCCAGGGTGTCACTGCTGTCCCTGTCATGGTCCGCGACCTGGACGGAATCGCGAGCGCGTTCCTGACGGACCTTGCCCGGGACGCGGTCATGGTCGTCCGTGAGGGCGGGGTCAAGCGCTTCGGTGCGGTAGCCCTGGCGATGCCGGGTGAGTCGGCCCCACCGCCGCACCTCAAGGATTCGCCGGCTCTCTCCACGCGCAGGGGGGACGGGCGGACCATCGGCAAGGACGACATCCTTGCGGCCACCACGATGCAGTTGTTCGGCGGTGTCAGGGAACGAGCCCTCACCGAGGCACAGGGGGCGACACAGTAGGCCATCCGATGGAGAGCCTCGTGATCGCGGGCGTGCATACCGCGTCCACACCCGGTCCGTGTCGATGATCACTTGAGATGACATGCCGGACGACGGCGATCCGCTCGGAGGCCACATTGAAGCGTTACCGACTCACCTGCTCGCGCGCGTCCCTCAGCGACTCACTCCGCCCGGGCCGCACGGGCTCGTCCGTGATCGCTGCGGCCGCACTGTTCACCCTGGCACTGCCGGGCGTCCCGGCCCACGCGGCCGTGGCCACCTGCTTCGGGGTGCCGGCCACGATCACGGGCGCCGGAACCCTCACCGGCACTCCGGGCAACGACGTCATCGTCGGGTCCCCCGGTGCCGACACGATCGACGGCCGCGGCGGACATGACCTCATCTGCGGACTGGCGGGGGGTGATTCGATCCAGGGAGGCACCGGCAATGATTGGATCGATGCCGGCCCTGGCGACGACATGGTGCGTGGGGACCTCTTCAGCGCGAGTGGCGACGTGGTCGCCAGTGACGGCAACGATGTCCTGCTTCTGGGCGACGGGAACGACCGCGGCACTGGTGACAACGTAGCCGTCAGCGGAAATGCGTCGGGCGCGGGAAATGACCGCATCGAGGGTGGAGCGGGCGACGATCGTCTGGCCGGGGACAACAATTCCTTCATCGGCCGTACGACAGGAGCCGGAAACGACATCCTGAACGGCGGCCCAGGGGTCGACGAGCTGCATGGTGACGGCCAGGCGGGCACCGTCGCCACCGGGGCGGGGAACGACCTCCTGGACTTGGGCGCCGACGGCGGACGGTTCGCCATCGGTGACAACAACCTCCTGACGCGGGGCGGTGTGGCGACCAGTGCGGGCAACGACGTGATCCGAGGTGGCACGGCGGGTGACCTCCTGGTCGGCGACAACTGGGCGGACAACTCCCTTCGGGCCGGTACCGACCAACTCGTTGGCCGTGCCGGAGACGACACGTTGTTCGGGGACAACGTCGACTTCGACCAGGCCATGACCGTGGGCAGCGCGGGCGGGCGGGATCTCCTCTCCGGCGACGCGGGCAGCGATACGCTGCGGGCCGGGCCGGGGAACGACGTGCTCAACGGAGGGCCGGACAGCGACACCTGCGACGGGGAAGCGGGTACAGGTGACCTGGCCCTTGCCTGCGAGGCGGTGACCAGGGTCCCGTAGCGGACCTCAACGTCTCCCGCTCCCAGCCCGGTCGGGACGTCGCCCGTGACTCGATCGAGGTCGCGGACTGAAAAGGCGACGAGGGTAGGATTCGAACCTACGTCCACCCGGAGATCAGAGCCGGGCGCTCCTCCGCAGAGCTTCCTCGTCGCCGATGTGATCATCGCCCAGGGTGAGGCGGAGGGGCAACTCAATTACGGCGCGAGTGCCTGGCCCGTCACAGCCACTCCTGCGCGGCGGCACGCTTGTTCTTGCCCGAGAAGACCCCGGCCGACCGAAGCGCGCTCGCCATGAGGGGGTCTGCCACGGAGACGCCGTGCACCAGTTCGGGTGTCCGTCGGAAGGAGACGGCCTTGGCGGTCGGCCTGGCGGTGGTCCAGGCTCCGGCCACCGGGTCGACCCGGTGCCGGGCACAGACCGATTCCACGAGCGAGCGCGGACACTCCTTCTCACCGCGGAGCACTTCCCAGGGCAGCGGAAGCTCCGCCCACACGTAGGTGTCGGGGTGCAGCCCGCCCCCGCTCATGCGGTGCCAGTACGCGACATCGGAGGCCATGAGACGCGGAACCTTGCCGGGACAGAAGCGGTCCAGGATCTCGTGCTGCCCCAACTCCTCTATCAGCGCGAACCAATGGGCCCGAGCCGTGTTCCACGCCTGCGCGGCCTGATTCCACGTCGACGAGTCGTCACCGCGGCGCACGATCATCGTGTCGCGTTCCAACGGGTGCCGGTTCCAGGCGTCTTCCAGCAGCTCGGCGACCTGACGCAGGACACCGTTCCAGCGCACCAGCAGCCGCGCGAGGTCCTCGTCGGAGACATGGGCCAGCACTTCGGCCTTCGGGTACACATGCGCGACCGCGTACCAGCAGGCCCGCCCGGGGGCGTCCCGCAACCGCTGGAGCAAGGCCTCGGCGACCTCGTCGTACACCTGACGCTGGCTGCCGTTGGTGAAGACGCTGCGCATGTAACCGCGGGCGGTGATGTAGGCGATGAACGCTGCCGAGTCGGTGTCGGTGGCGAACAGCTCGTACGACAGGGCGTGTGCCAGGGCGCCCTTGCCGGTCATGGTGACTTCGCGGCGGTGCTGTTCGTGAATGACCCGCGCCAGCTTGGCCTCCATCCGGCGGAGCAGCCGGAAACGCTTGTTGTACTGGCGCTTGGACATCTCGCCGATGCCCGCCGCCGTGCGCTCGGCGCGGTTGAGGCGGTCCAGGCCGAAGTCGTTCTGCCCGTACGACCGGCGGATCTCCTCGCCCGCACGCCGGATGACCGCTTCTATGCGGGCGGGGTCGTCGCCGGCGTCGGCGGGGAGTTCCGGCAGGCTCGTGAACAGGCTCTTCGCCCGGGCGAGTTGACGCTGGGCGCCGACGGGACGGGCGAAGTCCTCCAGCATGGAGGTGTAGCCGTGCCAGAGGTTGCGCAACGAGTGCTCGGCGGCCTTGGCGAGCGCTTCCTCGGTGGCGGGATCGAGGTCGGTGCCCTGTGCGGCGTACAAGTCCTGGATGAGGCGGGCGACATCCTCAGGGCGCTTGCGCTGACTGAGTGAGGCGTGCAGGTCACGGAGCAGTTGTTCGGCCGAGGGCGACAGCATGAGCGTCACCTTGTCATCAGCTCGGCGAGTGCTCCACCGGATATTCGCCCGCCCGCTCTGGAGGGCCGGAACCGGCGGGAGACTCAGCCCGACTTGCTGGCCAGGTCAGCCAGGAACCGCGGTACCCGCCCGGCCCCGAAGTCGTAGAACCGCGCCCACCGAGGCTCCACCGCGAGACGCGCCATACGGTCGTACAGGGCCCGGCAGTTCCGCTCGAACTCGGCCGCGTACTCGGCGTCGAAGTTCTTGCGCGCGGCCGCGAGGTACTCCGGCACGACCCCGTCGACGACGGTCAGGTGCACCACCCCGCGCACGGACAGCGCCCTGGCCGAGCCCGGGCCGTCGCCGGCCTCGATGGTCAGCGCGACCTCGGGCCGGGCGGTCAGCGCCTTCACCTTGGGCGCCGTGGCCGCGGTGGACATGACGATCTCCTCGCCGGTCCAGAAGATGCCGATCGGCACGACCCGAGGCAACCCGTCGGGGCCGATGTACGCCAGCCGCGCCATCGACGCCTGCTCCAGCAGCTCACGGGCATCGGCCAGCTCCTGCTCGATCTGCTCCCGGTCCATGATGTTCGTCCTCCCGCGTCACACGGCCCTCGGGGCCGCTCACGCCCCTGGGACGGAGCCGTCGTCCCGTTCTCGACATTCCGGCCGCGCCGGTGGGGGACGGGCCCCGCGTCGAAGGGGTGAGCCGAGGGGGTGTGCGCCAGAATGAACCTTCTGCGTGCCGTATGCATCTTTAAGTGCGTCATCAATGGATCATCGATATGTCGTCAATGCGGCCTCGCGGCAGTGCCAGGCCGTTGACCTGCGGTTGAAGAGGAGAAACGAATGAGCGGGGCCCTGCCCGGCGAGGAAACGTGCGAGCTCGATCCGATCACCTGGGACGCGCTCGTCGAGGCGATGCGCGAGCACGGCGTGACGCACGACGTCATGGGCAAGGTGTGTCACGACGCGCTGCGCGTGATCAATGCCACCCCGGTCGCCGAGCGGGACAGGCTCAACGCCGAGGCCGAGGAGAACTTCGCCAAGCGGCAGGCGGGGCTGCTCCACCCTCCCGCGTGATCGTTCTCCCGGCCCGGCTGCCGACGCCTACAGCGGGATCCACTCGCTGGACGTGGTGACCTCGTCCAGTACGTCCGGCAGCGGCTCGGTGCCGAGACCGGGGCCCGTGGGAACGTCGAGGTGGCCGTCGGCCAGGACGAACGGCTCGGTGATGTCGGTGGCGAAGTAGCGGCGGGAGCCGGAGGTGTCGCCGGGGAGGGTGAAGCCGGGCAGGGCGGCGAGGGCGACGTTGGCGGCGCGGCCGATGCCGGTCTCCAGCATGCCGCCGCACCACACCGGGATGCCGTGGGCGCGGGCGAGGTCGTGGATGCGGCGGGCTTCGAGGTAGCCGCCGACCCGGGCGGGCTTGATGTTGATGACGGAGCAGGCGCCCAGCGAGATGGCCGCGGCGGCATGGGCGGCGGACTCGATGGACTCGTCCAGGCAGATCGGGGTGCGTAGCAGCTTGGCGAGCTGGGCGTGCTGGACCATGTCGTCGTTGGCCAGCGGCTGTTCGATCAGCAGGAGGCCGAAGTCGTCGAGCTTGGCGAGCTGTTGGGCGTCCACCAGGGTGTACGCGGCGTTGGCGTCGACCTGGAGCAGCAGGTCGTCACCGAAGCGCTCGCGTACGGCGCGTACCGGCTCCACGTCCCAGCCGGGCTCGATCTTCAGCTTGATCCGGACGTAGCCCTCGGTGATGTACCCCTCCACCGCGTCCAGGAGTTGGGGGATCGAGTCCATGATGCCCACCGACACACCGCACGGGACACGGTCGCGGGCGGCGCCGAGGTAGGCGCCGAAGGACTCACCGGCACTGCGCAGTTGGGCATCGAGTACCGCCGTCTCCAGCGCCGACTTCGCCATGTGGTGGCCGGTGAAGGGCTCCAGGACCCGCCCCACCGCGTTCGCGTCCACGCCGTCCTTCGGCAGCGCGGGGATGAGGAACCTGCGCAGGACGTCCTGTGCGCCGTCGACGTACTCGGAGCAGTAGCGGGGCTCGGACATGGCCGCGCACTCGGCCCAGCCCTCCCCGTCGGCGGTGACGACACGGACCAGCAGGACGTCGCGGCTGGTCTCCACGCCGAAGGAGGTGCGGAACGGGGCGACGAGCGGCATCGCGATACGGCGCAGTTCGACGCCGGAGATCTTGGTCTTCACGAGGGTTCCTTCGCGGGTGTCGGTTCGCGGGGTGTCGGGTTCGCCGGGTGTCAGTCAGGAGTGGGTCGCGGGGCGCCGGACGACGTAGCGGCGGCGCTCGTGGAGTCCGACGACGCGGGCGCCCTCGGTCAGCAGGCCGCCCAGGGTCTGCCGCAGGGCCAGCCGCCAGGCGCGGGCGGCGCTCGGGTCGGTGCGGCGCAGGGCCTCGATGTCGTCGGGGAGGTCGATGAGCACGGTCCCGGCGTCGGTCGTCCCCGTCACCGGGCGGCCTTCATGGTCCCGCAGGACGTGGACGGCGTCGGCGGGCAGCTCGAACAGCTCGGGCGGTGCCGGCACGGTGAGGTCCCAGGCGGCCAGGACGCGGTCGGAGTCGTCGCCGCCGTTGATCGCGTCGTCCATGGCGCCGTAGAAGGACACCAGGTACTCCTCGGGGCGCGCGCCGAGCTTGACCAGGTTGAAGTAGGCGTTGCGGCGGATGAGGGGGTCGTAGGTCCAGGTGATGCGCTTCAGCCCGCGGTCGAGGGCCCACTGCCGCTGGTGCAGCTTGAGGGCGAGGCCTGCGCCGCGCCCCGGGACGGCGCCGGTGATGTGGGAGTGCAGGCTCACTCCGACGGGTTCGCCGAGGAAGGCGACGGAGGCCCCTACGAGGCGGCCGTCGTCGTAGGCCCCGGCGACGTAGTTGCCGGCGTGGGCGAGGGCTCGCATCAGCTCGGCGGAGACGGGCGGGTTTGTCGGTTCGGTGCCCCATATCCCGGCGTAGAGGACGGCGGCGGTGTCGAAGTCCTCCATGGTGTGCAGTTCGCGGACGCGGGGCGCGGTCATCGCAGTGCTCCGAGGAGGTGGGCCAGGAGGCGGGCGCGGGCGGGCATTTCGGCGGTGATGACGTGTTCGTGGTCCGCGTGCGCGCCGTCGCCGACCGCGCCGAGGCCGTCGAGGGTGGGGCAGCCGACCCCGGCGGTGTAGTTGCCGTCGGAGGCGCCGCCGACGGCCGTCTGCCGCAGTGGGCCGAGGCCGAGCCGTTCGGCCTGCTCCGAGGCGAGGGCGAACAGTTGCCGGGAGGCGTCGGGGGCGAGCGGCGGACGGTTGGGGCCGCCGTCGATGTGGAGCGTGGCGCCCGGGAGTTGGGGCTGCAGCGTCCTGATGCGCTGGTCGACCGCCTCCTGCGCGGCCGGTGTGGTCACGCGGACGTCCACGTTCAACTCGGCGCGTGAGGGGACGGTGTTCGTGGCCGTCCCGGCCGACACCAGTGTCGGGGTGACGGTGGTGCCCATGCCGACGGAGGTGGCCATGGTCTGCAACGCCAGTATCTGGTGGGCGAGTTCGGTGGCCGCGTTGACGCCCCTCTCCGGTTCCAGGCCCGCGTGGGCGGCACGGCCGTGCACGGTGATGTCGTACAGGGACACGCCCTTGCGGCTGGTCTTGAGGGCGCCGCCTGGTGCCGAGGGCTCCAGGACGAGGGTGGCCGAACAGGTGCGGGCGATGTCCTCGATGAGCGCGCGGGAGGTGTCCGAGCCGGTCTCCTCGTCACCGGTGACCAGGACGCACAGGCCGTCGAGGGAGGGGAGCGAGGCGAGGGCGTGGAACATCTGCACCAGGCCCGCCTTCATGTCGAAGACCCCGGGGCCGCGGGCGACACCGCCCTCGACCGACCAGGGATGCGTGGTGAGGGAGCCGATCGGCCAGACGGTGTCGTGGTGGCCGAGCAGCAGGACGCGCGGCGTGCCGAAGGTCCACTGGACGTGGGTGACGCCCCCGATGTCCAGCAGCCGGGGCCGGGCGCCGAGCAGACGGCTGCCCTGCTCCGCGACCACCTGGGCGCTGCGGGCGACGGCCGCGTAGTCGGCGGAGAAGGACTCGCAGGTCACCAGTTCTTCGAGGTCGGCGAGCATGGCGTCGACAGTGGCCGGGTCCGCGGGAGCGGAGAGTGCTTCGGTCACGGAAGGTTCCTCCTGGGTGGGATGACCGCCACGCTAGGTATGCGGACCCCGGCCGAGTTGGTCGAACGGTGACAACATCGGCGCCCCCATTCGTACCGTGCTCCCAACCGTCCGCAAGCCATGTCCTCCTGCTTGAATGCGGGAGTGATCGAACTCGCGATGTGTGTGGCCGCCGCCGGCCTCGTCGGATGGCTGGTGCGCCGGAAGCGGCAGCAGAGGTCCACCGCGACAGCCGCCGGGGAACCGGCCGGGCTGCCCTGCATGCTGCGGTGGTCCGCTCAGGGAGCGCGCTGGAGGCCGGGACGCCTGCTGATCGGAGAGGCGGGTCCGCTGGTCTGGCAGCCTTCCTGGGGTAAGCGGGAGGCCGCCCTGCCTGCCGGTCTGCGGCAGACAGGGCTGCGCTCGCCCACGATGCGCGAGGCGATGGGCCTGAACCCGAGGTCCCGGATCGTGGAATGCGAGTCGTCCGAGGGGGAGGTCCTGGTCGCGGTCATGCCGGAGGACCTGGACGAGCTGATCAAGGCGTTGGAGCGTGCATAACCCTCGCCTCGAAACAGGCGCCTACCCCATGGCCGTGCCCATCAGGCGCCGCGTGTTCCCGCCGAGGATCTTCAGGATGTCCTCCTCGGGCAGGCCCCGGCGGACCAGTGCCTCGGTGACCAGCGGCATCCCGGCCGGGCCCTCCAGACCGGGGAAGTCGAACAGGAAGTCGGGGTCCTCGCAGCAGGGCGGGGTGACGTCGTGCAGGACCTCGCGAACGAAGTCCGACCCCAGGCCGACGTGGTCGATCCCGGCCACGGAGACGATGTGCTCGATGTGGTCGACGACCAGGTCGACGCTCACCTTCTCCCGGTCGGCGGTGTCGGTGAGGAAGTCGGGCACGAAGTTCACGCAGACCACGCCACCGGTGGCGGCCACCCCGCGGATCTGGTCGTCGGTGAGGTTGCGGTGGTGGTCGCGCAGGGCGCGGGCACAGGAGTGGGTGGCGATCAGGGGGCGGGTCGCGAGTTCCAGGACATGTGCGACACCGGCGGCGCCGAGGTGGGAGATGTCGAAGAGCATGCCCAGGCGCTCCATCTCGCGCAGCGCCTCCACCCCGGGTGCGGTCAGTCGGCTGCCGGTGGCGTCCTCCCGGCTGCCGTCGGCGAGCGGGGTGCGGCCCCAGTGGGCTATGGACGCGATACGCACACCGAGCCGGAAGACGGTGGAGAACAGTTCCACGGAGGCGTCGATGCCCGGTGCGCTCTCCAGCGCCAGCACGAGGGCGATACGGCCCTCGGTGAGTGCGGTGTCGATGTCGGCGCCGTTCAGGCACAGGGCGACCTGGTCGGGGTTGGCCTCGGCGAGCTCATGCGCGCACTCGATCATGCGCAGGGTCTGCCGCAGCGCGCCTTCGGGACGGTACTGGTCGTCGATGAACACCGGCAGCACCTGGATGTCGATACCGCCCTCGCGCAGCTGGGGCAGCCAGCGGTCCCGGAAGAACCCGCCCCAGCGCCGCGGCGGGCGCGCGGCGACGGCCATCAGCAGGTCGTTGTGGGCGTCGGCGACGACAGCACGGCGGTGCAGGTCCAGGGGCACGGCGGGAGCCTTTCTTCTCGGGCGGGACACTTCTCAGCCGGCGCCCTGATACTCACTGAGTCTGCGCCGCCGCCGGTAGGTCAACAGCGTGGCGACGACGAACACGAGGGGAAGGTCCACTCCCATGGCCATCCAGGGGGTGAACACCGCCTCCAGCACTCCGGGCAGGTCGGTGAGCAGGGCGACGATCATCAGCACGATCAGTACGAAGGCGCCCTCCCTCGGCAACGACGTCCCGACGCCCATACGCCTCCCACTCCCGGCCCAACGGCCAACCCCGGCACAGGCGTTCACTGCTCAAGCGGGTGCTCATTCTGGCAGCGGTACGGTACGCGGGCCAGAGGGTCGCCTCGACCGGCAGTGGGGGTCCAGGGCAACGGCGGGAGCCTTCGGCGGGGGGTCTACGCACTCGGCTCACTCGGCGCTGGACCTGTCGGCGATGGTGATCAGCCGTAGCTGCACCATCGCGGCGAACCGGGCGGACGGGTCCTGAAGGTCGATCCGCCCCACCTCGGCGACCCTGCGCAGCCGGTACCGAAAGGTGTTGGGGTGGACGTACACACTGGCCGAGGCCGCGATCACGTCGCCGAAGGCGTCCAGCCAGGCCCTCAGTGTCTCCACGAGGTGCGCGTTGTGCTGGGCGTCGTAGGCGGCGAGCAGGGCGAGCGGGCCGGAGAGTTCGTCGCGGTTGGCGATGGCCAGATCCCGCATCTCCAGCATGAGGGCGTCGACGTACACCTCGGAGATCGGGGCGACACGCTGGGAGGACCGGCCGCTGAGCAGCACGCGCAGCGCGCGGTCGGCGTTGGTGCGTGAGCGCGGGAGGGCCGCCGGTTCCTGGGCCACCGAGCCGATCCCGATGACGGCGCCGATGCGCTCGCCGGTGCGCTGGAGGAAGTTCGACGCCACGTGGGCGGCGCGTTCCCGCGCGTGCGCGGTGTCGCCCGACACCGGCAGGAGGGCGTAGATCGTGTCGCCGAGCAGGGCCACGGCGGAGCGCGGCTGCACGGCGGTGAGATGGACGGCCAGGGCACCGGCCAGTCGCTGGCGCTCGGCAGCGATGTGGGCGCGGTCCTCGTCGTGGTCGGGCACCAGGCCCATGGCCATGACCAGCGTGGGCTCGTCGACCAGATCCAGGCGGCCCAGCGCCTCGACGGCCCCCGCGCCTCCCTCCAGCACGGTCGTGACGAGACCGGCTCGCAGCCGGTTCTCGGCGTCGGCGCCGGCCCGGAAACGCAGCATGTGCAGCGCCACGAGCTTGGCCGACTCCAGGAACGCCTCCTCCCGCTCGGGGGTGAGCGGTCTGCGTACCGCCGCCCAGACCGAACCGAGGAACTCGTCCCCGGCGCGCACGGCGACCGCGACCCTGGGCAGCGCGTCGGCGTCCTCGGTCTTCGCCGCGGGGACGTGCACCAGACCGTCACTGAGGTACAGCTCCCGGAAGACGCCGTCCTCCTCATGGATGCGCAGGTAACGCTCCGGAACCTGTCGGGCCAGGATGGTCTCCACGCGCGAGGAGTCCGCCTCGTCCTGCCTCCCCGAGAAGGCGAGCACCCTCGACCGCCGGTCCTCGATGGTGACGGGTGCGTCCAGCAGGGTGGCGATCGCGTTCGCCAGGGCGAACAGGTCACCGGACGGAACCCCGCCCAGCGTGTGCGCCCCGGCGTCGCCGACGTCCTCTTCGGAGAGCAGCGTGCGCAGCATCGCCGCCAGCTGCGCCCAGGACGCGCCGCGGGTCAGGGCCAGCAGGGCGACGCCGGTCTCGGTGACGACCGGCTCCAGCGCGTCCGCGTCCTCGACGGGGGCCCGCACCACCAGTGCCGTGGCCTTCTTGCCCTGGAGGCTGCGCAGCAGGCCGGCGATGTCCTCGGTGCCGTGCACGCCCACGCCGAGCACGATGGCCTGCGCCGGGTAGTGCTGCTCGTCGTACGGATCATGGATGCCGACGCCACCGATCTCGCGTGCGGCGAGCGCGTCGCCGTGCACCAGGTCGAGAAGGGTGGAACCGAGATCCTCCAGCACGCGGCTGAGGCTCCCGGCGGGGTACGTCGACATGTGCCTGATCATCTCCGCAGGTTAGGCACGAGGGCAGACCCGGACCTCGTTCCAGGGTACGAGCCTGTGCCGGTGTGTTCGTCGGGCGGAACGAACGGAGGTGGCGTGCCCGGGGACAGACGGGCCACGTAAGATCGTTCCCAGGGGTGGTGGCATGGCCATGAAGGGCTACCGGTGGTGTGCGGGGATCGCGGCGCTGTGGCTGCTGACGGCGTGCGGGGGAGGCGGGGACAGTGGCGAGGTCACGGCGCTGACGAAGAAGCAGGCGCAGCAGGCGCTGCCGGACAAGCAGGCCATGGCGGGTTGGCGCGAGCAAGCGGAGCCTCTCGCCATCAAGATGGAGAAGATCCACCGTGAGCAGGCGTGCCCGTCGAAGGGCAACGCCGGCTGCGAGAAAGCCCGTTACTACGGCACGTCCACATTCCGGCGCGACGAGAAGCCGACCGACGTCACCTTCTTGATCATCACGTACGACAGTGAGGAGTCGGCCCGGAAGGCGTACGACGTGCTCTGGGACGGCTACTACGGCGACCGGGCCGGGCCGGAGGCGAGGACGTTCGACATCGGTCCGGTCGGTGACGAGCGGGACGCCAGGTTCGGTAGCGCCGGTTTCAAGGGCGAGCCCGGAGCGGTGGCCCAGGCGCGGGTCGGCTCGGTGGTGCTGTGGACGCTCGCGGCCGGCCTGGCCAAGGGCACCCTTGAGGAGGACGAGGTCCGGGACCTGACCGAAGTGTTCGTGGAGCGGGCTCAGCAGGCGCACGACGGGAAGACGCCGTCGGCCGCGCTGGGCGACTGACCGACGGCGCTGTCCGTGCAGTCGCGTATCGCGGCACGAACTGTTCAGTGGGGCGGCCCCGGTGCGAGGACCGCCCCTCCCGCGTCCGCCCCGTCAGCTCACGCCGGCGTCACCTCCACCGGCAGGCGCTTGATGCCGTTGACGAAGTTGGAGCGCACCCGCGGTACGTCGCCCACGAGGCGGATGTCGGCCAGCCTGGGGATCAGCTCCTCGAACATGATGCGGATCTCGGTGCGGGCCAGCAGGTTGCCCAGGCACAGGTGGGGGCTGCCCTTGCCGAAGGTGATGTGGTCGTTGTTCTCGCGGGTGACGTCGAAGTCGTAGGGGTTGCCGAAGACTTCCTCGTCGCGGTTGCCGGAGGCGAACCACATGACGACCTTGTCGCCCTCCTTCACCTTCTTGCCGCCGAGTTCGACGTCACGGGTCGCGGTGCGGCGGAAGTGGTAGACGGGGGAGGCCCAGCGCAGGAACTCCTCGACCGCCGTGGGGATGAGGGACGGGTCGTCCTTAAGGCGGGCGAGCTGGTCCGGGTGCTGGAGGAGGGCCAGCATGGAGTGGGTGATGGTGTGCCGGGTGGTCTCGTTGCCGGCGACGACGAGGAGCAGGAAGTAGTTGTCGAAGTCCTGCGCGGAGAGCGGGACTCCGTCGCGCGGGGTCTCGTTGACCAGCCGCGAGATCAGGTCGCTGCCGTTGCCGCCGCGCCGCTGCCGGGCCAGTTCCCGCCCGTACGCGAAGACCTCCAGTGAGGCGGGGGAGCGGAAGGGCAGGTCGCGGTACTTCTCGCTCTCCTCGCTGTGCAGCAGGACATCGGCGTAGTCGGGGTCGGTGTTGCCGATGATCCGGTTGCCCCAGTCGATGAGCTGCTGGTTGTCCTCCGGCGGCACGTCCAGCAGCCGGGCGAGCACGTTGATGGGGAAGTCGGCGGAGACTTCCTTGACGAAGTCGAAGGTGCCCATGGCCAGGGCGGCGTCGAGGGTGGTGGCGGTGAGGCCGCGCAGGAAGTCGGCGTAGCTGTTGATGACGCTCGCGCCGAACTGCCGCTGGAGCAGGCTGCGCAGGGCCCGGTGCCGGACGCCGTCCAGTTCCAGGATGGAGGCGCGCTTCTTGATCTGGTCGTCGTCGAGCTCTTCGAGGTTGACGAACTTCGAGGAGGTGAAGGTCTCGGCGTCGCGGTCGACGCGGGCGATGTCGGCGTGCCGGGTCACCGCCCAGAAGCCGGAGTTGGGGGCGTCCTCCTCCTGCCAGTGGACGGGGTCCTCGTGCCGAAGGGTGTGGAACATGCGCCACGGGGTGACGCCGTCGGTGAAGTTGTCGAGGTTGGCGAGGTCGACGTCGGCCAGCGGCAGCGGCTCGCGCACGGCCTCGGTGACGGACTGGGCGGGGGTGCTGGTGGTCATGCGGTGTGTGCTCCTCGGCGGTGCGTACGGGGGCCGGTGCTCAGAGGTGGTAGGCGTACTCGGTGAACTCCCAGTCGGTGACGTGCCGTTGGAAGCGCTCGACCTCGTCGCGCTTGTAGGCGAGGTAGGAGGAGGTGAAGTCCTTGCCGAGCACCTCGGTCAGCGCCGTGTCGGCCTCCAGGGCGTCGAGCGCGGCGGGCAGGGACATCGGCAGCAGGGGTGACTTGGTGGTGTCGTAGCCGTAGCCCTCCAGCGGGGCGGGGGGCTCCTCGCCGGCCAGCACTCCCAGCAGGGCGGCCGCGATGGTGCCCGCGACCAGCAGGTACGGATTCGCGCTGGCGTCGCCGAGACGCAGTTCCAGGCGGGCGGCAGCGCCGCGCTCCGGCGGTATGCGGACCATGGCGCTGCGGTTGTCCAGGCCCCAGTCGACCAGCCAGGGGGCGAGGGTGTCGGGACCGAAGCGCTTGTAGGAGTTGACGGTCGGGTTGGCAAGCGCGGCCAGTGCGGGGGCGTGGGCGAGGATGCCGGCCACGGCGTGGCGTCCGGCGGTGGACAGGCCGTAGGGGGCGGACGGGTCGTCGAAGGCGTTGGCGCCCCGGTCGTCCGTACAGGAGAGGTGCAGGTGGAAGCCGGAGCCGCCCGCGCCGTTGAAGGGTTTGGCCATGAAGGTGGCCAGGCGGCCTTCCTTGCGGGCGAGTTCCTTCACGGCCGACTTGAAGCGGAAAGCGCGGTCCGCGGCGGTCATGGCGTCGCAGTGGGTCAGGTTGATCTCGAACTGCGAGCCGTCGAACTCGTGGTTGCCGCTGCTGACGCCGATGTTCATGGCGTGCAGCTGACGCAGGGTGCGCAGCAGGTGGTTGTCGTCGTCGGCGCGCAGGCCCGCGGTGTAGACGACGCCCTGGATGTCGCTGTACTTGCGCCAGCCGGTCGGGGCGCCGGGGTCGGCGTCGCACAGGAAGTATTCGAGTTCGGGTCCGACGACGGGGTTGAGTCCGTGCTCGGCGCACCGGTCGAGGACGGCGCGCAGCAGGTCGCGCGGGGATTCCGGGGCGGGCCGCCCGGTGGCCGGGTCGGTCACGTCGCCCAGGCAGGTGGCGACGCCCGGTTCCCACGGCAGGGCAGTGAGGGTGTCGAGGTCGGGGCGTACGCAGATGTCGGGCAGGCCCGCGTCCAGCCCGCCGGTGACGGGGACGACGTCGCCCTGCGGGGTGGTGTGGTAGACGGCGCGGCAGAAGGCGAGGCCGTGGTCGCAGGCCGAGGGCAGATGGTCCAGCAGGACGTCCCGGGCCCGCTCGGTGCCGATGAGGTCGGGATAGGTCACCCGGACCACGTCGATGCCCTCGGCGGCCAGCCGTTCCATGTGCCGGCGGACGGGTGGGGTGTCGGATGCGCTCACCGGTGTCTCCTCTGGGGAAGGGGGCGCCTTGCAGACTCGGGGCTCAGGGCGCTTCGGAGAAAGCAGGGGGAGAAAGCAGGGGGAGAAAGCAGGGGGAGAAAGCAGGGGGAGAAAGCGAAGGATGAGGGCGGCCGTGCACCGCGGGACCACGGCAGGCCGCTCTGTTTGGTGCCAAACGGTAAGGACGCCGGTTGCCTCGCCGCAAGGGGGCTGAAGCGAAAATTTATCCATGTGGATAGCTATTGACCAGGGGTCTGCGGCTTCCTATGTTGTTTGAAGCCAAACGAGTTGGGGTGCGGTGTTCACCGCGCCCTTTGGCCGGGGCCCGGCCGGTCGCTGGACCGGGCCCCTTTCTTCCCTCTCCCCGACGCCCCTGCTCAGCCCCAGGAGGACCGGCCATGAAGGTCGTCGTCGACATGAACAAGTGCCAGGACCACGGCCAGTGCGTCTTCGCCGCCCCCGATGTCTTCAGCTTCGACGACGCCGGCCGACTGGCCTACGTCGCCGACCCCGACGACGCGCTGCGCGACGAGGTCGAGGAGGCCGCCGACGTCTGCCCGCTCCAGGCCATCCGGATCGAGGACTGAGCCGTGCGCGCACCCATCGTCGTGGCCGGCGCCTCCATGGCCGGCCTGCGCACCGCCGAGCAACTGCGCGCCGCGGGCTGGGACGGACCGATCATCCTGATCGGCGACGAGTCGCACATGCCCTACAATCGGCCCCCGCTCTCCAAGGAGGTGCTGGCGGGCAGGGCGACCTTCGACTCCCTCGCCTTCCGGCCGCGCACGGCCGTCGCCGACGTCACCTGGCGGCTCGGCACCAAGGCCGTACGCGCCGACCTCGACCGGCACCTCGTCGAACTCGACGACGGCGAGGCCCTCACCTACGCCGGACTCGTCATCGCCACCGGAATGCGCCCCCGGCGCCTGCGCTGCCCCGGCCCCACCACCGGCCGGCACACCGTCCGCACCCTGGACGACGCCCGCGGCCTGCGCGACGCGCTGACCAGGCCGGGTGTGCGCGTGGTCGTGGTCGGGGCGGGCTTCATCGGCTGCGAAGTCGCCGCCACCGCCGTGGCGCTCGGCGCCGCCGAGGTCACCGTGGTCGACCCGCTGCCGCTGCCCATGATCGGCCCCCTCGGCGAACCCCTCGCCCGGGCGCTGCGCGACCGCCACGAGCAGCGGGGCGTCCGCTTCGCCCTCGGCACCGGCGTGACCGCCTTCGAGGGCGAGGACCACGTCACCGGAGTGATCCTGGCGGACGGCTCGGTACTCGCCGCGGACGTGGTCGTCGAGTCCGTCGGCTCCGTCGCCAACACCGAATGGCTCGACGGCAACGGCCTCGACCTGACCGACGGCGTCCTCACCGACGAGCACCTGCGCGTCGGCTGCCGCCCCGACGTCGTCGCTGTCGGCGACATCGCCCGCTTCCCCAACGCCCGCTACGACGGCGTACCGCGCCGCGTCGAGCACTGGTCCATCCCGACGGACACCGCCAAGCACGCCGCCCGCGTCCTCGCCGCCCACCTGGGCGGCACCGAGTCCGGCCTCGCGCCCTTCGCCCCGCTGCCCACCTTCTGGAGCGACCAGCACGACTTCCGGCTCCAGTCCTTCGGCGCCCCCGCCCTCGGCAAGGACGACATCCGCGTCCTCGAAGGAGACCTCGACGGGGACGTCCTGGTCGGCTACCACACCGACGGCCGCCTGGTCGGCGTCGTCGCCCTCGGCGGCACCGCCGCGGCGGCAGCGGCCGCCCGCCACCGCGCCGAACTGCTAAAGCAGCCCGCCCTCACCGCCTAAGGACCTCGCTGACCATGACCACCGTTCGTGGATTCTTCTCCCCCAAGACGGCGAGCGGCGCCTCGTCACTGATCCCCTCCCCGCCCTGGCGCTACTCCGGCGACCTGCTCACCGTCGAGTACCGCACCGACCCCGCCCGCGTACGCGAACTGCTCCCCGAGCCGCTCCAGCTCGCCGACGAGGACCCCGGTGCCGTCGCGCTGATCTGGGCCGACTGGCAGTCCTGCTCGACCTCCGGCGACGAACTGCTCGACCCGGTGCGCGCCCAGTACAAGGAGGCCTTCGCCGTCGTCCGCTGCAAGTACAAGGGCCGGACCTACACCCGCTGTGTCTACATCTGGGTCGACAAGGACTTCGCGATCGCCCGCGGACTGCACCAGGGCTACCCGAAGAAGCTCGGCTCCATCCACCAGACCCGCCCGCACCCGTACGGGCCCGCCCCGCGCATCGAGGCCGGCGCGCGCTTCGGCGCCACCCTCGCCGCCGCCGACCGGCGCCTGGCCCAGGCCGTGGTCACCCTGCGCGAGCCGTCCGAGACCAACGGCTTCGTCAACGGCCACCCCATGGCCCACCACCGCTGGCTGCCGTCCATCGAGAAGGGCAAGGGCCTCGCCCTCGACGAGCTGATCGAGTCCGGCGCCGCCTCCTTCGAGGGCGGACAGCCGTGGATGGGTGACGCCGAGCTGGAACTGTTCGAGGCCCCCACCGAGGAGCTGGCCCGCCTGGAGGTCCGCGAGCCGATCGCCGCCTACTACCGGCAGCTCGGCGTGGTCTGGGACGGCGGCCGACTGCTGGAGTCCGGCACGTCCGGAGCCGAGTGAACCCGCCCCCCACCCCGCGAGGAGCCCCCGCGACATGAGCACCCACTCCATCACCGTCGCCGGTGTCGCCGTCGACACCCGGCACTTCATTGGCGGCGAACGCGTCGCCTCCACCGAGACTTTCACCGACGTCTCACCCATCGACGGCAGCACCCTCGGCGAGATCTCCCGGGGCACCGCCATGGAGGCCGCAGCCGCCGTCGCCGCCGCCAAGGCGGCCTTCCCCGGCTGGGCCGCCACCCCGCGCGCCGAACGCGCCCGCATCCTGCACGCCATAGCCGACGGCGTCGACAAGCGCCTCGAAGAGCTGGCCATCGTCGAGACCACCGACAACGGCGCCCTGCTCCGCTCCCACCGTCGCGGCGTCATGCCCCGCGTCGCCCACAACTTCCGCTTCTTCGCCGACTGGCTGCTCACCCTCGGCCACGAGGACTTCGACACCCGCGGCCACACCAACCACGTCAGCTGGGACCCGGCAGGCCCCTGCGTCCTGATCACCCCGTGGAACGCCCCGCTGATGCTGGCCACCTGGAAGATCGCCCCCGCCCTGGCCGCGGGCAACACGGTGATCCTCAAGCCCGCCGAATGGACCCCGCTCACCGCGTCCCTGCTCGCCGACATCGCCACCGAGGCCGGGCTGCCCGCCGGTGTCCTCAACGTGGTCCAGGGCTACGGCTCCGAGATCGGCGACGCCCTCACCTCGCACCCCGACGTGCGGCGCATCAGCTTCACCGGGTCCGTGCCGACCGCCCAGCACATCGCCGCCTCGGCCGCCGCCAACCTCACCCCGCTCAGCCTCGAACTCGGCGGCAAGTCCCCGCTGCTGGTCTTCGCCGACGCCGACCTCGATCTCGCCGTCGACCTCGCGGTCGAACAGTACGACAACGCCGGGCAGGTGTGCCTCGCGGCCACCCGCATCCTGGTCGAGGAATCGATCGCGGAGGAGTTCACGCGCCGCTTCGTCGAGAAGGCCCAGCAGCTCAAGCAGGGCGACCCGCGCGACGAGGCCACCGACATCGGGCCCAACATCCACCCCCGCCAGCTGGAGAAGATCGACGGTTTCGTGCAGCGGGCCCTCGCGGCCGGCGCCCGCGCCGTCATCGGCGGCCACCGCAACGAGGGCCAGTACTACGCGCCGACCCTGCTCACCGACGTGGCGCAGGACAGCGAGATCGTCCAGGAAGAGGTCTTCGGGCCCGTCCTGACCCTCCAGACCTTCACCACCGAACAGGAAGCCGTCCGGCTCGCCAACGGCACCCGCTTCGGCCTGGCCGCCACCGTCGCCACCGGCGACCGCGCGCGCGCCGAACGCGTCACCGCGCAACTGGTCGCGGGCACCGTCTGGGTCAACTGCTTCTTCGTCCGCGACCTCCAGGCCCCCTTCGGCGGCTCCCGCCAGTCCGGGGTCGGCCGCGAGGGCGGCACCTGGAGCTTCGACTTCTACTGCGACCTGAAGAACACCGTCACCGCGCCGAAGGGATGGAAGGACCATGGGTGAGATCGTCGGAGCGGGCCTGCTCGCTCACGTCCCCACCATCGTGCTGCCCGAGGAGACCCGGCTGGAGCTGAACGGGGGCAAGGAGATCACCCTCGTCACCGGCCTTCAGCAGCTCAGGAAGGACGTCTTCGAGCGCGACGACTACGACACCGTGGTCGTCCTCGACTCCCACTGGGCCACCACCGTCGAGTTCGTCGTCACCGCACAGGACCGCAGGGCCGGACTGTTCACCTCCGAGGAACTGCCGCGCGGCATGAGCCGTATGCCGTACGACTTCCCCGGCGACCCCGAACTCGCCCGCAACATCGCCTCGTTCGCCGACAGGCACGGCACCTGGATCACCGCGATCGACGACGCCTACCTGCCGATCTTCTACGCGACCATCAACCTGTGGAAGTTCCTCGGTGAAGGCCTGCCCGACAAGCGGTGGGTGACCATCGGCGTCTGCCAGACCGGCGACATCGAGGACCATCTGCGCCTCGGCCGGGCCCTGGCGGACGGCATCGCCGCCACCCCCGGCCGCCGCGTGCTGCTCATCGCCTCCGGCGCCCTCTCGCACACCTTCTGGCCGCTGCGCGAACTGCGCGACCACGAGGCCAGCGACCCCGCGCACATCTTCACCGCCGAGGCGCGCGAGGCCGACTACGAGCGCATCGCCTGGTTCAAGGAGGGCCGTCACGACAAGGTCCTCGACACCATGGACGAGTTCTCCAGGTACAGGCCCGAGGCGAAGTTCTTCCACTACCTGATGATGGCCGGCGCGCTCGGCGAGCAGGCCTGCGTCGCCAGGGCCCGCCAGTACGGCGAGTACGAGAACTCCATCGGCACCGGCCAGGTCCACCTCTGGTTCGACCGCCCCGCCGACGGCTGGACCGGCGCCGGACTGCCCGCACCGACCGCCCCGCGCACGCCGCACAGCCGCGGCTGAGCGTCCCCGAAAGGCTTCACCATGCCCGAGTACCGCCGCATCCTCCTCGACGGCGCCGCCGTCGAGACCGTCCGTGACGGTGACGAGCTCGTCGCCGGGGACGGCCGCCGCGTCAAGATCGACGACGCGCACCACCTGCCCCCCGGTCGTCCCCTCAAAGATCATCGCCGTCCACCTGAACCACCGCAGCCGGGTCGACGAGTTCCAGATCGGCCTGCCCGACACCCCCACCTACTTCCACAAGCCCACCTCCTCCCTCAACTCCCACCAGGGCGCGATCGTGCGCCCCGAGGGCTGCAAGTGGCTGAACTACGAGGGCGAGATCGCCATCGTCATCGGCAGGACCGCGCGCAACATCGCCCCGGCCGACGCGGGGGAGTACATCGCGGGCTACACCATCGCCAACGACTACGGCCTGCACGACTTCCGCGACACCGACGCCGGGTCGATGCTCCGCGTCAAGGGCTCCGACACGCTGTGCCCCCTCGGCCCCGGCCTGGTGACCGACTGGGACTTCCATGGCAAGCGGCTGCGCACCTACGTCAACGGCGAGGTGGTCCAGGACGGCTCCACCGACGAGATGACCTGGGACATGCACTACCTCGTCGCCGACATCGCCCGCACGATCACCCTGTACCCCGGAGACGTGCTGCTGTCCGGCACCCCTGCCAACTCCCGGCCCGTCCAGCCCGGCGATGTCGTCGAGGTCGAGGTCGAGGGCCTCGGCCGCCTTACCAACCGCATCGTCACCGGCCCTGCCGCGATCCGTACGGACGTCGGCGCGCAGCCCACCGAGTCCGAGGAAGTGGTCTCCACCGCGCTCGGCGGCGACTGGGAGTTCCGTGGCGTCAGGCCTCCGCGGCGCTGACCGGAGCGCCGCCGGTAGGGTCGTCGGCATGACCGAATCCGTCGAACCCGCCGGTGAGCGCCGTGGTCGCAAGCGCGTGACCAACTACGGGACAGGGCGCACCGCCCTGCTGGAGGCCGCCGTGCGCGTGGTGGCCAAGGGCGGTCTGCGCAAGCTCACCTACCGTGCCGTGGCCGAGGAGGCCGGTGTCACCCACGGGCTGGTCGTCCACCACTTCGGCTCGCGGGACGCGCTGATCGAGGAGGCCGTCACCCACGCCATCCGCACCTCGCTCAAGGACAGCACGCTCGGCATCGGCAACGGCAGGCCCGCCGACTTCGCCACGGGCCTGACACGGATGGTGCAGTCCGGGCCCGAACTGCAGGCGTTCCAGTACGAGTTGCTGCTGGAGGCGCGGCGCAGGCCGGAGCTGCTGACCCATCTGCGGAGCCTGTACGAGGAGTACTTCGAGGCGACCAGGAGCGAGCTGGCCCGCATGCTGCCGGGACCGGTGGACCGGGGCCTGTCCCGGCTCGTCTTCGCCGCCCTGGAGGGCCTGGTGCTGCACCAGCTCGTCTTCGGCGAGCAGGACGTCACCGAAGAGGCACTCGCGGAGCTGCGGACCCTGCTGGAGGGGCTGGCCGGGGGCCCTGCGAGCACCTGACCCGCGTCCCACCCAGGAGCCCCGGCCATCCGGCCGGGGCTCAGCCATGCGCCTCCGCCCGGCCCCGGAAGGCTCCGCTACCGACGCGTACGCGTACGTCGTGTTACGGCGACGTAAGGATCCGCCGCGCCGCCCGGATTCGCCGTTCCCAACCCCTTGTCAAACGGATAGTTCGGCCACCAGGATGAGGCAACTCGTTTGGCCTGAAACGATCCTTCCCTTCTCTGGCAGGTGATCCGAGTGGACAGTCAGACGGCAACCGCGAAGCGGACCGTACGGGACGCCCCCACTGCAGCAACGCTCAAGCCCAATGCCCTGGGTGTTCTGGGCATCCTCTTCTTCGTACTGTCCGGTCAGGCCCCGCTCACGGGCATCGCCGGTGCCGCCCCGATCTCGGTCGCCATCGGCAACGGATCCGGCACACCGGCCGCCTACGTGGTGGCCGGAGCCGTGATCCTGCTCTTCTCCGTGGGCTTCGTCGCCATGGGACGCCACGTCGTGGACGCCGGCGCCTTCTACACGTACATCGGCACCGGCCTCGGCCGCTCGGCCGGCGCCGGCAGCGCGAGCGTCGCCCTGTTCGCGTACTGCGTCATCCAGGCCGCGATGTACGGCCTGTACGGCTCCATCGTCAGCGCGCTGGTCGCCGACCACACCGGCGTGGATTTGGCGTGGTGGGTCTACGCCCTGGTCACGATGGCCGTCGTGCAGGCCCTCGGTGCCGCGGGCATCGAGATGGGCGCCAAGGTGCTGGCCGTCTTCGTGCTCGCCGAGTTCTCCATCCTGCTGGTCTTCGGCCTCGTCACCTTCTTCAAGGGCGGCGGGCCTGCCGGACTCGGCGTGGCCGACAGCTTCTCCCCGTCCGCGGCGCTCCAGGGCGCGCCCGGCGTCGCCATCATGTTCGCCGTGGCGTCCATGTTCGGCTTCGAGGCCACCGCCATCTACGGCGAGGAGGCCAAGGAGCCGAAGAAGACCGTGCCGCGGGCCACCTACCTGTCGGTGATCGTGGTCACCGCCTTCTTCGCCCTCACCTCCTGGATGCTCATCTCCTCCTATGGCGCCGCCCAGGCACCCGCGGCGGCGGGCGAGGCACTGACCGCCGGTGACTCCGCGGGCTTCGTCTTCGCCCCCATCGCCGACCAGTTCGGCGGCTGGGTCAACGACGTCCTGCCGATCCTGCTCGCCACCTCCCTCTTCGCAGGTGTACTGACGTTCCACAACTCCGCCAACCGTTACCTGTTCTCACTCTCCCGCGACGGCCAGCTCCCGTCCGGCCTGTGCCGCCTCAACACCCGGCACTCGCCCTGGATCGCGGGCTGCACCCAGACCGTGATCGCCGCCGCCCTGGTCGTACCGTTCGCCCTGGCCGGTGAGGACCCGGTGCTCACCCTGTTCTCCTGGTTCAGCGGTCTGGCCGTCCTGGCGATGATGCTGATGTACCTGCTGACCTCGGTGTCGGTCGTGGTGTTCTTCCGACGCAGCCGCGAGGACACCCGTACCTGGAACACCCTGGTCGCACCCGTGCTCGGCGCGATCGGCCTGGCCGGGGCGATCTGGCTGATCCTGGCCAACTTCACCACGCTGATCGGCGGTTCGACGACCACGGCCGTCGCCCTGGTGGCCGCCGTACCGGTCGTCATGGCGCTCGGCGTGCTCAACGAGCGGGTCCGGCGCCGCCGCACCACCACCCCCTGACGGACTTGTCCACCCACCTGCGCAGGCGCACCCCGCACAGGGTGCGCCCGCGCAGGCTCCCGACGTGGTCTGGAGGACCGCATGACCACAGCCACCCACGACGAGTGGCTGCACCGCGCCAAGACGTTCGCACCGCCGCGCACCCATCTGATCGACGGCGAAGAAGAGGCCGGGGGCGGCAGCACGTTCACGGTTGTCTCACCGCGCGACGGCCATGTCCTGGCCGACGTCGCCGACGCCGGGCAGGCCGAGGTCGACGCGGCCGTGGCCGGCGCCCGGCGCGCCTTCGACCATGGCCCGTGGCCACGCCTGGCCCCCGCCGAACGCGGCCGCGTCCTGATCCGTATCGCCGAACTGCTGGAGGAACACCGGGCCGAACTCGCGCTCGCCGTCAGCCTGGAGATGGGCAAACCCATCACGGACGCCCACGACATCGAACTGCGCGCCGTGATCAACACCTTCCGCTGGTACGGGCAGCTCGCCGACAAGGTCACCGACGAGTCCCCGCACACCGCCCCGGACGCGCTGGCCCTGGTCACCCGGGAACCCGTCGGCGTCGTCGGCGCGGTCGTCCCCTGGAACTTCCCCCTCACGCTGGCCGGTTGGAAGGTCGCACCCGCCCTCGCCGCCGGCTGCACGGTCGTACTCAAGCCCTCGGAGAACTCACCGCTGTCCGCACTGCTGCTCGGCCGACTGGCCCTGGAGGCCGGACTGCCGCCCGGCGTGCTCAACGTCGTCGCGGGCGACGGCCCGGTCGCCGGCCGCGCCCTCGGACTCCACCCCGACGTGGACGTCCTGGCCTTCACCGGCTCCACCGCCGTCGGCCGCCACTTCCTGCGCTACGCCGCCGACTCCAACCTCAAGCGCGTCTGGCTCGAACTGGGCGGCAAGTCACCCAACATCGTCCTGCCCGACGCCCCCGACCTGGAGAAGGCCGCCGCAACCGCCGCCTGGGGCATCTTCTTCAACCAGGGCGAGATGTGCACCGCGCCCTCCCGCCTGCTCGTGCACTCCTCGATCGCCGAACAGGTCACCGAAGCCGTCGTGGCCCGCGCCCGCGCCCTGCGCGTCGGCGACCCGCTCGACCCCGCCACCGAGATGGGCGCCCTGGTCGGCAGCGCTCACCTGGACCGCGTACTCGACCACATCCGCGCCGGGGTCGACGACGGCGCCCGCCTGCGCGCGGGCGGCACCCGCACCCTCACCGAGACCGGCGGCGTCTATCTCGAACCGACCGTCTTCGACCAGGTCACCCCAACCGCCCGGCTGGCCCGCGAGGAGATCTTCGGCCCCGTCCTGTCCGTCCTCACCTTCGACGACCTCGACGAGGCCGTCGCCCTGGCCAACGCCACCGAGTACGGCCTCGCCGCCGGACTGTGGACCTCCGACCTGTCCACAGCCCACCGGGTCTCCCGCGCTCTCAAGGCGGGCACGGTCTGGGTCAACTGCTACGAGGAAGGCGACCTGACGGTCCCCTTCGGCGGCATGAAGCAGTCCGGCAACGGCCGCGACAAGTCCGCGCACGCCCTGGAGAAGTACACCGAACTGAAGACCACCTGGATCCAGCTGTGACCACCCACCGCCCCCTGATCGCGATCCCGGCCCGCTTCTCCGCCACCACCTCCGCCCTGCGCCACGCCGCCGAGGTCAACGCCCGCGCCCTGATCGAAGCCGTGTGGCGGGCGGGAGGCGAGCCCGCCACCGTCCACCCGCACGCCCCCGGCGGCACCGCCGACCCCGCCGAGGTCGCCGCCCGCCTCGCCCGCTTCGACGGTCTGCTGCTGCCCGGCGGCGGCGACCTCGCACCCCACCGCTACGGAGCGGCCGACGCACACGAAACCGTCTACGACGTGGACGACGAACAGGACGCCTTCGACCTGGAGCTCGCCCGGCAGGCCCTCGCGACCGGTCTGCCAACCCTGGCGATCTGCCGCGGCCTGCAAGTGGTGAACACGGCCCTGGGAGGCACCCTGCACCAGGACATGGGCGGCCCCGGCCGGGAACACCGCCACCTGCGCCACCCCGTCTCCCTCGCCCCCGGCTCCGCCGTCACCCGGATCACCGGCGCCGACAAGGCCGAAGCGTCCTGCTACCACCACCAGCACGTGGACCGGCTCGGCTCGGGGCTGACCGTCACCGCCCGAGCGGCCGACGGCACCATCGAAGCCCTCGAACTCACCGACGGCCGGGGCTGGTTCCTCGCCGTGCAGTGGCACCCCGAGGACACCGCCCACGAAGACCCCGCCCAACAGCGCGTCTTCGACGCACTGGTACGGGCCGCGCACACCACCGACTGAGACGAGGCCGCTGCGATGGCGCTGTTCCGCCGCCGTACCGCCACCACCGCGCGTCTCGCGCCGGAACTCGACGACGCGGCACTCGGCCGCGTCCTGCGCGCACTGACCGGCGCGCCCGGCGCGGGGCCCCAGGACATCCTGGTGGCTCAGATCGAACAACTCCTGCGCGACGCGGCGGACGACTGGGACCGGCGCGGCCACCGCGTCACCGTACTGGCCGGGGCCGCGCCCGCCCTCGCCCGCCGCTGGCGACTGAAACACCCGCGCAGCGCCGACGCCCTCGTCCTGCACGCCTGGGCCGACGTCCTCACCGCACGCCTGACCGGCCGCCTCGACGACCCGCCCGCCACCCTGGACACCTGCCGGCGCGCCGCCGACGCGGCACCCACCGACCCCACGCCCTGGGTCGCCCTGCTCGCGGCCCTGTGCGTCGAGGCCCGCACGAGCGCCGAACTGACACCGATCTGGAAGGAGATCGCGGCACGCGACCCCTGGAACCGCGAGGCCTACCTGACGATCCTCGTCCACCTGTCACCGGACGGACAGGGCAGCCTCGCCGCGCAACGGGAGTTCCTCGACGACGTGGTCACGGTCATGCCGCCCCAGGCGCCGCCCGCGTGCCTCCCGCTCGCGGCGGCCGTGGACCAGTACCACCGCGAGATGGCCGGAAGCGGCGTCGGCGCACTGGTGGCGGCCCGCTTCTGGGAGCAGCCGCAGAACGCGACCCTCCTGGACCGCATCGCGGGCGTGTGGCCCCGGCCGGACCACCTGCGCCACGCCGCCCGAGTGGCCGACCTCAACCTGCTCGCGTACGCCCTGGCGAAGGCGGGGCGATCGGCGGAGGCCCGCTGGGCGTTCGAGGCCACGGAGAACCTGGTGTCCCCCTGGCCGTGGCAGTACGAGGGCGATCCCGTGGAGCGCTACAGCCACACGAGAACCAGGATCGGATGACGGTGCTCAGCTCTGTGCGCGCCGCCCACTGCGGCGGGGCGCCGGAGCCTGACCGTCGAGCAGCGACCTCCGCCGGTCCTCGCCCTCCTCCTCGACCTGGAGCACCACGCGTCGCAACGCGTCGGCGAGGCCGAGGCACTCCTCGTCGGTCAGCCGGGAGGTGACGAAGGCCTCCTCCTCGTTGAACGCGGGGAAGACCCGCCGCATGAACTCCTCGCCCTCGTCGGTCAGGCTCAGCAGGACGAGCCGTCCGTCGGTGGGGTGGGCGGAGCGCCGCAGCAGCCCGCGCGACTCCAGAGTGCGCGCGACGCCGGTCAGCGTGCCCTTCGAGATCCCCGCCTCCTCGGCGACGTGCCGCGTCTCCGACTCCCCCCAGACCCACACCACCCACAGCACCACGAAGGCGGTCCAGGTCAGGTCCGAGCCGCGCAGCACGGAGTTCTCCAGGTGGTGCCGCACGGTGGTGGCGGCCCGGTACATGTTGGCCACGGCTGCCATCTGCGCACGCCGAACGGGAATGCCGCCCAGCTTGGCCTCCGCGAGCTTCTCCGCTTCGGTGATGGATCGCTGGCCGGGCAAGCGTGCTCCCTGGGTCTCCTCGGCGGAACCGGACGGCAGGCGGGCCTGCCCGGTCGTTCGGATACAAATTGTACGGGCGGGACTCCGCCCGACCCCCGCCCCGCCCCCCTGACTGACGGTCGGCTATTCCAGTGGTGATGTGATGCCGGGGATGCCAGACTGCCGCGATGATCGACGGTCTCCCTGACGGCCTCACGGCCCGGCACCCCACGGTCGAGGACCATCCACGTGTGCTGGCCGTTCTCGAAACATGGTGGGGCGGCCTGAAGGGCGAGGCAGGAGCGCTGGAACGGGCTCTGCTGCTACCCAGGCTGTACTTCCAGCACTTCACCACGACCAGCTACGTCGTCGAGCATCGCGACGGCCAACTCGCCGCGTTCCTGGTCGGATTCATGTCGCAGTCCGAGCCGGACACCGCCTACGTCCATTTCGTGGGCGTCGACCCGGCCCTGCACGGGCGGGGGATCGGCCAGGCCCTCTACGGTGCCTTCTTCGAACTGGCGCGAGCCCACGGCCGCCGAGTCGTGCGCTGCGTGACCAGCCCGGAGAACACGGCCTCACAGGCCTTCCACACCCGACTCGGCTTCACCGCTTCAATGCCCGTTGACGACTACGACGGTCCGGGGCTAACTCGCGTGGCGTTCACCCGCGTTCTGGAGTTGGCCTGATGGGGCGCACCCACCTGCTCCGTCCAGGTCGCTGAGGGTTGTGTCCTGAGGGGGAGCCGCGGCTCGTCCGCCGTGTTGGCGACGAGCCCGATGAGCCTGCCGCGAAGGGCTCCCACTTGATCAAGGCAAGGTAGTGCGCGGCGCGTTCGTCGCCGTCCCGCGCATGCGACCGCTCGTGGAGTGCGGGCTCTTGCGCGGCGGACAGCTTCTCCTGTGGGTCGAGCGTGTCCCGTGTGGTCTCCCGCTGCGCGCGCAGGGACATTGATTCCGGTCTGTTGGCCTCCGACTCTCCGGCTCGGCGCGGACGCCGACGCTGCCGCTACCGCATCGCCGCAGGTGAGCGGCCTGCGCTCGCTGATCGTGGTGGCTCGCCCGCGTATTCCGGCCGTGTTCTGGCGAGCACTCCGCCGAGAACTGAACCCTTGTTGTCAGAGAATTACGAAAACTGCGCGGGATCTTGCGTTCACTTGTCGTCGGTGGTTGAGTGTGCCGCACCCCACAACGCATCCGCCGTCCGGTGGTGGGGTGACCTTCCACGTTCATGCCCGAAGGGGACCACCCATGAGAAGTGCCAGGTTCCGCCGTACTCGCCGCGCCAGCGCGGTCGCCCTCGTCTCCGCGCTCACGCTGACCGCGCTCGCCGCCTGCGGCACGAGCAGCAGCGACAACGACGGTGGCGCTTCCGACGGCGGCGGCTCGTCGGATCCGTCCGCGCCGCTGGACCCCAAGACGAAGGTGACGATCACCATCGACTGCATGCCGCCCGCGGCGAAGGCGGCCGAGCTGAAGGAGTGGAAGGAGGACGTCAAGGAGTTCAACAAGACCTACCCGAACGTCACCATCGAGGGCCGCTCCACCCCGGGCCAGTGCCTGGAGCCGCCGCGCTTCACCGCGATGCTGAAGGCCAAGTCCCAACCCGACGTCTTCTACACGTACTTCACCGACCTACCCCAGGTGCTCGACCACGACGGCGCCGAGGACATCACCGCCTACGTCAACGACAAGACCGTCCCGGCGCTGAAGGACATCGACCCGAACGTGCTCGGCACGCTCAAGCACGACGGCAAGCTCTACGGCCTGCCCACCAGCAACTACACGATGGGCCTGCTGATCAACCGCAAGCTCTTCAAGCAGGCCGGCCTCGATCCCGACGCCCCGCCGCGCACCTGGGCGGAGGTCCGTACCGCCGCGAAGAAGATCGCCGATCTCGGCGACGGCATCGCGGGCTTCGGCGAGTACAGCGCCGCCAACACGGGCGGCTGGCACTTCACCGCGCAGATGTACAGCATCGGCGGCGAGATCGTCGACGCGAGCGGCAAGAAGGCCGCGTTCAACAACGAGTTGGGCAAGCAGGTCGTGAAGAACCTCCGCGCCATGCGCTGGGAGGACGACAGCATGGGCAAGACCCAGCTGCTGAAGTGGGGCGACCTGCAGAAGCAGATCGCCACCGACAAGCTCGGCATGTTCCTCGCCGCACCCGACGACATCGCCTACATGGCGCAGCAACTGGGCGCCAAGTACGAGAACTTCGGCATGGGACCGATACCCGGCGAGAAGGCCACCCTGGCCGGCGGCAACAGCTACATGATCAAGAAGGGGATCTCGTCCGACAAGATCAAGGCCGCGGTCGCCTGGCTGAACTTCAAGAACCTGACTGTGGGCAAGGGCCAGTTCGACTGGGAGCGCACCAAGGCCGACGGACTGCCGGTCGGCGTCCCGCAGCCCAACTTCTGGCTGAACGAGTCCAAGACGAAGGACGACGCGGCACGCTCCGAGCACGCCACGATGCCGGTGGAGAACTTCAAGACCTTCATGGACAACCCGGTTGCGGGCAAGGCGGAGCCGCCCAAGGCGCAGGAGATCTACAAGGTCCTCGACAACGTGATGTCCGGCGTCCTCACCAACAAGGACGCCGACGTCGACAAGCTCCTCAGCACCGCGGAGTCGCAGGTCAACCAGATCCTGGCCAACCAGTGACCACCAGGGCGGGGCGGCGTGCGCGGCCGCCCCGCCCCGCGGCCCGGCCGCGGCACCACACACGGCAGATGAGTACCGAGGAGCATCGATGTCGGCCCCCAGTCTGACCCAGAGCAAGGCGGGACCTCCCCGCCACTCCCAGCCGCGCGAGACCTCCCGCGCGACCCCAGGCGGATCCTTCGCCAAGAGCCTGCGCCGCAACCTGACAGCTCATGGCTTCCTGATCGGCGCGGTCCTCTGCTTCGCCTTCTTCTCCTGGTATCCGATGGTCAGGGAGTTCTTCCTGGCCTTCCAGAAGACCGAGGCGGGCGAGACCACCTGGGTCGGCCTGGACAATCTGCGGACGGTCTTCAACGACCCCGCCTTCTGGCAGGCGTGGCGCAACACGCTGCTGTTCACCGTCCTGGCACTGGTGCTCGGATTCGTGGTGCCGTTCGTCGTCGCGATCGTCATCAACGAGTTCCACCACGGCCAGGGCTACCTCCGGCTGCTGGTCTACCTGCCGGTGATGCTGCCGCCGGTCGCCTCCGTGCTGCTGTTCAAGTACCTCTACGATCCCGGCTACGGACTCCTCAACGAAGTCCTCGGCATCTTCGGGGTGCCGGAACAGCAATGGCTCCAGGACGCGGACCTGTCCATGCTCTCCGTCGTCATCGCCGCCACCTGGATGAACATGGGCGGCGCCGCGCTCATCTACCTGGCGGCACTCCAGAGCATCCCCGGCGAGCTGTACGAGGCGGCCGAACTCGACGGGGCCGGTCTGCTGCGCAAGATCTGGCACGTCACCATCCCGCAGACCCGGCTGATCCTGTCGCTGATGCTGCTCATGCAGATCATCGCGACGATGCAGGTCTTCGTGGAACCCTTCCTGCTGACCGGCGGCGCCGGACCGGAGGGCTCCACCACGACCGTGGTCTACCTGATCTACCAGTACGCCTTCAACTTCAACAACTACGGTGCCGCCGCGGCGCTCGGCCTGCTCCTGCTCGTACTCCTCGCCGGATTCTCGGCGGCGTACGTCAGGCTCAGCCGCGCCGAGGACGAGTAGGCCAGGGGAGAACGACATGTCCACGCGCACGCTCATCTCGCCGGCCCAGCTCGCCCGGCCGCGCGGCAAAGCCCTGTACTGGACCGTCTTCACCGTGGTCGTCGGCGGCTTCACGCTGGTGTTCCTCGGACCGCTGTACTGGCTGATCTCCAGCGGATTCAAGGACACGCAGGAAGTGATCCGGACCCCGCCGACCCTGGTGCCCGAGTCCTTCGAACCCGACAACTACCGGCAGGCCTGGGATGTCATGGACCTCGCCGGACTTCTGGGCAACACCCTCTACTACGCGTTCGGCGCACTCGCCTTCCAACTCGTCCTGGACGTCGCGGCCGCCTACTCGCTGTCCAAGCTGCGGCCGGTCTTCGGCAAGGCGATCCTGGGCATGATGCTGGCCACCCTGATGATCCCCGCCACGGTACTCGTGGTGCCGCAGTACCTGACCGTCCTGGACGTGCCCATCTTCGAGCGGAACCTGCTCAACACCCCATGGGCGATCTGGCTGCCCTCGGTGACCAACGCCTTCAACATCTTCCTGCTCAAGCGGTTCTTCGACTCGATCCCCAAGGAACTCCTGGACGCCGCCGCGATGGACGGAGCCAGCCCGATGCGCACCCTGTGGTCGATCGTGCTGCCCATCTCCCGGCCCATCCTCGGCGTGGTGTCGATCTTCGCGGTGGTCGGGGTCTGGAAGGACTTCCTGTGGCCCATGCTCACCCTGCCGGACCCGGCCAAGCAGACCCTCAACGTCGGCATCTACTCACTGTCCAGCGGCGTACCGGTGAACGTGCTGATCGCCGCGCTCACCATCGCCTCCGTGCCCACCCTGCTGATCTTCCTGATCTTCCAGCGGAACATCATGAGCGGCCTCACCGCGGGCGGCCTCAAGGGCTGACCGCGCCCGGCCGATTACGCACTCCCGAAGCCTTCGCCGCCGGCCCGTCCGACGCCCCGCCATCCGGGCCGGCGGCGAAGATCCCACCTGCCCGAAAGGAACGCCCCGTGGCAGCCCCCACCCCGCACCGCACCGACGACTGGTGGCGCGACGCCGTCATCTACCAGGTGTACCCGCGCAGTTTCGCCGACGGCGACGGCGACGGCACCGGGGATCTCGCGGGCGTGCGCGCCCGACTGCCGTACCTTGCCCAACTCGGCGTCGATGCCGTCTGGTTCACCCCCTGGTACCTCTCGCCCCTGGTCGACGGCGGTTACGACGTGGCCGACTACCGCACCATCGACCCCGCCTTCGGCACCCTGGCGGAGGCCGAGAAACTGATCTCCGAGGCGCGCGAACTCGGCATCCGCACCATCGTCGACATCGTCCCCAACCATGTCTCCGACCAGCACCCCTGGTTCCGGGCCGCGCTCGCCGCGGGCCCCGGCAGCCCGGAACGGGAGCTGTTCCACTTCCGCCCCGGCCGTGGGAAGGACGGCGAACTGCCGCCCAACGACTGGCCGTCGCAGTTCGCCGGCTCCACCTGGAC
Source organism: Streptomyces sp. DI166 (assembly GCF_900091315.1). Taxonomy (GTDB): domain Bacteria; phylum Actinomycetota; class Actinomycetes; order Streptomycetales; family Streptomycetaceae; genus Streptomyces; species Streptomyces fuscus. Next base: position 65,676 of record NZ_FLSP01000006.1, read on the forward strand.
CCGCGTCCCGGACGGGGAGTGGTACCTGCACCTGTTCACACCGGAGCAGCCCGACCTCAACTGGGCCCATCCCGCGGTGCGCCAGGAGCACGAGGACGTCCTGCGCTTCTGGTTCGAACGAGGCGTGGCGGGCGTACGCATCGACTCCGCCGCGCTCCTCACCAAGGACCCCGCGCTGCCGGACTACGTGGAGGGCGTCGACCCCTGCCCGTACATCGACCAGGACGACATCCACGACATCTACCGCTCGTGGCGGGCGGTCGCCGACGAGTACGGGGGCGTCTTCGTGGGGGAGGTGTGGCTGCCGGACGCCGAACGCTTCGCCCGCTACCTGCGCCCCGACGAACTGCACACCGCGTTCAACTTCAACTTCCTGGCCTGCCCCTGGGACGCGGAGCGACTGCGCCGCTGCATCGACGACACCCTCGCCGAGCACGCCCCCGTCGGTGCCCCGGCCACCTGGGTCCTGTGCAACCACGACGTGACCCGCACCGTCACCCGCTACGGCCGTGAGGACACCGCCTTCGACTTCGCCCGCAAACGCTTCGGCACACCCACCGACCTGGACCTCGGCACCTGCCGCGCCCGGGCCGCCGCCCTGCTCACTCTGGCCCTGCCCGGCTCCGTCTACCTGTACCAGGGCGAGGAACTGGGGCTCCCCGAGGCGGACATCCCGCTGGATCGCATCGAGGACCCCATGCACTTCCGCTCCGGCGGAACGGACCCCGGCCGCGACGGCTGCCGCGTCCCCCTGCCCTGGCAGTCCGACGCACCGCACCACGGATTCGGCACGGGTGCCGAGCCCTGGCTGCCGCAGCCCGCCGACTGGGCACGCTACGCCGTAGACCGGCAGAACGACGACCCGGACTCGATGCTCACCCTCTACCGCCGGGCCCTGCACCTGCGCCGCACCGAGCCCGGCTTCGGCGACGGCCCGATGACCTGGCTCGACGGCGCCGACGGCGTCCTCGCCTTCCGCCGTACGGACGGACTGCTCTGCGTCGTCAACCTCTCCGACTCACCCACCGCCCTGCCACCGCACGAGCAGCTCCTCCTCGCCAGCGGGCCGCTGCACCCCGACGGAACGCTGCCGCAGGACACCGCCGTGTGGCTGCGGGCCTGACCCTGCGCACCGACGCCTGCCCCGCCCGAGCCAAGGGCGCGGGCGGGCACGGCCATCCGTCCCGGCCTCCCTTCCTCCTGCGAAAGACTTCCCCAGACAGAAGCGAGCCCCGATGTCCCCAAGACGCGCCCGCACCACGGCGAGCGTCGGCGCCCTCGCCTGCGCCCTCCTCCTCACCGCCTTCGACGCGACGGCCACCCCCACGCGGCGGCCCGCCCCCGAATCCCGCCCGGTCGTCACCCGCGCCGCCCTCGACCCGAAGCTCGTCGCCGGACGCGGCGCCGAGGTCCCCTTCGACGAACAGGAAGCCGAGAACGCCACGACGAACGGCCGCGTCATCGGCCCGGACCGCACCCCCTACACCCTGCCCTCCGAGGCCTCGGGGCGTACGGCGGTCCAGCTCAAGCCCGGCCAGCACGTCGAGTTCGTGCTGCCGCGCGCCGCGAACGCCCTCACCGTCCGCTACAGCATCCCCGACGCCCCCGAAGGCGGCGGCATCACCGCGCCCCTCGACGTCACCGTCGACGGGCGGCACCGCAAGCGGATGACGCTCACCTCGCAGTACTCCTGGCTCTACAACCAGTACCCCTTCACCAACGACCCCCGGGCCGACCTGCTGCACCCCGACTGGTGGATCACCGAGTGCTCCTGCGTCCCGGCCGACACCACACCGGCACCGCAGATCACCAAGCCGTTCCGCCCGACCCACTTCTACGACGAGCAGCGCCTGCTCCTCGGCCGGACCCACGCGGCGGGCGAGCGCGTACGGCTGACGGTTCCCCGCGGCAGCCGCGCGGCCTGGACCGTGATAGACCTGCTCGACTCCGAACTGGTCGCACCCCCACGAGGCGTACGCGGCGGCGTCGACGTCCGTGCCTTCGGTGCCGACCCCACCGGGCGACGCGATGCCGCGCCCGCCATCGAACGCGCCATCGGCGCCGCCCGCCGCACCGGCCGGCCCGTCTACCTCCCGCCCGGCACCTATCAGGTCAACCGGCACATCGTCGTCGACGACGTGACCATCACCGGTGCCGGAAGCTGGTACACGATCCTCAAGGGCCGCGAGGTCACCCTGGACCGGCCCGCGCCCGACGGCTCGCGGCACACCGGCGTCGGCCTGTACGGCAGGAGCGCGGCGAGCGGCGGCAGCCGCAATGTGCATCTGTCCGGGTTCGCCATCGAGGGCGATGTGCGCGAACGGATCGACGACGACCAGGTCAACGCCATCGGCGGCGCGATGAGCGACTCCACCGTCCGCGGCCTGTATCTGCACCGCACCAAGGTGGGGCTGTGGTTCGACGGCCCCATGTCGAACGTCCGGGTCACCGACAACGTCATCACCGACCAGATCGCCGACGGGCTGAACTTCCACACCGGCGTGACCGGTTCGGTCGTCCGCAACAACTTCGTCCGCAACACCGGCGACGACGCGCTTGCCATGTGGTCGCAGGGGACCGTCGACGCGGACAACGTCATCTCCCGCAACACCGTCCAGTCACCGACCCTCGCCAACGGCATCGCCGTCTACGGCGGCCGGGACAACACCGTCAGCGGCAACCTCGTCGCCGACCCCGTCCGCGAGGGCAGCGCCCTGCACGCGGGCGCCCGCTTCGGCGCCGAACCCTTCACCGGCAGGCTCCGCTTCACCGACAACACCACCGTGCGGGCCGGCACCTTCGAGCTGAACTGGAGAATCGGGCTCGGCGCGCTGTGGCTGTACGCGATCGACCGGAGCATCGACGCCGATGTACGGGTCACCGGCGACCACTACCTCGACAGCACCTACAACGCGATCATGCTGGTCAGCGAGTTCGGGGTGAAGGACCAGTACGGCATCCCGGAGGTCCACTTCAAGGACATCCGGGTCGACGGCACCGGCACCTCGGTGGTCAGCGCACGGGTGCGGGGCTCCGCGACGTTCGAGAACGTGGACGCCCGGAACGTCGGCGCTGTCGGGGTGAACAACTGCGGGGCGTTCAACTTCCCGCCGACGGGCTCGGAGTTCGGCCTCACCGACCGCGGGGGCAATGACGGCGGCTGGCTCGCCGACTGGCTGCTGCCCAACACCATCACCTGCGACGACCGGCCACCGGTGGTGCCGCCGCCGGCACCGTCTCCGTGGTGAGATGCTGGTGCAAAAAGGTGACGTGAAAGCGTGCAATATATTGCGGAGTTTGCGTTACGCTTGCGTGTATGACGCGACGACTGGCCCAAGTGGCGAAGAAGGTGGGGGTCAGCGAGGCCACGGTCAGCCGTGTCCTCAACGGCAAGCCCGGAGTGTCGGAAGCGACCCGGCAGTCCGTGCTCACGGCACTGGACGTGCTCGGATACGAGCGCCCCACGCAGCTTCGCGGGGAGCGCGCCCGCCTCGTCGGCCTGGTGCTGCCGGAACTGCAGAACCCGATCTTCCCGGCGTTCGCGGAGGTCATCGGGGGCGCGCTCGCCCAGCAGGGGCTCACCCCGGTGCTGTGCACGCAGACCAAGGGCGGGGTAGCCGAGGCCGACTACGTGGACCTCCTGCTCCAGCAGCAGGTCTCCGGCGTGGTCTTCGCCGGCGGTCTCTTCGCGCAGGCCGACGCGCCGCACGAGCACTACCACCTGCTGGCGGCGCGGAAGGTGCCGGTCGTGCTGGTCAACGCCTCGATCGAGGGCCTCGACTTCCCGTGCGTCGCCTGCGACGACGCGGTGGCCGTCGAGCAGTCGTGGCGCCATCTGGCCTCGCTCGGTCATGAGCGGATCGGCCTGGTCGTCGGCCCCGCCGACCACGTCCCCTCGCGCCGCAAGCTGGACGCCGCCCGGGGTGCCGCGCAGGCCATGGGCATGGCCCTGCCCGACGTGTTCGTGCAGCGATCGATCTTCTCCCTGGAAGGCGGCCAGGCCGCGACCGCGCGGCTGCTGGAGCGGGGCGTCACCGGCATCATCTGCGGCAGCGACCCCCTCGCGCTGGGCGCCATCAGGGCCGCCCGCCGCCGCGGGCTCTCGGTGCCCGCGGACGTCTCGGTCGTCGGCTTCGACGACTCGGCGTTCATGACCTGCACCGAACCTCCGCTGTCGACCGTCCGCCAGCCCATCGAGGCCATGGGCCGCGCGGCGGTCGACCTGCTGTGCGCCCGGATCCAGGGCTCCCACTCGCACCCGGGGGAGCTGCTCTTCGAGCCCGAACTGGTCGTGCGCGGGTCGACGGCGCCGCCCCCGGCCGGCTGAGCGTCCGCGCCCGACCGTCCCGCCCTGGCCGTCCCAGGCCACTTCGGCACCGGGATCACCGCCGCGTTGAGTGGCCGCGATCCCGGTGCCGTTGGCGTTTCCGGGCCCGATGTCTGTCATGGCTGCGACGAAACCGTTGACAAACGCGTCACACAGTAGAAACCTCTCACTCCAGCGATGCAAACAAGTCACAAAGTTACTCAAGAAGTTAGCTAGACATCGCATTTCCTTGTTGGAGTCATGCTGGGCTCCCGGTGCACGACCTCGCCGGCACTCCCGCCGGGCCCTTCACACAGCTCCACGTCCGGAGGGACCGGCGGCAGAGCCGGGGACGTGCCGCGCCCACATCGCGGAAGGGCCACCATGAAAGGCACACCTACGGGCAGACGAGGGTGGGTCGGTCTGCTGGCGGCGGGCCTGATCGCCGTCGGACTACTGCCCGCCCCCGCACACGCGGCGGACGACGATCCCAACCTCGCACTCGGCAGACCGGCGACGGCCGGAGGGGCCCACGGAGGCTACCCGGCCACGAACGTCACCGACGGCAGCCAGCAGTCGTACTGGGAGGGCCCGGCGGGCTCCTTTCCCCAGTGGGTGCAGGTCGACCTGGGCTCCCAGGTGGACCTGGACCGTGTCGAGCTGAAACTCCCCGCCGCATGGGAGCAGCGCTCCCAGTCCCTCGCCGTTCTCGGCAGCGCCGACGGCGACTCCTTCACCACACTCGCCGACGCACAGTCCCGCACCTTCAGCCCCTCCGAGGCGAACACCGTCGACATCGACCTGCCCGCCGCGACCGCCCGCTACGTCCGGGTCCGGGTGACCTCCAACTCCGGCTGGAACGCAGCCCAGTTGTCGGAGCTGGAGATCTACGGCGAAGGCGGCGACGACCCCGGCGACCCGCCCCTCGAAGGCACCAACCTGGCCCGGAACAAGCCGATCGAAGCCACCTCCACCACACAGAACTACGTCGCGACGAACGCCAACGACGACAGCCTCACCACCTACTGGGAGTCGGCCGGATTCCCCTCCGACCTGACCGTGAAGCTCGGCGCAGACGCCGAAATCGAGGCCGTGGCCGTCAAACTGAACCCCGATCAGATATGGGCGGCGCGCCAGCAGTCCCTGACGGTGCTGGGCCGCGCGCAGGGGGCTTCCGCCTTCACCACGCTCAAGGCCCGGGCCGACTACACCTTCAGCCCGTCGTCGAACCAGAACTCCGTGGTGATCCCCGTGACCGGCCGCGTCGCGGACGTACGCCTGTCCTTCCACTCCAACACCGGCGCCCCCGGCGGCCAGGTCGCCGAGTTCCAGGTGATCGGCAGGGCGGCGCCGCACCCCGACTTCGTGGTCACCGACCTCACCTGGTCCCCGGCCACCCCGTCCGAGAGGGACGAGGTGACGGTCGAGGCCACCGTCCGCAACGCCGGCACCGCCAACGCCCCCGCGACCACGGTGAACGTCAGCGTCGAGGGCGCCGTCGCGGGCTCCGCGCCGGTCCCGGCCCTCGCCGCCGGAGCGTCCACCACCGTCTCCGTCCCCGTCGGTAGGCGCCCCGAGGGCTCGTACAGCGTCTCCGCGGCCGTCGACCCGACGGACACCGTCGCCGAACTCGACAACACCAACAACAGCCGTACGGCGGACCGGAAACTCACGGTCTCCCAGGCGCCGGGACCGGACCTGAGGGTCACCGGCATCACCAGCAACCCCGCCTCACCCGCGGTGGGTTCGACCGTCTCGTTCACCGTGGCGGTGAACAACCGCGGCACCACCGCCGTCCCCGCCGGCACCATCACCCGGCTCACCGTCGGCGCCACCACACTCCAGGGCACGACCGGCGCCGTCGGCGCGGGCGACACAGCCACCGTCGCCATCGACGGCACCTGGAAGGCCACCAGCGGCGGCGCCACCCTGACCGCCACCGCCGACGCCACCGACGTCGTCGACGAGACCGACGAGAACAACAACGTCTTCGCCCGCTCCATCGTCGTCGGACGCGGCGCCGCCGTGCCCTACACCGAGTACGAGGCCGAGGACGGCACCTACGAGGGAACCCTCCTCACCGCCGACAAGAAGCGGACCTTCGGGCACACCAACTTCGCGACCGAGTCCTCCGGCCGCAAGTCGGTACGGCTCGACGACACCGGCGACCACGTGGAGTTCACCTCGACGAGCGCCGCCAACTCCATCGTCGTCCGCAACTCCATCCCGGACTCGGCCACGGGCGGCGGCCGCGAGGCCACGCTCAGCCTCTACGCCGACGGCGAGTTCGTCCGCAAGCTGACCCTCTCCTCCAAGCACAGCTGGCTCTACGGCAGCACCGACGACCCGGAGGGCCTGACCAACAGGCCGGGCGGTGACGCGCGACGGCTCTTCGACGAGTCCCACGCCCTGCTCACCGAGACCTACCCGGCCGGCACCAAGTTCCGTCTCCAGCGGGACTCGGGCGACTCCGCGGCCTTCTACATCGTCGACCTGATCGACCTGGAGCAGGTCGCCGCCCCCGCGGCCAAGCCCGCGGCGTGCACCTCCATCACCGAGTACGGCGCCGTACCCAACGACGGCATCGACGACGCCGACGCCATCCAGCGCGCGGTCACCGCCGACCAGAAGGGCGAGATCGACTGCGTGTGGATCCCGGCCGGGCAGTGGCGCCAGGAGAAGAAGATCCTCACCGACGACCCGCAGGACCGGGGCCAGTACAACCAGGTCGGCATCCGTGACGTGACCATTCGCGGCGCCGGCATGTGGCACTCGCAGCTGTACTCGTTGATCCCGCCGCACGAGGCCGGTGGCATCAACCACCCGCACGAGGGCAACTTCGGCTTCGACATCGACGACAACACCAAGATCTCCGACATCGCCATCTTCGGCTCCGGCACCATCCGGGGCGGTGACGGGGGAGCCGAGGGCGGCGTCGCGCTCAACGGCCGCTTCGGCAAGGACACCAAGATCACCAACGTGTGGATCGAGCACGCCAACGTGGGCGCCTGGGTCGGCCGGGACTACTCCAACATCCCCGAACTGTGGGGTCCCGGCGACCGCGTCGAGTTCAACGGGGTACGCATCCGCAACACCTACGCCGACGGCGTCAACTTCGCCAACGGCACCCGCAACTCCACCGTCTACAACTCCTCGTTCCGCAACACCGGCGACGACGCCCTGGCCGTATGGGCCAGCAAGTACGTCAAGGACACCTCCGTCGACATCGGCCACGACAACCACTTCCGCAACAACACCATCCAGCTGCCCTGGCGCGCCAACGGCATCGCCGTCTACGGCGGTTACGGCAACACCATCGAGAACAACCTGGTCTCCGACACCATGAACTACCCGGGGATCATGCTCGCCACCGACCACGACCCACTGCCCTTCTCCGGGCAGACCCTCATCGCGGGCAACGGCCTGTACCGCACGGGCGGGGCGTTCTGGGGCGAGGCCCAGGAGTTCGGCGCCATCACGCTCTTCGCGCAGGGACCGGACATCCCCGGTGTCACCATCCGCGACACCGACATCCACGACTCCACCTACGACGGCATCCAGTTCAAGACGGGTGGCGGCGCGATGCCGGGCGTGAAGGTCGAAGACGTCCGCATCGACAAGTCCGTCAACGGCTGCGGCGTTCTCGCCATGGGCGGCGCACGGGGCAGCGCCACCCTGACCGACGTCACCATCACCGACTCGGCCGAGGACGACATCTGCGTCGAACCCGGCTCGCAGTTCGTCATCAACCGCACCTGACACACCGACGGGACCGGTGCGGCGGCTGCCTCCCCAGGAGCCGCCGCACCGGCACGACGACCCGGCAGGCGACGAACCTGCCCCCTTTCCTTCGAGCCGCGTCGTGCGCCCTTCGGCACACGACGGAAGAGCGAGGACCGATGAGAACCCGCATCCGCAGATCCCGGTGCCTGAGCGCCCTGATCGCGACCAGCCTGCTGGCGCTGGGCGGACCCCTGATGTCCGCCCGTGCCGCGGGCGGACCCAACATCGCACTCGGCGACACCGCGTCGGCGAGCAGCTCGCACGCCGAGTACGGCGCCGCGAACATCACCGACGGCAACCAGGGCACCTACTGGCAGAGCGCCGGATCGAACCTGCCGCAATGGGTGCAGGCCGACCTCGGCACCGCCACCCGCGTGGACGAGGTCGTCCTCAAACTGCCCGCGGGCTGGGAGAGCCGCAACCAGACCCTCTCCGTCCAGGGCAGCGCCGACGGCACCAGCTACACCACCCTCAAGAGCTCCGCCACCTACACCTTCACCCCGGGCACGGGCAACACCGTCACCGTCTCCTTCCCGGCCGCCCAGACCCGGTTCGTCCGCGTCGACATCACCGCCAACACCGGCTGGCAGGCCGCCCAGCTCTCCGAACTGGAAGTGCACTCCGCCGACGACGCCTCCACCAACCTCGCCGCCGGACGCCCCCTGACCGCCAGCAGCCACACCGACGTGTACGCGGCGGGCAACGCCAACGACGGCAACCGGGCCACGTACTGGGAGAGCGCCAACCACGCCCTCCCACAGTGGCTCCAGGCCGACCTCGGCAGCTCCCGGGCCGTCAACCGCGTCCTGCTGAAGCTCCCGGCGGGCTGGGAGAGCCGCACCCAGACCCTGAAGATCCAGGGCAGCGCCAACGGCACGGACTTCACCGACCTGTCGAACGCGCAGACGTACACCTTCAACAGCGCGAACGACAACACCGCGACTCTCACCCTCGACGCGGCCACGACCCGCTACGTCCGCGTCCTGGTCACCGCGAACACCGGCCAGCCCGCCGCGCAGATATCCGAGCTGGAGGTCTACGGCCCGGCCACCGGCGACACCGAGCCGCCCAGCGCACCGACACAACTGGCGTACACCGAACCCGCCCCCGGCCAGATCCGGCTCACCTGGAAGGCCGCGAGCGACAACAAGGGCGTCACCGCGTACGACATCTACGCCAACGGTGACCTGCTGACCAGTGTCGCCGGAGACGTCACCGCCTTCACCGACAACCGCCCGGCCGGCCAGACGGTGTCGTACCGGGTACGAGCCCGGGACGCGGCCGGCAACCAGTCGGCCGACAGCAACACCGTCACCCGGATCGGCGAGGCAGGTGACACCCAGGCCCCGACCGCCCCCTCCAACCTGGCCTACACCGAGTCCCAGCCGGGCAAGGTCAAGCTCACCTGGACCGCGTCCACCGACAACGTCGCCGTGACCGGCTACGACATCTACGCCAACAACGTGCTGCGCGAAAGCGTCGTCGGGGACGTCACCACCTACACCGACACCCAGCCGACGACGAACACCGTCACCTATGTCGTCCGGGCGAAGGACGCGGCCGGCAACCAGTCGGGCGACAGCAACAGCGTCACCCGCAACGGCAGCGGCGGCAACGGCTCCAACCTCGCCGTGGACAAGCCCATCGAGGCGTCCTCCACCGTGCACACCTACGTCGCCGAGAACGCCAACGACAACAGCACCTCCACCTACTGGGAGGGCGCCGGAGGCAGCTACCCGCAGACCCTCACCGTCAAGCTGGGTGCCAACGCCGACCTGGAGCGGCTCGTCCTGAAGCTGAACCCCGACTCGGCGTGGTCCGCCCGCTCCCAGACCGTCGAGGTCCTCGGCCGGGAACAGAAGGCCTCCGCCTTCACCAGCCTGGTGGCGGCGAAGAGTTACGACTTCAGCCCCGCGAGCGGCAACACCGTCACCATCCCCGTCACCGACCGGGTGGCCGATGTGAGACTCAGGTTCACCGCGAACACCGGTGCCCCGGCGGGCCAGCTCGCCGAGTTCCAGGTCGTCGGCGTGCCCGCCCCCAACCCGGACCTCGTCGTCACCCAGCTGACCACGTCACCCGCTGCCCCGGTCGAGTCGGACGACATCACCATCGCAGCCACCGTCCGCAACGACGGCGCGGCCACCGCCCCCGCCAGCAGGGTCGCGGTGCGCCTCGGCGACACCAAGGTCGCCACCGCCGACGTCGGCTCCCTCGCGCCAGGAGCGCAGAGCACGGTCGAGGCGTCCATCGGCGCCCGTGACGCGGGCTCGTACGAGTTGAGCGCCGTCGCGGACGAGCCGAACGACGTCATCGAGCAGAACGAGACCAACAACACCTACACCCGGCCCACCGCCCTGGTGGTCAAGCCGGTCGCCAGCTCCGACCTCATCCCCGGCACCGTGACCACCACCCCGTCCAGCCCCGCCGCGGGCGACACCGTCACCTTCAAGGTGCCGGTGAGGAACCAAGGCACCGAGGCCGGCGCCACCGGCAGCCATGCCGTCACCCTCACCCTCCTCGACGACAGCGGAGACACCGTCAAGACCCTCACCGGCGCCCACAACGGGTCCATCGCCCCGGGCGACACCGCCGTGGTGAACCTCGGACCCTGGACCGCCGCCAACGGCTCCTACACGGTGAAGACCGTCATCGCCGCCGACGCCAACGAGCTGCCCGTCAAGCGGGAGAACAACACATCCACCCAGCCGCTGTTCGTCGGCCGCGGCGCCAACATGCCGTACACCACCTACGAGGCCGAGGACGCGACCGTCGGCGGCGGCGCGAAGACGGTCGGCCCCAACCGGACCGTCGGCGACATCGCCGGTGAGGCATCCGGCCGCAAGGCGGTGACCCTCGACGCCACCGGCGAGTACGTCGAGTTCACCACCCGCGCCGAGACGAACACCCTCGTCACCCGCTTCTCCATCCCGGACGCCCCGGGCGGCGGCGGCATCGACTCCACCATCAACGTCTACGTCGACGGCGTCTTCAAGAAGGCGCTCCCGCTGACCTCCAAGTACGCCTGGCTGTACGGGGCGGAGTCGTCACCCGGCAACTCCCCGGGCTCGGGCGCACCCCGGCACATCTACGACGAGGCGCACCTGAAGCTGGACGAGACCGTCCCGGCGGGCAGCAGGATCAGGCTCCAGAAGGACGCCGCCAACAGCGCCGCCCACTACGCCATCGACTTCGTCGACCTGGAGAAGGTCGCCCCGGTCGCCAACCCGGACCCGGCGACGTACGCGGTACCGGCCGGGTTCACCCACCAGGACGTGCAGAACGCGCTCGACCGCGTCCGCATGGACACCACCGGCACCCTCGTCGGCGTCTACCTGCCGCCCGGCGACTACCAGACCTCGGGCAAGTTCCAGGTCTACGGCAAGGCCGTCAAGGTCGTCGGCGCGGGGCCCTGGTACACCCAGTTCCACGCACCCGCCGGCCAGGACAACACCGACATCGGCTTCCGCGCCGAGGCGAGCGCGAAGGGCTCCCTGTTCAAGGGCTTCGCCTACTTCGGCAACTACACCTCACGCATCGACGGACCGGGCAAGGTGTTCGACTTCTCCAACGTGTCGGACATCGTCATCGACGACATCTGGAACGAACACATGGTCTGCCTCTACTGGGGCGCCAACACGGACCGGATGACCATCCGCGACTCCCGCATCCGGAACATGTTCGCCGACGGCGTCAACATGACCAACGGCTCCACGGACAACCTCGTCGCCAACAACGACGCCCGGGCGACCGGCGACGACAGCTTCGCGCTGTTCTCGGCGATCGACGCGGGCGGCGCGGACATGAAGGACAACGTCTACGAGAACCTGACCACCACACTGACCTGGCGAGCCGCCGGCGTCGCGGTCTACGGCGGCTACCGCAACACCTTCCGCAACATCCACATCGCCGACACGCTCGTCTACTCCGGCATCACCATCTCGTCGCTGGACTTCGGCTACCCGATGAACGGCTTCGGCACCGACCCCACGACCTTCGAGAACATCTCGATCGTCCGGGCGGGCGGCCACTTCTGGGGCAACCAGACCTTCCCCGGCATCTGGCTGTTCTCGGCGTCGAAGGTCTTCCAGGGCATCCGCGTCACCAACGTGGACATCGTCTCCCCGACCTACAGCGGCATCATGTTCCAGACGAAGTACAACGGCACCCAGCCGGAGAACCCCGTCAAGGACACCATCCTGACCGACATCTCCATCACCGGAGCCAAGCGCAGCGGTGACGCCTGGGACGCCAAGTCCGGCATGGGTATCTGGGTCAACGAACTGCCCGAACCCGATCAGGGCCCCGCCGTCGGCGAGGCCACCGTCAACTGCCTGCGCATGAACGACAACGACGAGAACATCCGCAACACCACGACCACGTTCAAACTCACCGTCAACCCCTGCTGAAACCGACCACCGCGGGACCGGCGCCGACCGGTCCCGCGGCGTTTCTGCGCTCGGTCAGCCCGCGGCGTTCAGACGCTCTGCGGGACCGTGGCGTTCAGTCGCTCTGTCGGTGCGCCGAAAGGCAGGACGAGCGTGCGGGTCGCTATGAGCCAGACGCCGTCGACCTTCCGAAAGGTGTCCTCGTAGTGGCCGATGTTCGCCGGCAGCCGGGGCGGGATCGGCGCACCTTCGGTGTAGCCGTCCACGCGGTAGGTCGCGAAGTACGTGGTCGCCGACGCGGTGTCCGGAGAGTCGACGGTGACCAGGATGTTGGTGCACATCCGCCGGGACAGGCGGTCCGCGGGCCGGGAACCGAAGTAGGCGCGCAGGGCTTCCCGCCCCTCGATACGGCGCCCGTCGTACGGCCATTCCCAGACCCCGTCCGGGGTGAAGAGGTCGCAGACCGTACGGGGATCACCCAGGTCGAGGCGGCGCACGAGTTCCAGGACCAAACGCTCGCAGCTGCGCTCCGCGAGAAGACACGCCGTGGGATCAAGATCGTGAGTCGTCATCTCCACTTCCTACCAGGTCAGTTGGGGCATCCACGAGTCCTTTGTGATCACCGGCTCGGGACGGCGGCCGAGTGGTTAGGCCGCGGTTAGCCGCATGTCACCGGCGGCTAACCCGCACCCCCGTAGACCTGGGTCCAGCGGCGGCACCGACCGGGTGCCGTGGGTCTGGCAGGAGGACGAATCATGCGACGGACGTTCATGTCGTGGGCGGCAGTGACGGTACTCAGTGTTGGGGCGGCCGTGTCCCTGACGGCGTGCAGCTCGGACGGTGACAAGCCGGCGCCGAATGTCGCGGGTGACCAGGGCGGGCAGGGCGAGGAGAAGCAGCCGCAGGACCCGAAGGACGTCGCCGAGGCGTACGCCAAGTGCATGCGGAAGCAGGGGCAGGAGGTGCAGGTCGACGAGTTCGGCCGCGTCTCCGGCTCCGCGACCGGAACCGGGTCGGAGGGCCGGGTGGCCGGCGAGAACCTGCCCAAGGTCATCGAGAAGTGCGACAAGGAGGTCCCCGGCATGAAGCAGCTCAGGGAGAAGGGGAACTCGGACGCCCTGGAACAGGGCCGTGGCCTGGCCAAGTGCCTGCGCGAGAACGGCATCCCGAACATGGCTGACCCGGACCCGAAGCTGGGCGCCCTGTCCGTCCCGAAGGACGCGGCGGGCGACAAGTGGACCAAGGCGATGGGCATCTGCGGTGACAAGTTCCCCGGCGCCGCCTTCGTCGCGGAGCAGACGCAGTGACGGTTCAGATCAGCAGCGAGGAGGAGCGGCCGGAACGCCGTCGCGGCGCGTCGCGCTCTCGCCGGCGGTTCCTCGCCGCCGGGATCGTCACTGCCTTGGCGGCGGCGGGCACGACCCTGGCCGCCCAGCGGTGGCCGAGCGACGACCAGGACGCCGCCACACACAACCGCCCCCGCTCGACGGCGCCGGTCGAGCGCACTTCCCTGGCCTCCGGGCTGCAACTGGACGGCGAGCTCGGCCACACGCCCGCCGACGAGATCACCGCCCAGGGCCAGGGCACCTTCACCAAGCTGCCCAAGAACGGTGATCACATCCGCGTCGGCGAGCCCCTGTACGAGATCGACGCGCAACCCGTCGTCCTGTTCCGCGGCTCCCGCCCCTTCTGGCGTGTACTGCAGAAGGGCATGAGCGACGGCCCGGACGTCAAGGACCTGGAGCGCAACCTCACCGAACTCGGCTTCGCCGACGCGACCAACCTGACCGTGGACGAGGAGTTCACCGACGCCACGACAGAAGCCGTCAAGCGATGGCAGAAGGCACTCGGCGTGGAGCAGACGGGCACGGTGGAACTCGGCCGGGTCGCGGTTCTCCCCTACGGGGACGTGTGGGTCGAGGAAGTCGTCGCCAAGCCCGGGGCGACGGCGGGGACCGGCGGCACGGTGCTGAAGGTGACGACCACGGACGTGTACGCCACCATCAAGCCCGAGGAGGAGCAGCTGCCACAACTTCCCCCGGGCAGCAGACTCATGGTGCGGCTCGACGTCGGCGGCACCCTCCAGGGGAGGATCACCTCCATCACCCGGAACACCCCCGGCAGCGGCGACGGCTCCGGCGGACCGGACAACCAGGCCAAACCCACGGTGTCGATCCGGCTCAAGGACCAGAAGAAGGCCACCGCGGCCCTGCGCAGCGGACGCGTCGGCGTCACCGTCACCGTCCCGGAGAAGAAGGCGGACGACGTCCTCGCCGTCCCGGTGACCGCCCTGCTCGCCACGGCCGGCGGCGGCTACGGCGTGGAGGTCGTCCGGCCGGACTCGGCCGAGCCGGAACTCGTCCCGGTGAAGGTGGGGCTGATCGTCGCGGGCCAGGCCGAGGTCGAGGGCCGGATCAAGGAGGGCGACAAGGTGGTGATCCCCGTATGAGCCGAGAGAGCGGTCGCCACGGGGACGGGCGGCGCACCCCGGTCCTGCAGCTCGACAAGGTCGTCAAGGAGTACGACGGCGACCCACCGCTGCGGATCCTGCACGGCATCGATCTCACCGTCCACCAGGGCGAGTTGGTGGCCGTCGTCGGGCCCTCCGGGTCCGGCAAGAGCACGCTGCTGTCGTTGGTCGGCACGCTCGACCGGCCGACGTCGGGACGGGTCCACCTGGACGGCCACGACCTGACGGACCTGAACGACCGGCAGATCGCGGCACTGCGCGCCAGCAGCATCGGCTTCGTCTTCCAGCAGTTCTTCCTCCTCCCGGGCCTGACGACCGTCGACAACGTCGCCACCGGCCTGCTCTACACCGGGGAGAGCGCCCGACGCAGACACGAACGAGCCGTACGCGCACTGCGCGAGGTGGGCCTGGCACACCGGCTCGATCACCGGCCCGACCAGCTGTCCGGCGGTGAGAAGCAGCGCGTCGCCATCGCCCGGGCCCTGGTCGGCAGACCCGCGCTGCTCCTCGCCGACGAACCCACCGGTGCCCTGGACTCCGCGTCCGGGCAGGGAGTCGTCGATCTGCTGCTGCACCTGAACGCCCAAGGCACGACCGTCATGGTCATCACCCACGACCGCGACCTGGCCGCTTCCTTCCCCCGCCAGATCGGGGTGCAGGACGGACGTGTCGCATTCGACCTGCACGGCGACACGCGCACAGCCGCTGTCCCGCGGTCCGCACAGGGAGGCCCGGGATGACGCAACACCTGCCCCGCCCGGCCCGGCTCCGGCTGCCCGACCTGCTCAGAATCGGACTCATCGGCCCCCGGACCCGCCGACTGCGCTCGGCGCTGTCCGCCCTGGGGATCGCCCTGGGCATCGCGGCAGTCGTCGCCATCACCGGTATCTCGGCATCCAGCCAGGCCCACCTCCTCGACCGCCTGGACCGCCTGGGCAGCAACCTGATCTCCGTGTCGCCGGGGGAGAACTACGGCGGAGAAAAGGTCCCGCTGCCCAAGGAAGCAGTCAGCATGCTCGGCAACATCGCACCCGTCGAGCAAGTGAGCGCCACCGCCGAAACCAAGGCGAACGTCTACCGCAGCGACTTCGTCCCCCCGAACCAGACCAACAGCCTGCGCGTGCTGTCGGCACGCCTGGATCTGCTGAAGACGCTGCGGGGAGAGCTGAGTTCGGGACGCTGGCTCGACAAGGGCACCCAACGGCTCCCCGTGGTCGTCCTGGGCGACACCGCGGCCCGGCGGCTGGGCGTGACCGCCCCGGGAACCAAAGTGTGGCTCTCCGGCCGATCCCTGCCCGGAGGCTGGTACGGAGTGATCGGCATCCTGCGGGCGAACGAACTCGTCCCCGAGATAGACGACTCGGTCCTGGTCGGCGCTCCCCAGGCCGTCGCCGAACTCGGCGGCGACCGCACACCGTCGACCGTCTACGTACGCACCCACCCCGACCGGGTACGTGACGTACAGGACGTGGCCGCGGCCACCGCCAACCCCGCCCGGCCGTCCGTGGTCGCCGTCTCCCGCCCGTCCGACCTGCTCAAGGCGCGCTCGGAGACGGATACCGCCCTCACCGGCCTCGTCCTCTCCCTCGCCGGTGTCGCCCTGCTGGTCGGAGGGGTCGGGATCGCCAACACCATGGTCGTCGGCGTCATGGAACGGCGCGGGGAAGTGGGGCTGTGCCGCGCACTGGGAGCACGCAGGGGGCAGATCACCCTGCAGTTCCTGATCGAGGCGGTACTCCTCGGCCTGTTCGGCGGCCTGGCCGGCGCCGCCCTGGGGGTCGTGGCGGTCTACGGATACGCGGGCGTGAAGGATTGGCCCGCCACCGTGCCCATGGCGTGGGTGGCGGCCGGACCGGCGGTGGCCGTACTGGTCGGCACGGTGGCCGGGCTGTATCCGGCACTGAGGGCGGCCCGGATGTCGCCCACGGGGGCGCTGCGCTCGGCCTGAGTATCGGAAGGTGGTCATCCGGGGCCCGGCGCGAGAGGCGCCGGGTCCCGGACCGACGCGTGCCGACCGGGCGGCAGCTCCACGCGCACCGTGAGACCGCCGGACGCGTTGGGTCGTACGGCCATCGTGCCGCGGTGCGTGCCTGTGACCGCCCGGATCACGGACAGACCGAGGCCCGCCCCCTTCCGGCGTCCGCTGCCCCGCTGGAAGGGTTCGCAGAGAGTCGGCACATCGGCCTCCGTGACAAAGGGGCCGGTGTTGACCACCTCGATGAACGCGCACCCCGCGTCGGTCGTTCCGGTGGTGACGTGGACCGAACCGTCGGCCTGGTTGTGGCGGACGGCGTTGGTCACCAGGTTCCCCACGAGCTGATGGAGCAGCGAAGCGTCACCCCACACAGGGGCGGTATGCAAGTAGGCGTCCACGGTGACGCCGGTCTCCCGCGCTTCCGCGAGCACATCGGCGATCGCCGTCCGTGTCTCCTCGGCGAGGTCCACCGAGCTCGGAAGCAGTACACCGCTCTCGCCTTTCGCCAGGGCCAGCAGGGCGGCGATCAGGCGCTCGCTGCGCCGGGTGGCGTCCAGAGCGCGGTGGATGTTGGGCAGGAGATCGTCCGGAATCCGACCCTGGGAAAGCGGGATCTCCAGTGCGGTGCGCTGCACGGTGAGGGGCGTGCGCAGTTCGTGGGAGGCGTGTCCGGTGAAGCGCCGCTGTTCCGCGAAGCTGCGCTCAAGACGGTCGAGCATGGCGTCGAACGTGTCCGCGAGCTCCTTTACCTCGTCGTCGGGGCCGACGAGAGACAGCCGGGCGTGCAGGTTCCGGTCCCCGATGTCGCGGGCGGCCGCGGTCACCCGACCGATACGGGACAGGCCGCGCCGGGAGACCCACCAGCTGGCCAGGAGGGAGAACAAGGTCATCAGGACCAGCAGGAGCAGACACAGTTGCAGCAGCTCCTCCATGACATCCTGTTCGAACACCGCGAAGCGACCGGCGCTGGTCCCCGCCACCTGGGCGGCCGGCACCGAGAGAACGCCCTCGCCGAGCGCGTCCTCGGACCGCGTCGCCAAGACAATCGAGCTGTTGCGCGCGATGATCTCGCCCGCGCTCGCCCAGATCAGGGCGAGGAGAGCGGCGTTGCCGACGACGAACACGGTCGCGTTGATCAGGGCCAGACGGGTCCGGATGGTCAGCCGGCCGAAGGACAGGCTCACAGTCTGTATCCGAATCCGGGAACCGTCTCGATGAGAGGCGGTGGGCCCAGCTTGCGGCGGAGCTGGTGGACGGTGACCTTCACGGTGGTGCTCTCCGGATCCGTGTCGTAGTCCCACACGATTTCCAGCAGGTCGGCCGCGCGCAGCGGGGAGCCGTCGGCCGACATCAGCGCCTCCAGCACTCCGAGTTCCTTCGGGGTGAGCCGCAACAGACGCCCGTCACGCTCGGCGATCCTGCGGACGGTGTCCAGGCGCAGACCGTGCCGTTCGAGGACGGTCGGTGTGCCACTGGGCCCGCGCCGGGCCAGGGCCTGCAGCCGGGCGACCAGTTCGACGTAGGAGAAGGGCTTGGCGAGGTAGTCGTCCGCGCCCTTGCCCAGGCCGTCGACGAGATCTGCCAGCGATCCGGCCGCCGTCAGCATGAGGATCCGGGCCGGATACCCGTTCGTGGTCAGCATGCGGCACACGGCGTCGCCGTGGATGCCGGGCAGATCACGGTCCAGGACCAGTACGTCGTAGTCGGCTGCCGCCGCCATTTCCATCGCCCGGCCGCCGTCGAAGGCGACGTCCGCGACGATGCCCGAGGAGCGCAGCCCGTCGGCGATCATTTCGGCGAGGTCCTCCTCGTCCTCAACCACCAGTACGCGCATCGCTACCCCTCTCGTTCGGCTGTTCAGGCTCGCAGCCAGGGGGTTAAGCCGCGGTTAGCCGGAAGTCACCCGCGACAAACCGCCCCTCCGGGCCGCGGCAGGGTGCGTATGAGGGGGTGACTCGGACGCTGTCGGCGCGATGACGGGAATCGTGGATTCCCTTACCCGCGGCGGTAGTTGCCGTGTCGAACCTCTTGACCCGGGGTGGCTGGAACCATATCTTGCTGCAAGTTTCAGCAAGATTTTGCTGAGAGGTGCGGCCTGTAACAGCCGTGCCCGCAATCCATTGCCCCAGCCTTTGGAGAGCCGCATGCACACGAACACAGCACCCGCCCGAAGACGAACCACCGCCGCGCTGGCGGGGGCGGGGCTGATCCTCGGCCTCACCACCGCTCTGGCCGCACCCGCACAGCCTGCCGCCGCAGCCCCCACCGCGAACGGCGGCAAGAAAGTCACCGCAGTCCTGTTCGAGTGGAACTTCGACTCGATCGCCCGTGAGTGCACCCGCACGCTCGGTCCGAAGGGTTACGGGTTCGTGCAGGTGTCCCCGCCGCAGGAACGTATACAGGGCAGCGCGTGGTGGACCGCCTACCAGCCGGTCAGCTACAAGATCCAGGGACCGCTGGGCGACCGTGACTCATTCCGTACCATGGTCGACACGTGTCACGACGCCGGCGTGAAGGTCGTCGTCGACGCCGTGCTGAACCACATGACGTCCGGTTCCGGAACCGGCACCGCCGGCACGCAGTACACCAAGTACAACTACCCGGGCACCTACTCGGACGCGGACTTCCACAGTTGCCGCCAACCCATCGGCAGCAACTACAAGGACCGTTACAACGTCCAGGAGTGCGAGCTGGGCGAGACAGGACAGCCTTCGCTCTCCGACCTGAACACCAGCAGCGACTACGTCCGCGGCAAGATCGCCGGCTATCTCAACGACCTGCTGTCCCTGGGCGTCGACGGCTTCCGCATGGACGCCGTCAAGCACATGGCCGCCGGGGACCTCGCCGCCATCCGCAGCAGGCTCACCGACCCGAACGTCCACTGGATGCAGGAGGCCATCTACGGCGCGGGCGAGGCCGTCTCGCCGACCGAGTACCTGGCGACCGGCGACGTCCAGGAGTTCCGCTACACCACCGACCTGAAGAGGGTGATGACCGGGGAGAAGCTGTCGTA
This sequence comes from Streptomyces sp. DI166, assembly GCF_900091315.1. GTDB lineage: Bacteria > Actinomycetota > Actinomycetes > Streptomycetales > Streptomycetaceae > Streptomyces > Streptomyces fuscus. The sequence continues at coordinate 85,611 of NZ_FLSP01000006.1, forward strand.
CCTGAAGAACTTCGGTGAGGGATGGGGCTACATGCCGTCCGGGCAGAGCGGCACCATGGTCACCAACCATGACACCGAGCGCAACGGTTCGAGCCTGAGCTACCGCGACGGCGCGAACTACACGCTCGCCCACGTCTTCATGCTCGCCCACCCCTACGGCTCCCCGTCCGTCCACTCCGGGTACGAGTTCAGCAACCGGGACGCCGGCGCCCCCAACGGCGGTACCGTCAACGCCTGTTACAGCGACGGCTGGAGCTGCCAGCACACCTGGCGCCAGATCGCCAACATGGTGGACTTCCGCAATGTCTCCGAGGGCACCGCCCTCACCGACTGGTGGGACAACGGCAACAACGCCATCGCCTTCGGCCGCGGCAGCAAGGCGTACGTCGCCATCAACCACGAGGGCGGCTCCCTCACCCGGACCTACCAGACCTCCCTCCCGGCCGGCACCTACTGCGACATCCAGCACGGCGACCCGACCGCGAACGGCGGCTGCTCCGGCACCACGTACACCGTCGACGGGGACGGCAGGTTCACGGCCACCATCAGCGGCAACGACGCCGTCGCCCTGCACATCGGCGCGATGGTCGAGGACGAGCCCGGCGACAACACCGCCACCGTCTACTACAGCACCGACAAGAACTGGTCGGCCTACCACATCCACTACGCGCCCACCGGCGGCAGCTGGACCACCCCGCCCGGTGTCGCCATGGAGAGCGCGTGCGCGGGCTGGGTGAAGAAGAGCATCCCCCTCGGCTCGGCCACCGGCCTCAAGGCGGCCTTCAACAACGGCTCCGGCACCTGGGACAACAACAGCGGTGCCGACTACGCCCTCGGCACCGGTGACCTCACCGTCAAGAACGGAGTCATCGGCACGGGCAACCCCTGCGACGAACCGCAGACCGACCCCGGCGCCTCCTTCGCGGTCAACGCGACCACGGTCCTCGGCGAGAACATCTACGTAGTCGGCGACAAAGCAGCCCTCGGCGACTGGGCGCCTGCCGCCGCGCTGAAGCTGGACTCCGCCGCCTACCCGGTGTGGAAGCTCGACGTGGACCTCCCCGCGGGCACGTCCTTCGAGTACAAGTACATCCGCAAGGACGCCTCCGGCACCGTCACTTGGGAAACCGGCGCCAACCGCACGGCCACCGTCCCCGCGGACGGGAAGGTCACGCTGAACGACACCTGGCGCAACTGAACCGCAGCCGTGTGAGGGGGTACCGGCTGACACCGGTGCCCCCGTTGCGGAGTCCGGTGGGGCCGGTCACGTCACCGGCCGGCGCACGACGACGGCGGCCCGTGCCACGCGGGGGTGAGCGGCGAGTACGGCCTCGATCTCACCGGGCTCCACCCGGAACCCACGGATCTGCACCTGCGCGTCTGCCCGTCCGAGGTAGTCCAGCGTCCCGTCCGGGCGGCACTGGGCCAGGTCGCCGGAGCGGTACATGCGCGCTCCGGGCGGACCGAACGGGTCCTCCAGGAAGCGTTCGGCGGTCAGCTCCGGCCGGTTCAGATATCCGGCGGCCACACCGGCGCCGGAGACGTACATCTCACCGACCGCACCGGGCGGCACGGGACGCCCCTCGGCATCGAGGAGATGGACACGCAGGTCGCCCAGGGGCCGCCCGATGACGCTGCCCCGCCGCGGGCCGTCCAGGTCGGCCCGGGTCAGCCGGTGATGGGTGACATGCACGGTGGTCTCGGTGATGCCGTACGTAACGCAACGCCGCACAGTCACCGTCGTGTTCGAGGTCCGCGTCGATCAACTGCTCGAAGGCGGACGGCGTCTGGCTGAGGACCGTGACACCCTCGCGGTGCAGCAGCTGCACGAAGCCTTGGGGCGAGCGGCTGACGTCGTAAGGAACGACGACCACCCGGCCGCCGTGGAGCAGGGCGCCCCACATCTCCCACACGGAGAAGTCGAAGGCGTAGGAGTGGAGCGATGCCGAGCATGGCGTGGTGGACGCCGGCGCCTTTGAGGCGGCAGTCGCGGAGAATCTTCCACGCCTTCATGCGGGCGAAGGCGTGCTCGACGCGGGCTCGGACCTGCTTGTGGGACTTGTTGTGTTCCTCTTTCCAGGCCGGCAGTTCGGTCTGGCCGTGCTTGCGGCGGTGCGGGATGACGAGTCCGGTGCCCGGGTAGCCGCCGTCGGGTGATCGTGGTGGTCTTGCCGACGGCGGCCTTGGCACCGGATTCCACCCATGCCTTGCAGCCGTTGCGGTTCCCGGCGAGCGGCCGACCGACCACGACGACCAGGCGGGTGTAGGCGTCGATGACGACCTGGTGGTTGGTGGAGTACCTGTAGTTCTTCGACCGCTCGGCGATGGTGTGGTCGCGGGTGGGGACGAGGGTTCCGTCCACGATGAGCACGGTGTTCTTCGCGAATCGTTTGCGGGGCTGGAGGGCGAGCATCGGCCCGAGGTGGTCGATGATCCGGTCGGCCGCCGACTTGGACACCCCGAACAGTGGGGCGAGCTGCCGCATCGTGAGGTTCGTTCGCCAGTAGGCCGCGACCAGCAGGGCCCGGTCCTCCAGCGGAAGACTCCACAGCCGGCCCCTGCGGACCGCGTCCGCCCCCTCGCGCCGCAGCACCGTCACCAGCTTCCCGAACTGCCGCGGGCTGAGCCCGGTGAACGGGGCTATCCAGGACGGCTCCGACACCGTGATCACACCAGTCACTGCGTGATCATTCCACTGCTTCAGGTTCCCCCTGCTCGAACGCGATGCGGCAGCGTTCTACCTGGTCGGCCACCTGCTCCATGAACCAGCGCATGACCTCGTAGGGGACAACACGCTCGTCAGGGCTGTAGACGCGAACGGTCGGCTGCAGATTCGGGTCCTCGTCTGGAACAAGCGCTACCAGGAAGGCAGCGCCGGGCAAGTGGGTCACCGCGGCGTTGGGGTTCTCGGCACCCGTGGCCGGCGCAGGCACAGCCTCGCTCAGCTCCACGGCCCAGGCATCGTCAGGCAACGCGTAGTGGAACAGGACGGCGTAGTGGCGGCCTGCATGTTCTCGCAGCTCCCATGGCATGTCAGCAGGCTGCCACATCGGCCGTGTCGGAGGCTCGCGGGTATCCCGGCCCTCACCAGAGCGCAACCCAGCCAGCATTTGCAGGACAGCCCTTAGCCACGGATCCGGAGACCGGGAAGACGAAGGTCGAGAAGGTCACGGCCGAGATCAAGGGCCAGGGTCTGAAGAACCTCGTCAAGGTCACCACGATGTCGATGGCGAGAAGGGGAGCAAGTCCGCCTCGGTCACGGCGACCGACGGTCACCCGTTCTGGGTCCCCGAGCTCGGAGAGTGGATCGACGCCACGGACCTGAAGTCCGGATTTTGGCTGCGCACCAGCGCCGGCGTACGCGTGCAGATCACGGCGGTGGAACGGTGGACCGCGCAGGAGGCGACGGTTCACAACCTGACTGTCAGTGACTTGCATACGTACTATGTGTTGGCCGGAGCCGCACCTGTACTCGTTCACAACAGCAGTCCGGCGCAGTGCGACCTCCTCTTCCCCGGGCCAAATGCTCGGGAGGGCGTGGAAGTCTCGGAATTCGGTGAGATGTCAGCGGCGGAAACCGCTCAGATTCAAGACGTAGGTGCTCGCCTCGGTTGTTACTCGTGCGGTGCGACGAACCCAAGGGTATCTGGCCACTGGACCCCGGATCATCAGCCGATTACGTCGCTGGTGCTTGAGGGAACGCCGCAGATGCTCTATCCGCATTGCGAGACCTGCATGAGAGGTCAGGGTAATGTGGCCATTAAACTGCTCACTGGGAGGAACCCTCAGGGATACAGGCGGAGGCCGTCTGGGCTGATTGTGCCGAGGAACCTGCTGAACGCTGGCACTAGCTGGTCCCAACGGTCGTCTGGGCTGTGGGCTCCGGGCGCGTAGAGGAAGTGATCACTTCAATGACAGCCCAGACGGTGTGGATTGATTCCCTGGGAGGGCTCTATGTGTGTCTTCCGGAGTCCGTGCGGGAGTTGTGGCAAGGGGGGGTTGAGGATGACGAGGATGACCCGGAAGAGTCCACTGACTACTGGCAGGCGGGTCAAACTGATGGCATCGTTGGCACTTACTCCATCGCCGGGGTGCAGGCTTTGGTATTGGCGGGCGGAAAGGGACCGCTGACTTACGTGCCAAGCCTGGATTTGTTCGTGCAGCGGATGGCGAAAACCTCGGACGTAAATGAGATTAAGACCGTTGTCGACGCTCTACCCACCCTGCGTTGGGAAACGATCACGCAGTGGGACACAGGAAGCGATCTAGTTGTCTTCGACGCCGTGTGGCCAGGGAAGGAGGTTCCTCCCCGTCGGCTGCTGCGCGTACCTCGACCGGCAGGTCCAGTAGATGTGCAGGTGGCTCAACTCACACCGAGTGAGCGCTGGAATATCTGGGTCACACTATATCGTCTGGTGTGATACCGGGGATATCTCGTGGAATCTATCCACACCTCCGCCGTCGGACGTGCTGTTGCATGCTGCTTTGCGTGAACAAAAGGCTGGCGCCTGCACGGTCAGCGATCACGTGGCGGCGGTTTGGTGTGTCCTATCGCCGCGCGGAAATCGGAGAGATTCATGATGCTTCCTGACTGATTTATGTGGACTACCTGGACTAGAAATTGTGATGTCAGTTGGCCGCGCGTAAGAAACTGCGGATCTTTCCGCACAGCCATGGACGCCAGCGGAACGCAAGAGAGAAGTACAGGTAGAACGGTGCCGCATACGCGCGTGCTATGTACTGGTGAGGCCATGCTGATCCTCGTCCACAATTGTGGCGGCGACCCCTCCGATCAGAGAACGCCGTATTCCTGGCCGAGCATCAGGGTGGCCGATGGGGGGTACTCCCTGAAGGTTGACGAGGCCGGTGGAGCACCCATAGTCGAAATTTGGAGCGGTTTGTAATTCCTGATAGAATTGTACGCCGCAGTGTTCCCGCGACTCGATTTGTGCGCCGGACCGGTGCTGCGACTTGCTTTGCAGAGCAGATGAAGGCGGTGCTGAAGGTGGATCGGTCGCGTTCGTCCTGAGAGGCCATGCCGGACTGGCCCCTGACGCCCAATCGCGGGGAGCTCCTGCCGGACGTGGTGTTCCTGTCCCCCGGGATGGAGTGGTGAAGCCTCGCTAATCGTGCCGAGGCAACTATGTTGGGCAATGGTTGCAAATTGAGGCACCGTCAGGCGCTTCTGGTGGGACTTCTGTGTGGCGTGACGGCAGTAGCTGACAGCAACGGTTGAGTGCATAGCACCGCAGAAGACCGAGCAATGGGTACAGCAACGGCGGGGCCCCCGGGCGCGCCCCCGGTAGCCCCGCCGGACGGCTGCTCGCTCAGGCCGCCAGCGCGGAGACCTTCCCCCGCGTCACCCTCGGCTCAAGCACCCGCTCGGCCAAGTAGCCGAACAGCAGCCCGAAGGCGGCCCACAGCACCGCCTGCGTGCCGATGGAGGCGATCCGGAACTCCCAAAGGTCGTTCGCCGGGAAGCCCTTGGGCGTGTTGTCGCCCGACGGCAGGACAGCCATCGTCACCGCCATGACCGCCACGAAGGCGACCCCGGCGGTGATGGAGGCGTTCCAGTTGCCCCAACCAGGGGCGAGTCTGCGCCCCAGCAGAACCGCGGCGATGCCCAGCAGGACGCTGAGGACGATCATGCCCACGAACAGGATGGTGCGTTCCCCGATGGTGTCGGGGTTGCCGACGGCGGGCGGGTTCGCGGGGTACTTCAGGGTCGGGATCAGGTACAGGAGCAGGAACCCGGCGAGCGCGGTGAACGAAGCCGTGGCCCGCGCCCCGATACGGCCGACACGACCCAGCGCGAAGCAGAACGCGAGTGCCGCTATGCCGCCGATGGCGACGCCGAAGACGAGTACGCCGGTGGCGAGACCGGCGGTCGACTGCACGGTACGGCTGACGAGCTCCTCGCCGCCGTGCTCATGGGAGTTGGACTCCTCGAACGCGATGGCCGCGTCGACGGGCCCTTCTCCGACCAGGTAGGCGAAGACGAAGGCGAGCACGCCGGCGCCGAGGCCGGCGAGCATGCCGCGCACCAGAAGGGTGCGTACGGTGACGGAGTTCATGTAGGGGAGGCTCCGTCAGTGGCAGGGGAAGCCGAGGAGGTGGCGGGCGTCGTGCACCCACTCGTGCACGCCCTCGCCGGAGACCAGGGCGGTCGCGCCCTGCTCGGCGCCGACGAAGTAGAGCAGGACCAGCATCAGGACGCCGAAGAAGACGGCCCAGGGGGCGATCGTCCGCAGCGGCAGCGGCGTGAGGGTCTGGGTGGTGGGGGTGGGGGCGGCAGTGGACTGCGCCATGGCGAGACCTCCTCGGGAACTACGCGTCCCGCATCGTGTGGAGCACTCGACGACAGCGTTGGGTCTGACTCACCATCCCCGCCTGGTGGGCGGGTGTGGCACACAGTGGCGCGACCGTGCCGGGCTTTCACCGGACTTCCGTGGCGCTGTCGTCCTTGTCGCCCCAGATGGTAGAGGCAAGAAGGACTTCGGCCAACATGGCGTACGCCACCTACGACGAACCGACCCCGCGGAAAGGCCCACCATGACGATCCGGCTCACGCTGCTGTGCGCCGCGGCTCCTACAGAGCGCGACCCGAGGTTCGGCGGAGACACTCAGCTGGACGCGAAAGCCCTGGAGCAGGCACGAAGAGTCGCCGGACTCCTGCCTGCAGCCGACGCCGTACTCTCGGCGCCTTCCCGACGATGCCGACAGACCGCGGAGATCGTCGCTCGCGAGGACGCCGTCACGGTCGAACCGGCCCTGCGAGGTATGGACATGGGCAGCTGGCAGGGCCTGACCCCGGACGAGGTCGCCACCAACGACGCTGTCGGACTGGCCAGTTGGATGTCGGACCCCGAAGCCGCCCCGCACGGCGGCGAGTCGGTGGCTCAACTGTGCCGCCGAACCGCCGCCTGGCTGGACAGCCTGCCCGACGACACGGGACGGGCCCTGGCCATTGTCGAACAGGACGTGGCACGCGCGGCCCTGCTCCACGCCATCGGCGCACCGGAGCCGTCGTTCTGGCGCATCGACGTCCCGCCCCTGTCCTTCTTCCAGCTCACGAGCAGATCCGGCCGCTGGAACCTGCGGATCGTCGCCGCGACGGGTGGTCGGCACGTGTCTCAATGACGTGGATCAGGCACCTCACCTCACCAGGGGCGTCAACGGTCCACCAGCCGTGGACGCGGTGCCTCGCCCACGGATTCCGCGTCGGTGTCGTCGCCGCCGACCGGGCCGCGGGGCAGCAACCGGTCCAGCCACTTCGGCAGCCACCAGTTGGCCCGGCCGAGGAGTGTCATGGTCGCCGGTACCAGCACCATGCGTACGACCGTGGCGTCGATGAAGATCGCGGTGGCCAGGCCGAGCCCGAACATCTTGGTGGAGGGGTCCTCGGCCACGGCGAAGGACAGGAACACCGCCACCATGATGAGGGCCGCCGAGGTGATGATCCGGGCAGTGCGCGAAACGCCCTCGACGATCGCCCTGCCGTTGTCGCCGGTGCGCAGGTACTCCTCGCGTACGCGGGAGAGGAGGAACACCTCGTAGTCCATCGACAGGCCGAACAGGATGGCGAAGAGGAACATCGGGATGAACGACACGATCGGAACCGTCGCTTCCAGCCCGATGAGCGCGCCTCCCCAGCCCCACTGGAAGACGGCGACCATGACGCCGTAGGCCGCGCCGATGCTCAGCACGTTCAGCAGTACGGCCTTGAGCGGTACGACGACCGACCGGAACACCAGCATCAGCAGCAGGAACGACATCGCCAGCACGGTGGCGACGAGCAGCGGCAGGCGTTCGCTGGTGCGTTGGCCCACATCGGACAGGCTCGCGGCGGCGCCGCCCACATGGGCCCTGGCCGGCCCGTGCCCGATCGCCGTGGGCAGCACGTCGGTGCGCAGCCGGGCAATGGTGTCGGCCGTGGCCTTGTCCTGCGGGCTGGTGGTCGGGAACACCACCAGCGTCGCGATGCCGGTGGCCCGGTCGATGCGCGTCGGCGCGACGGACGCGATGCCCGGATCCGCCGCGACCGACCCGGCGAGTCGGTCCAGCACTCCCGGGTCACCGTTGGGGTCCACGGCGATGACGAGGGGACCGTTGGTGCCAGGGCCGAACCCCTCGGCGACAAGGTCGTAGGCCCGGCGCTCGGTACGGCTTTGGGGCATCGAGCCGTCGTCGGGCAGGCCGACACGCAGGCCGAGTACGGGCAGCGCCGCGGCCAGCAGCAGCCCCGCCGCGCCGACCGCGTAGGGCACCGGGTGCCGGTTGACGTGCGCGATCCAGCGACGCCACCCGGCGGCGGGGACGGCATCCGGCGCCCCACCCCGCCGCCTTCCCCGAAGAGCCCGGCCGATCCGGCCGACCCGCCCCAGACGCGGGCCGGCCGCTCCGAGGAACGCCGGCAGCAGCGTCACCGACGCGACGACCATGATCAGTACGACGATCGAGACGGCGATCCCGCCCACCGTCATGAACGGCACGTTCGCGACCGCCAGGCCGAGGATCGACACGACGACCGTGCCACCGGCGAAGACCACCGGCCGCCCCGCCGTGGCCACCGCGCGCCCGGCCGCTTCGTGCGGTTCGTCCCCGCGCGCGAGGTACTCCCGGTGCCTGGCCAGCACGAACAGCGCGTAGTCGATGCCCACCCCGAGCCCGACCATGCTGCCCAGCACCGGCGCGAAAGTCGGGACGTCCGTGACCCCCGCCAGTACCGTCATGGTGGCCACCCCGACCGTCAGGCCGAAGACCGCCATCCCGATCGGCAGCGCGGCGGCGACGAGCGAACCGAACGCCAGGAACAGGATCGCGGCCGCCGCGAGGAGGCCGATCAGCTCACTCACGCCACCGTCGGGGTCGGAGAAGGCGTAGAAGAGGTCCCCGCCCATCTCGATACGCAGGGGCAGCTCGGCGCGCAGCCGGTCGCCGAGCGCGACCAGGGCGTCGAGGTCATCGGCCGACAGTCGGCTCTGGTCGGGGTACTGCACCCGGACGACCGCGATCCGCCCGTCGGCCGACACCAGGCCGTCGCGCACGGCAGCGCCCCCGCCCGCGTCCAGCGCCCCTGCCGGGTCGCTCGTGCTGAGCACGTGCGGCAGCCGCTCCACCTCGGTCTGCAACCGCGTGAGAGCGGTGCGCGCACCGCCGTCGTCGACGAACGTCGCACCCTCGTCGAGGGGAGTGACGACCACTTGGGCCGTCATCCCCTCCTGCCCGGTACCGGCCTGCTCGATCAGTTCCGCGGCCCGTTGGGAGTCCAGCCCCGGAGCGGTCATCGAGTCCGCGGTACGCCCGCCGAAGGCGATCGCGGCGAGGACGGCAAGAGTGACGGCGATCAGCCATGCCGCGATCACCCGCCAGGGATGGCGGGCGGCGCTTGCGCCCACGCGCAACAGGGCTTTCGAGAGCATCGGGTCCTCCAACCACCTCGGTGGCCGTCCTTGTACGGCCGCCGATGCCGAGGCTCCTCGCCACGGCGCTCTGCGGGATCGGCCCGTGGGCCGCGATTCCGTCGGCCCCGGGGCGGAGTGATGTCCCGTCCTTTCGGCCGATGCGCGGCAGCGCGCGATGCCGGACCCTGGAGCCGTGCTGCGAGACGACCTGCGAACCCTGTGGACCGAGCCCCGGCCGCCCGACGCGCCCGCCCGGGTGTGGCGGGACTGGGCTCTGCTCGCCGTCTGCCTTGCCGCTGTGGCGCTGGAGGCCGGCCTGCGCGAGGACGTGGTGTGGCGGCCGGTGGCGGCGGTGTTCGCCGTAGGGCTGTGCCTGCTGCTCCTGTGGCGCCGGACCCGCCCGCTGGCGATGGTCGCGCTGGCCTTCGGCTCGGTGGTCCTGCTCCAGCTGGCCTCGCTGGTGGCCGCGAGGGGCGAGCCCGTCGGCCTGGACACCAGCGCGGTGGTGCTCGTCCTGGTGTACGCGTTGCCCCGGTGGGGGTCGGGACGGGACATCGTGCTGGGCGCCGCCGCGGTCCTGGCGGCCTTCGCGCTGTGCGCCGTCATGGACGACACCCCGCCCGCCGAACAGATCGTGGGCTTGGTCTTCCTGTTGCTGCCCGGCATGATCGGGGCGGCCGTACGGTTCTGGGGGACCGCTCGCGAGCGGCAAATGGACCAGGTGCGCTCCCGCGAGCGTGAGCAGCTCGCCCGGGAACTGCACGACACGGTGGCCCACCACGTGTCGGCCATCGTGATCCGTGCCCAGGCGGGCCGGGTGCTCGCCGCCACCGACCCGGACGCCGCCGTCGAGGCGTTGGAGGGCGTCGAGGAGGAAGGGGCGCGCACGCTGGAGGAAATGCGAGCCATGGTCGCCGCGCTGCGCGACCGCGGGGTGGGCGCCGAGCTGGCACCGCCCGCAGGCGTCGCGGATCTGGAGCGCCTGGTGCGCGCGCCGGGCGATCGCCTCAAGGTCGACCTGCGGCTCGACGGCGAGCTGGCCTCGCTGCCCCCGGCCGTGGACGCGGCCGTCTACCGCATCGTGCAGGAGTCGGTGACCAACGCGATGCGCCATGCGGTCGGCGCGACCGAGGTCGGCGTCCGGGTCACCGCGGAACACCACACCGTACGGGTCAGTGTCCGCGACAACGGCCAACGCACCGGCCGAGTTCGCGACGGATACGGACTCGCCGGACTGCGCGAGCGCGCGGCCCTCCTCGGCGGCTCGCTACGAGCCGGTCCGGGTACCGACCGGGGGTGGCAAGTCGAAGCGGAGCTGCCGACAGCGAGGAGCGAGCGCGGTGCCTATTCGCGTCCTCGTCGCTGACGACCAGGCGATCATCCGCACCGGGTTGCGGATCATGCTGAACGCCCAGCCCGGAATCGAGGTGGTCGGCGAAGCGGCCGACGGGCGGGAAGCGGTACGCCTGGCCCGTGAACTGCGCCCCGACGTCTGCCTGTTCGACATCCGCATGCCCGAACTCGACGGGCTCGAAGCGACCCGGCTGCTCGCAGGCCCGGGCGTCGCCGACCCGCTGGCCGTGGTCGTCATTACTACGTTCGACCTGGACGAGTACGTCTACGGCTCCCTGCGCGCCGGCGCCCGCGGATTCCTGCTCAAGGACACGGGCCCGGACCTACTGGCGCAAGCCGTACGGTCGGCGTCCGACGGGGAGGCGCTCATCGCGCCCAGCGTCACCGTCCGTCTGCTCCAGGCCTTCGCGGGCCTGCCCGGCGGCCGACCCGTGGCCCAGCCGGTCTCCCCGGTCACCGCCCGCGAGGAGGAGGTGCTCCTCGCCGTGGCCCGCGGGCTGACCAACACCGAGATCGCCGACGCACTGCACATCAGCCTCAGCACGGTGAAGACGCATCTGGCCTCCCTGATGGCCAAACTCGGCGCCCGCAACCGGGTCGAGATCGCGATGTGGGCCTACGAGACGCGCCGTATCCTCCCCGGCACGTGACGTACCAGGAGACCTGGCCTCAGCGGGAAGGTTCCCGAGGAGTCAGTGAGTCCAAGAGCTCCCGACCCTCCCGCCACGAGCCCAGCCCACTCGCGGAGTTGATATGTCCGTACGCGCCCACGAGGTGCCATCGCGCATCCCACCGCTCAGCGAAGCCCTCGGCCACCTCGGGAGCGCAGTACGGATCGTCGGCGCTGCCCACCACCAGCGCCGGGCACGGCAACGGCCGTGCTGACACACCCATGAACGTCGAGGCCGTCCGACGTGGAAAGGCCGGCCCCTGCGGGTCGGGCGGCGCCACCAGGAACGCACCGCCGACCCGGCCGTATGTTTCCCTGGCCAGCCACTCCGCCGCGGCCCAACACCCCAGACTGTGAGCCACCAGCACCACACGGCTGTCCCGCCGGGAAGCCTCTACGTACGCCCCCTGAACAGCGCGGACCCAGTCATCCAGCTCGGGCGCGGACCACGAGGCCGGGGCGATCCTCACCGCTGAGGCGCCCCACTGGCGTTCCCACAAGGTCTGCCAGTGCTCCCCGTCCGATCCGTCGATCCCCGGGACGATGACGTACGCGACCACAGCCCACCACCATTTCACTCGCCGCCCCCTGCGATCCTGGGAGCACATGACCCAGATTCTGTTGGATGCATCTGGACGCCAGCGGCGAGGCAAGTGATCTCAAAGAAAGTGGTGCGGACAACGATGGAATCACTCGACCGGACAGACCGAGCCATCCTCACCCTGCTCCAGACGGACGGTCGGCTGACCGGCGCGGAAATAGGCCGACGCGTCGGACTCTCGCAGCCCGCCGCCAGCGCGCGCATCCAACGGCTGGAGAGGAACGGCGTCATCACCGGCTACCGAGCCGTCGTCGACCCTACCGCCCTCGGCCTGAACATCCACGCGGTCATCCGACTGCGCACCACCCACGCCCAGCTCCAACGCGCCCTGGACCTCGCCTCACGAACCCCTGAGATCACCTCCACGCTCCGAGTCACCGGGGAGGACTGCCTCATCTTCGACGTCCACTGCCCGCAGGCGGAACGACTCGAAGAGGTAGTCGACGCGCTCGCCCGCTACGGCCCCGTCACCACCTCCCTCGTCCTGCGCGCCTACCCCCCGAAGCCGTTGACCGACGCCGGCACCACAACGTCATGACACGGGGCGGCGCCGCGAGGACCGTCGCCCCGCGCCACCGCCCCATGTCATGTGCGCCGCGGGACCTTACGTGAGGGTGATGGCGTACACCTGCACCCGAGGATCATTCGGCAGCCCGACAGACCGCACCGTCTTCGACGCGTCAAGCCCGGCCGAGGCACCGAACAGCCGCACGGGCGGCCCGTCCACACCCTGCCCCCGCTTGATCCGGTGCGGCATCTCCAGCACCACCGCGCTGCCTTGAGGAGCCGACCCGGCCCAGTCGCCGACGGTTACCAGCACTTCGCTGGTGGTCCCGTCGGTGTAGCGGACGGTGAGGGCCGCTGCCGCGGGCCCGTGGTGTGCCACGGCGACCAGCCGCAGCGCCCGGTACTTCCCGGCCGGGAGCAGCAGGGACTGACCGCGGGCCTCGACGAAGTTCGGGGCCGTGCCCCGCGGGTCGGGGGCCTCGTAGGTGACGCCGTCCCACTTCACCGGCCCTGCCGCGGGCAGCAGTTCCGCGTCGAAGCTCCACCCCGCCCCGTCGAAGTCGCCTTCGTCGGGCGCCGCGACGGTCGCGGTGCCGTCGTGGTTGAGCTCCCTGCCGAGGCCGAAGGCACACTGCTCACCCGCATCCTCCGCGCAGCGGGCCGCCGCGCGGACCTCGATGGTGGCGACGCGTTCCACGGGCTTCACGCCCTTGGCCCGCGCGGTGATCCTCACGGTGTACGAGCCCGGCTCGGTGCCGGCCGGGACGTTCACGTCCACCGCCACGGTCCGCTGCAGAGGAAGCCGACCGGACTTGAGCGAGAACGAACCGGGGGTCTTCGCGCTCCAGCCGCTGGGAGTCTTCGCGGTGATGTCCACCCGCAGCGAGCCAGGTGACTGCCCCAGGACGTCCATCTGCAGACGCACGCTCTGCGGGCTGTCCGCGACCGGCACAACATCGGACGAGGTGCGCAGCGAGGCATCGAGGTGGCGACGGGAATCGGCCGCCGCACGGTTCACGGACGGCGGCTCGGCGCCTTTGCCGGTGCCCCACGCCGACGGCTTCTCGGCCATCTCGAAGTCGAGACGCCCGCCCTTGGCGACCGCGTCCCAGTCCAGCCAGGTGGCCTTGAGGTTCTTCCCGCCGAACTCGGCCCGCCGCACATAGCGCCGCGTGTCGCTCGCACCCGGCGCCTTGACGGTCAGTGTGCCGCCCTGCTGCTTGCCGTAGGCGCCGATGCGGATGACCGCCGAGGGGAACTGCGGACTGGACACGGCGAGGAAGTCACCGCCGTTCGTCGTCGGGTACAGGCCCAGGGAGGAGAAGACGTACCAGGCCGACATGGTGCCCAGGTCGTCATTGCCCGTCATACCGTCGGGTCCGTCGGTGAAGAGGGTCATCGCGGCCCGGACCACGGTGGCTGTCTTCGCGGGCGCCCCGGCCCACAGGTACATGTACGGGGCGTGCAGATCGGGCTCGTTGTTCGGGTTGTACGTGGCCTTGCCGTAGTAGTCGTACGGCGCCGAAATCCAGTCCTCCCGCGCGGCCTTGGCCGGGTCGGCGAGGAGCTTGTCGTAGGCGAAGAAGGCGTCCAGCCGCTTCTCGGTCTGCCGCCTGCCGCCCATCAGATCGACCAGCCCCGCCGGGTCCTGGGGCACCAGCCACTGGTACTGGTACGCCCCGCCCTCATGGAACTGATGGCTCGCCTCGACAGGGTCGTACGGCGTGAGCCAGGTGCCGTCGACCGTACGCGGCCGGAACTGCTTGATGTTGGAGTCCCACAGGTTGCGGTACCACTGCCCACGCGCCGCGAACAGCCGGGCATCCGCGGAGTGCCCCAGCCCCTTGGCCATCAACGCCAGCGACGCGTCCGCCGCCGCGTACTCCAGGGTCGCCGAAGCGGGGTGCCGGCAGTCGTTGTCGCCGCCCTTGTCGGCACAGTCCTTGCCCACGTCGAGCCCGCTGGGGATGTAGCCGCGCTCGGCGTAAGCGTCCACTCCCGCCCGCCCGTTGTACGGCGAGTCGGCCGGCGGCGCGCTCAGGGCGTTCTTCCGCAGCAGCGCGTACGCCTCCTTCTCGTGCCCCGCGAGCAGCCCCTTGGACCACGCCTCGACCAGGAAGGGCGTGACCGGGTCGCCGGTCATGATGTTGGTCTCGCTGTTGGCGAGCGACCAGCGCGGCAGCCAGCCGCCGTCCCGTCCGATCGCGACGACCGACAGAGCGACATCACGGGCGACTTGGGGCTGAAGCATCTGCAACAGCTGGTTCTGCGGCCGGTGGGTGTCCCACAGTGACAGGTTCTGATACGGCGTGAAGCCCGACGCCACATGCGTCTTGCCGTCGAACCCCGCGTACCGGCCGTCCACGTCCCCGGCGAGGTTCGGGTGCAACTGGGCGTGATAGAGCGCCGTGTAGAACGCCCGCCGACGCTCCAGCGGCCCACCATCGACCTTGACGGCGCCCAACTGGCGCTCCCACGAGGCATACAGAGCCGCGCGCGTGGCGTCGAAGTCGTAGGAGTCGCCGGTCTCGGCCTTCAGATTCTTGCGTGCGCCTTCGACACCCGTGTAGGACAGGCCCACCTTCACCACGACATCGCGGTCGTCGGCGGTATCGAAGGTCACCCAGGCGCCGTTGCCGCCCTCACCGGCCGCGTCGCGCTCGCCGGGGGAGGGAGTGCTGCCGCGCCAGGTGCCGTGCGAGGCGAACGGCCGGTCGAAGGTCGCCGTGAAGTAGACGGTGTGCCGGTCCTTGCCCGCACAGAAGTTGCCCGCCTCCACCCGTCCTTCGACGGTGCGGTCACCGACGACATGCACCTCGGACTCGTAGACCCTCTGGTTCGCCTTGCCCGTGTTGAACAGGACGTTGGCGCGGCCGGTCGAGGGGAAGGTGTAGCGCTGCCAGCCGGTGCGGGGCGTGGCGGTCAGCTCGGCGTCGATGCCGTAGGTCTTCAACCCGACGCGGTAGTAGCCGGGTTCGGCGTCCTCGTCGTCGTGCGAGTACGTGGACCGGTAGTCGGCCGGGTCGACGCTGTCGACGGCTCCGGTCGTCGGCATGATCGGCAGCTCGCCCATGACGGAGCAGCCGACGCCGGACAGGTGGGTCTGGCTGAAGCCGTGGATCTTGTCCTGCTGGTAGTCGTAACCGCCCTGGCCACCGGTGTCGGGACTGACCTGAACCATGCCGAAGGGGGCACTCGCACCGGGGAAGGTGTTGCCGAAGTTCTGCGTCCCGATGAACGGGTTGACCAGGGAGGTCAGTTGACCGTCGGCCGCCGGGGCCTCCTGGGCGGCGGCCGATGCCGGGCTGATCACACCGCCGGCGACGACGATGGCGGCGAGCACGGTCGATACGCGGTTGCGAAGTCGGTGCAGGGCTCTGTGCATGGAAGCGGGCCTCCTGTTCCTCAACTGTCCGGCGCGGCGGCCCGGGAGACGGGTGCTGAGCGTCACCCGTGACCGCACGCGGGCAGTTGAACCTGGCTGGCTGAGAGCGGACTAGATCATGCGCCTGACATCGTTGTCAACGGTTTGGGCGGGAGTCGGTGCGGGACGGGTCGTGTGCGGGATGCCGACTCCGTAGAGTCGGCACGCCCTCGCGAACACGTCGCCTACGGCCCGGTCCCCAGGTCCAGGGACGCGGCCACCGGCAGGTGGTCGCTGCTCGTTGCCGGCAACGTCCAGGCCGATCGCGGTTCCACCCCGCGCACGAGGATGTGGTCGATCCGGGCCAGCGGAAAGGAGGCCGGCCAGCTCAGACCGAAGCCGGCACCGGCCGCGTCCTGGGCCGAGCGTAGCCGTGAGGTCAGGACGGACAGGGCGTCGTCGTCCGTGGTGCCGTTGAGATCGCCCAGGAGCAGTGTCCGGGGGAGCGGTTCGGCGTCCATGGCCGCGGCGAGGCGGCGAGCCGCGGCGTTGCGCGCGTCCGTGCCGAAACCCGTAGTGGCGCTGAGCCGGACGGACGCGAGGTGGGCGACGTAGACCGCTATGGGGCCCTCGGGAGTGCGGACCGTGGCACGCAGGGCGCGGGGCCACGGCGCGATGTCGACCGTACGGACATCGGCGAGCGGATACCTGCTCCACAGACCGACCGTGCCGCGCACCTCCTGGTACGGATATGCGGATGCCAGGGCCCGCTCGTAGACCGGCGTGTTGTCTCCCAGTTCCTCCAGGGCCACCAGCGCGGCACCGGAGTCGGCCAGGGCGCGGGCGGTGCGGGCCGGGTGCGGGTTGTGTTCGTTGACGTTGTGCGTCACCACCGTCAAGTCACCACCCGCGGCGCGTTTGTCGACCCAGCGCCCGCCGAAGAGGGCGCACCAGGCGATCGCGGGGACCAGCACGGCCACGGCGGCCGTGGCCGAACGCCGGATCACCGCGCACACCAGCAGCAAGGGCACGGCGAGGCCGGTCCAGGGCAGGAACGTCTGGACAAGACTCGCGAGATGACCGGGCCGGTCGGGGAGCACGGAGTGGCCCAGCATCACGACGGCGACCGAGACCGCGAGCAGGGCGATGATCCGTCCCCTGCGCCAAACACCGTCGTACCGTCCCGTCGGGCGCGGTCGATCGGGCCGATGCGGGGCGGTGGGGGAGTCGAGCACGGTGGTCATGTTCCGGCTCACCGGGTCGGGGAGACGGTGTCGGCCGCCTGCGCCGGGTCGATCGTGGACATCCGGTGCCGGAGTGCCTCGACGAGCGCGCGGCTGCTGTCGAACACGGCCGAGAGGCCTTCCTGGGGACTGGTGTCGGCGCGTTGGTGCAGGACGACCCCGACGGCGAGGTGCTGTCGTCCGGTCCGGTCGGGCACCTGAACCGCCCACATCAGCGCGCCGCCCGCAGGAGTGCTGGAGCCGGTCTTGATCCCGACCACGCCGGGCGCGTCGAGGAGCGCGTTGGTGTTGGGAAGAGCGCGGGACGATCCCGGAACGGACGTGTCACGCTGGGCGACGACGGACCTGAAGACCTCGTCGCGCATCGCCTGTCGGGCCAGTTTCAACTGGTCGGCCGCGGTGCTCTTGGTCGTGGGCTCCAGACCGCTGGCCCCGGTGTAGGTGGTCCGGCGCATGCCGAGGGCGTCGGCCGTCCGGTTCATCTTCGTCACGAACGCCTCCTCCGAGCCCGCGTTCCAACGGGCCAGCAACCGGGCGGCGTTGTTGCCCGACGGGATCAACGTCAGTTCCAGCAGCTGCCGTTGGCTCAGCCGCTGCCCGCGTTCCAGGGGGACGGTGGACTCCACACCGGAGACGGACTCGTCCGCGGCCTGTTGGTCGACGGTGATCCGGGGACCGGACTCGCCCTCGCGCAGCGGGTGGTCGCGCAGGATCACGTACGCCGTCATCACCTTGGTCACGCTGGCGATCGGTACCGGCGTCTGCGAGCCGTGCGAGCCCAGGCCGCCGACGCCGTCGACGTGCACGGCGGCCTGCCCTTCGCGCGGCCACGGCAGTCCGGCGTCCCACGGCTCTCCCGCGTCCGGGGCCCGGGTACTGCGCCGTGTGTCCCCGTCCTCGAACAGCCCGGCGAGAACGGCGAGGACGGACAGTACCAGGGTCAGGGTGCCGGTCGCGGCGAACAGAGGGCGGCGCCTGAGCAGCCGAGGCGGGACGGACGTCGGGGGCATGAGCGGTACCTCCACAGAGCACGGTGCGCGGCGTTCGCGCACACCGGTCACTGTGGGCGGGCCCGGTCTCCGGACAGCGATGGCCGAGTCTTCGCCGCCGCTCGGCTGTGCATCCGTCAGGTAACAGTGGGCGGGCGGGTCGTGGTGGGGGGTGTGTCAGGCGGCCGGCAGTCGCAGGGTGGCGACGGCGCCGCCGTCCGGCGCGTTGGTGAAGGACAGGGTGGCACCGATCACCCGCGCCTGACCGAGGGCGATGGTCAGCCCCAGGCCGTGGCCGCGGCCCCGTTCCGGCGCCCCGGTGCGAAAGCGCTGGGGGCCGTCGGCGAGCAGATCCTCGGGGAAGCCGGGGCCGTGGTCGCGTACGGTCACCGTCGTACCCGCCACGGTCACCACGACAGGCCGCCGCCCGTGCCGGTGGGCGTTGACCACGAGATTGGTGACGATACGGTCCAGGCGACGGGGATCGGTCTCCACGGACGCCGGGTCCGCGGTCCGGAGCGGCGTCTCCAGCCCGGTGCGGCCCAGCGACTCGGCCACCGCCTCGGCCAGCGGCACGCGCCGCGTCTCGGCCCGCTCCGCGCCCGCGTCCAGCCGGGAGATCTCCAGCAGGTCCTCGACAAGCGTCCGCAGCACCTTCACCCGGTCCTGGACCAGCTCGGTGGCCTCGCCCTCCGGCAGCAGTCCACTGGCGGTGACCAGGCCCATCAGCGGGGTGCGCAGTTCGTGCGCGACGTCCGCGGTGAAGCGCTGCTCGGTCAGCAGGCGTTGGTGCAGGCTGTCGGCCATCGAGTCGACCGTGGTGGAGATGTCGGCGATCTCGTCACCGCCGCGGGCACCGGCAGCGGTCCTGGCAGTGAGGTCACCGGCCGCGATACGGCGCGCGGTACGCGCCACCCGCCGCAGTCTGCGGTTCGGCAGCTCGGCGGCGAGCGCCGCGAACGGCACCACCACGGCCAGCGCGATCAGGGAGTACTTCCACATGTGCCGGTCCAGGGCGCGGCGGGTGAGCAGGTCGCTGGTCATGTCGACCTCCATCGCGACGGGCTCCCCGCGGTAGGTCCGCGCCGCCCACATCGACGGATGGTCGCCGGGGCTGTCGCCGTCGTACCAGGTGACGTACGCGCCGCTGGCGCCCCGCCCGTCCCGCAGCCGCTGCAGCAGTTCGTCGGGGAGGGCGCCGGGGGACAGCTGGAGCCCGAGCGGCGGTCTGCCGTCGCGCTCGTAGTCGTCCAGGGCCTGTGACAACGCCCCGATGGCCTTGGCGCCCCCGTCGTTCATGGACCGTTCCAGAGTGGAGGTGTGCACCAGCCGCCCGACCGCCAGGGCGACGGCGCAGCAGCACACGGCGACGAGCAGCGCGATCTTCCACCGCAGCGAACGCCAGTTGCCGAGGTCGCGCAGGACGTTCATGTCAGCGCCGCAGCTTGTAGCCGAAGCCGCGGACCGTCTCGATGCGCTCGGCACCGATCTTCTTCCGCAGCCGTTGCACGCACAGGTCGACCACGCGGCTGTCGCCGTCCCAGCCGTAGTCCCACACATTGCGCAGCAGGGTCTGCCGGTCGAGGACGATTCCGGGGTTGGCGGCGAACTCCAGCAGCAGCCGAAGCTCGGTGGGCGCCAGGGCGACGGGCCGCCCCGCCACGGACACCTCCAGGCCGGCGGTGTCGATGACAAGGTCGCCGAAGCGGAGATGGCTGCTGGACGCGGAGAGCTCCGGGCGTTCCGGTGCCGCCGCCGGGGCCACGGCGGGTGCGTAGACGGCCCGCCGCAGCAGGGACCGGATACGGGCCACCAACACCGCCGTGTCGACGGGCTTGACCACGTAGTCGTCGGCGCCCGCCTCCAGACCGGACACGATGTCCAGGGCGTCGCCGCGCGCGGACATCATCAGGATCGGGTCCATGCTGGTCTCCCTGATCCGGCGGCACAGCCCCACACCGTCGAGGCCGGGCAGCATCACGTCGAGCAGCAGCAGATCGTGGCCGCCCTCCCGGAACATCTCCAGCCCGGTCAGACCGTCCCCGGCGGTGGCGACGCGGTAGCCGTAGCGCTCCAGCGCCAACCCGACAGATCTGCGGATCACCTCGTCGTCCTCGACCAGCAGGATCGACACGGGTGCCGGGGTGTCCCCGTCAGCCACTGGGCCCGACCTTCCTTCATCGCGTGCGCCGCCGACGTCGTACGCGGCGGCCTGTACTCCGGCTCGCATTATGTCCGCTGCGTCCGGCGGAGCCGTATCCGCCGCAGCTCAGCCCTGTATCAGCCGGGTATCAACGGGCCGGCTGCTTGCCGCGCAATAGGCAGCACAGAGTGTCCACTGACCCGCCGTCCCGGAGTGGACAGGCTGGCTACGGCGCCCAGCCCACGGCATTGTTCCTGATCAGTAACAAGCCAGTGCCGCTGGCGCGGAACGTCTGGCTCCGCCCCCACACTTTCCCTCGACTCATCGACCACGCACATGATCACGTGCGCTCAGCCACAGGGGACTCCGAACATGCGCGCCACCCGCAAGACCATGAAGCTGTTTGCCCTTGGACTGGCTGCCGCAGCCGCTCTGACCACCACGGCCTGCGAGCAGGAAGGCAACGACAAGACCCAGGACAGCACCAGCCCGTCCGCCGGCTCCGCGCGCACACCGGACGCCGATTCGAGCGGCGAGGGCACGCAGGACTCCGGCGCGACCGGGACCGGCGATTCCGGCAGCCAGGACAGCACGTACCGCTTTGCGGACCGACAGACCCCGCCCAAGGGTTCGGTCTGTGACAACGGCGGTCAGGGCCCCTACGGCGCGATTGAGTCCGTCACTTTCGGCGGCGAGGCCCCGAACACGGTGATCGGGATGGTGCTGGGTTACTTCGAGTGCGTCGACGAGGGCGCCGTCTTCAAGCCGTCCAGCGCGAGAGGGTCGGCGACGGACGTACTGCTGGACGACAGCCACCTCAAGATCGTCGTGAGCGGCAAGCTCGCGAGCGACCTGGGCACGAAGACGCCGGACGCCAACACCTTCGTCAAGCAACTCGCCGAGATGCAGGACAACGGCGAACTCGGCGGCCTCAAGTCCCCGAAGTTCTACTTCCGAATCGACGCCCCGTCCGACGACGTGAACGCGATGCCGGACAACGAGTCCCACATCATCTTCCTCTACCAGGTCACCGACGGCGACTGAGCCGGACGGGCTTTCAGCAAGCCATCGAGGTCACGTGTTGGGGCACCGGGCACCCGGTTGGCGCACCATGAAGACATCGATCGGGTCCTGGTCCTCGACGGTGAATCCATGGCGTTCGTACAGCCGTTGGGCGGGGCTGCCCTGGAGGACGTTCAGGCGGACTGGCATGTTGTCGGCGTCAGCCCGTTTCAGCACGGTGCGCATGACAGCCGATCCGAGGCCCTGGCCCTGGAGTTAGGGGCTGAGATAGAAGTGCTCCAGCCACAGCCCGCGGTCCGCCGGCCGCAACGTGACGCAGCCTGCGAAGGCTCCATCAACCTCTACGATCCACGAATACTGGAGGGAGAAGGAATCCCGGGGCCGCTGCCGAACCCGGTGCTCGTCGAACCGTCCCAGCCGCTCCAGGTCCGGACGCATCACCGTTGCCCGCAACTCCGCTACGGCCTCGACGTCCTCCGGCTGTGCGGACCGCAGCGCCCAGTGGGCGCCTTCCTGTCTCACGAAGGTTCCCGAGAACTGCGACGCATTCGACGCGGCTGCCTATGTGCTGAGCGAGTCGTGCACCAACGTCGTCCGCCACGCGGCCGCTGTTACCGACGTCATCAAGGTGACAGTGGTCCTCAGTGACAGCGTGATCTGCATCGGTGTGCACGACGGCGATCCGCATTTTCCCGCCGCGATGCCCGCCGAGGCGGAGGCCGCTCACGGCCGCTGTCTCGCCATCGTCTGTCTCTTCGCGGAGCCACTCGGCGGCCGCACTTTCGCCGAGCGCACCCCTGACGGTGGAAAGACGATGTGGGTCGTGCTGCCCCACGGCGGCGTTCGCGCCACAGGACAGCCGCGTAGGTCGTGCAGTTCGCGGTGGTCGACAGTCGCTGCTCTCCCAGCCCTCGCGACCACGCCCCTCCGGGCAACCACGCACACGAATCGATCACTATGACGCGAACTGCCCCTTTAGGATCAACCCTCGTGACGGAACTCCTCGGCGCTGTCGTACGCCTGCGACCCACCACGCTCCGGGACGTCCCCGCGCTGGCCGCGATTCGAGCCACGCCTGAGGTGCGTGCCCGGTGGCGGGGGAGTGAGGACCTGGAATCCGAGATCAGGGCCGATCTCGCGCATGCCGGCACCAACTCGTTCACGATCTTCGAAGGCGAGCGGATTGTCGGCATGATCCAGTGGCATTCCGAGGACGAGCCCGATTACCGCCACGCGGGCATGGACCTCTTCCTCGACCCCGCGGTGCACGGCCGAGGCGTCGGCACCGACGCGATCCGCACACTGGCATGCCATCTCGTCGACGATCTCCACTACCACCGTCTGGTCATCGACCCCGCGGCCGACAACGCCGCGGCCATCCGCTGCTACGAGAAGGTCGGCTCAAACCAGTGGGCATCATGCGCCAGTACGAACGCGGTGCGGACGGGGCCTGGCACGACGGCCTGCTGATGGACCTGCTTGCCGCTGAACTGGTTCGCTGACCGCAACCCCCAGGCACGGTCAGCCCTGCCGACGGAAATCCACCATGTAGAAGACCTTGTCGTAGCGGCGTTCGCCGACGGCGACGAAGTCGGGCAGACGCCCGTATTCGACGAAGCCCAGCGACCGGTAGAGGGCCAGGGCATGGGTGTTGTCGCCCCGGGCGTCCAGGGTGAGGACCTCAATTCCTGCTGCCCGCGCGTCATCGATCAGTGCAGTGGTCAGCGACCGACCAATGCCACGACGTTGGGCAGAAGCAGCCACGGCGATCTTCTCCAGATCGGCATGCGGCCGATGGGTGGGTCGCCCGTATCGGAGCCAGTATCCGAACCCCACAAGCCGACGGTCGAGGTACGCAACGCGCAGGGCCCCATCCCCGGCCCGCACCGCGGAGACGACGTGCCGGAGAAGGCCCGCCACCTCATCCGGCGACGGTGGCTCGACCCAGCCCAGGGCGGCACCTCCGCCGACCAGATCCGCGAGTATCCGGTGAGCCGATTCCGCGAACCGGGCCTCCAACTCGCGATCCGCAGCCAGTCCTTCGGCGTCAAGAAGGAGGGGCTCATGGGTCACACCGCCGGTCACGCCTGGCAGCATAGCCAGCGCACCAGCCGAAACCGAGTCGGCAGTGGTGGCCCGGGGTACTGGCCGATGCGGCTCAGGCACCGTCCCGCGGAGCCAGCACCAACCGGCCGCGTATCCCGCCCGCAGCAAGGCGATCGTGCGCCTCGGCGGCACGCTCCAGCGGCAGCACGTCGGCCACCCGCAAGGTCAGATCCATGGCGGCGAGTTCGGCAAGCGCGGCCCCGTCGGCGCTGATCCACTGCTGGTGGACGCGGATACCGCGCAACGGCAGCGGCGCGGAACCGCCGACCACGGTGACGTACGCGCCCCTCGTGCGGACAGCGGCCAGCGCCCGTACTCCGAGCCCTGCCGTGTCCAACGCGCCACTGACGCCGCCCGGCACCAGGCGGCGGACATCGCCCGCCAGATCGGAAGTGTCCCGGCCGACGACCCACTCGGCGCCGAGGCCTCGAACGTAGTCCTCATCGGCAGCCCCGGCCTGGGCGATGACGCGCAGGCCGCGCCGTACCGCCAGTTCGACGGCGAAGCCGCCCACGGCTCCGGCGGCCCCCGTGACCAGCAGGGTATCGCCGGCGACGAGGTCGAGCAGATCAAGGGACTGGAGGGCGGTAAGACCGTTCAAGGGCAGCGTCGCGGCGGCCGCGGCACTGACACCGGGTGGCGCGGGAGCGACGGCCGTGGCGTCCAGGACCAGGTACTCGGCGTACGCGCCCACGGAGACATCGAGCAGATCGCGCATGCCGACCACCCGCTGACCCGGTACGAACTCACCAGCCCCCACACCGACTTGGTCGACGATGCCCGCGACATCCCATCCAATGCCCGTGCACTCGCGGGCCGTCATCAACCCGGCTTCAACGAGCGCGCCGGAACGGGTGACCAGGTCGACCGGATTGACGGTCGCGGCCTCGACACGAACGCGCACCTGCCCCGGACCGGGCTCGGGCAGCGGAACAGTCACCAGCTCCAGCACTTCGACGCCGCCATAACCACGGGCGACCACAGCCCGCATGTGTTCATCAATGCCCATGCTGGACGACGATAGGCACGCTGCTCTCCCACAGAAAGTAGTTACCTACGGGTGCGTAAGGTACGGAAGGGGGAGTCATGCCCGACCGGACTGTCACAGGTCCCGACGCATGCAGACCCGAGGCCAGCGGTCCAGGCCGTGTGCTGCTTCGTTCTCGCGGATCTTCCGCAGCCCAGGCGTGAGCGTGGCGTCGTCCATGGGGTGAAAACCGCAGCGTGCGTAGTAGGGGGCGTTCCAGGGGACCTCGGTGAACGTGGTGAGGGTCAGGGCGGGTGACCCTTCGCTCCTGGCGTGGGCCGCCAGATGCTCAAGGAGCATGTGGCCGAGTCGGCGTCGCGCGACGTCCGGGTGTACCGACACTTGCTCGACGTGGAAGTTGCCGTCGACTGGATCGGCGATCAGATAGGCGACCGGGGTGTCGGCGTCGTCGGCAACGACCCAGGCCAGCTCTGCGTGGCAGTAGCGGGCGAGTTCATCGACCGGGAGTGGTTCGTCCTCGGCGATCTCCGGCATGCCGACATCCCGGAAACACCGCCCGGCGGCCCTCTCGATGTCCTGGAGGATGGGCAGTTCAGTCAGGCGGACGACTCGGATGCGCATGAGTGCATTCTCCGCCGCATGCCGATCGGCGCCACTGCATTAGGTGTCCCGCCTGGCCTGTCCAGCAGTCGTGCCGCGTCAGCTCTCGGACTTGATGACTTCCATGGTGAGGTGCGAGATCACTCGGCTGACGCCGGGGATGGTGACGAGCTTGGTCATCTGGAAGACCGCGTAGGCGTCCGCGTCGGCCACGGCGACCCGCAGGAAGTAGTCGGGTACGCCGAAGACCCGGCGGACTTCGATGACCTCGTCGAGCGCGGAAACGGTCGTCTCGAAGCGCCGGAGGCTGTCGACGTCGGTGACGGAGACCTCGACGGAGACGATCACCTCCACACCCCGTCCCATGGCTGCCGGATTGACGACGGCCCGGTAACCGGTGATCACCCCGCGTTCTTCCAGCCGCTTGAGTCGGCGCAGGCACGGCGGGGGTGTCAGCCCGACCCGAGCAGCGAGTTCAACGTTCGACATCCGCCCGTCCTGACGGAGGTGAAACAAAATGTCGCGATCAATGGAGTCAAGGGATTTATCATTGCTCACAGGGGTGATTCTAGCGTGCAATTCGCAATCGTATGAGGCTTGATGTTTATTAAAATTGCCCACGTCAGTCAGAGAGTTCGGCTTGTTGTGTTTTGCAGGCCGATGTCGACGTGGAGACACCGATGAGTACTCGTTCCGACCTGGTCGCCTCATGGCTCGATTTGCGTGCCGAGGAGATGGTCGATTTCCTGGCTCGCCTGGTGGCCGAACCCACCGAGAACCCGCCCGGGAGAGGCCTGGGCAGGTGCGCACAGCTTCTGCAAGAGGAGATGCGCCGCCTCGGCCTGGAGCCGGAGCTGATCGAGATCCCCGCTCCGCACACCCTGGAGGACCCCTTCATCGTGCGCGGCAGCGCCGGGCAAGGCGGGAAGCTGCTGTACTTCCACGGCCACTACGACGTGGTACCGGCGCAATATCAGGGGCAGTTCGCCCTGCGGCGCGAAAACGGCAAGCTGTACGGGAGAGGGACCGCCGACATGAAGGGCGGCATCGTCAGCATGGTCTACGGGGCGGCGGCGGCCAAGGAACTCGGGCTGATCAGGGACGGGCGGATCGTCATCCACCTTGTCCCCGACGAGGAGACCGGCAGCGTCGTCGGAGCGGGCCACCTGCGTGAACACAACCTGATCGACCCGTCCGCCGTGGCGATGGTGACGGCCGAGCCCAGCGGCACCGGCATCTGGAACGCCGCCCGCGGCGCCATCAGCCTGACGATCTCCTTCGAAGGCCGCGAAGCGCACGTCGGACAGGCCGCGTTCGGCATCAACACCTTCGCGCACATGGTTCATGTGGGCCGCCCGCTCCTGGCCTACGCCGAGGAGATGGCCGCCCGGCACACCGGCTACCCCATGGCCCCCGACGATCCGACCGGTTCGATGGTCGTCGTCGGCGGCCTCAGCGGTGGCGGGTCGAATTTCAACGTCGTTCCCGCGGACGCCTGGTTCACCGTCGACAGCCGCTTCAACCCCGAAGAGGACCTCTCCGCCGAACTGGAGCGCATGCAGACCCTCATTCGCGACGCGGCAGCCGAGGTCGATGCGAAGGTCAACGTCGAGGTCATCCAGTTCCAGCCGGCCGCCGGCACCCCGGTCGAGCATCCGGCCGGAGCCGCACTGGCGCGCTGCGTGGAGGAGGTCCGCGGCGAGCCGGCCAAGCTCGAAATGTGCGGCGGAATCCTGGAGAACCGCTGGTACGGCCAACTCGCCATCCCCGCCTTCGGCTACGGCGCCGGTCGCCTGGATGTCTCCCACGGTCCCCACGAGCACGTCGACGAGGAGGAACTGTTCCGCACCGCCGCCGTTTACGCGCTTTACGCAGCCGACGCCCTCGCATGAGGGCCCCTTCGGGGGCGGAAAGTATCGAAGAACGTCACCGTAAGCAGCGACCTAAACAAATAGCTGAGCTGTCCTTCGAGCTCCGTTAATGAGGAGTCGTACAACAACCCGTATTCTGCGATCAGTTCAGCGGTCAGTCAGGTAGCCGAAAGGTGCGCGGCACGGTGGCCGGCCAGCGGGATGTCCTGCTTGGCGAATGCGGCCACGGCTCGCTCGAAGTCTTCCCGCTCCTCATCGACAGGCATGGCCGTGGGCGGGTGATTCTGTAGGAGTGGTGCGCGACCTCGACGCTGTCCGATGCCAAGGCGCACACATTGAACGTCAGGGCGCAGACCGCGCCCGCATCACCACGCCAGTTGTCACCGGGAATTACTCGTGCGCTGTGACCACCTGTTGGTCGCTGAAGGTTCGTCCCTGCCAACTCACTGCTCCTGCCCGCTCTGGAAGCTTGATCTGCGGATGCGGTGATGCAGCTCGCGCATGGGCTCCTCAAGCTCCGGAACCGGACCGGCCACGATGACGCCGGGCGCGATCGCGGTGATCGGCAGAGGCTTCACAGGCGAGGGGGCGATCCCCATGCCTGCCCGCCAACTCGCCAACTGCTCCGAGGAGGCGGCGTAGACGATGCGGCCCAGACCGACCCAGGCATGGGCGGCTGCGCACATGGGGCAGTGCTCGCCGGAGGTGTAGACAGTTGCGTCCCTCCGCTCCTGCGCCGTCAGGTGCGCGGCGGCCCAGCGAGCGAGTTCGAACTCCGGGTGGCGTGTCTCGTCCGCTGTGGTGACCTCCCGGTTGCGCTCTTCGGCCAGCACGGTGCCGTCCGAGGCCACCAGCACAGAACCAAAGGGGAAGTCACCGGCGTGCCACGCCTCCTGAGCCAGCTCTACACACCGCCGTAGGTGTGTCATGTCGGCTGCCGAGATCTCCTCGTTCTGAGGATCGGGGCGGTTTCGACCGGACTCGCTGATCGTCATTTCGTCGTGCCTTTCTTGTGTCGTTGCTGGTAGCGGCCGCAGCCACCAGGCCAGGCGGCGCCTGCCGCCGGATCGTGTGTCAGCCGCTGGTCAGGTATCGGAGCGGTGGACGACAGAGAAGAGGAGTTTCGCCACGGACCTGGCGCTGCCCTGCAAGTCCTGGCCGATTTGTTCGGGCAGAGCCCCGGCGAGCCACAACGTGGCGAATCCGTGCACGAGCGACCAGGCGGCCACCGAGGCCAGCTCCGTCTGCTGGCCCGGCGGGGTATCGGTGGCGGCGACGACCGCGTTCGTGAGGAGGTCCCCGGCGCGGTCTCGTGCCACCGCGAGGGCCGGTTCGTCCGGGTGGTGCAGGTCGGGGCGGAACATCACCTCGAAGTGGGCGCGGTGGTCGACGGCGAACTGCACGTAGATGACTCCGGCGTCGACCAGATCGATCGTCTCGCCGTCACCGGGGTCCAGGGCTTGGGCCAGCAGATCGAAGCCCTCGGTGGCGAGCGCCGTGAGCATGCCGGCCTTGTCCCCGAAGTGATGGACCGGCGCCGTGTGCGACACTCCTGCCCGCCGTGCCACATCGCGAAGGCTGAGCAGGCCGAGCCCACGCTCCTCAATGGCCTCGACTGCGGCGGCGAGGACCGCTCGACGCAGGTCTCCGTGGTGGTAGCGGCCCTCTGGTGCCATGCTGCGCCCCCATCCATCTTTCCATTGCATAGATCTTGCGACGGCGCTAATCTTACCATCGTTAAGATCAGATCTCGTAGGAGGGAATCGACATGGCTCCTCTCGTCATCCTGGTCGCCGTCACACTCGCCCTGCTCACAGCCGGTGCGCTGGGCGTACAGCGCCTGCGGCCGTGGCCCGTTGCCGTGCGCGGCGGCCTCGCCGCGATGTTCACGGCCACGGGGATCTCCCACTTCGTCGGCATGCGCGACGTGTTGATCTCGATGGTCCCGCCGGAAGTGCCGGCACCCGGCTTCTGGGTCACGGCCACGGGGGTGCTGGAGCTGGCCGGCGCCGCGGGTCTGCTCTGGAATCGCACCGCCGTGTGGGCCGCGGGTTGCTTGAGCGCGCTGCTCGTGGCGCTCTTTCCCGCCAATGTCTATGCCGCCCGCAACCACGTCCTGACGGCCTGGGACGATCAGCTCTGGCCGCGGACCGTGATGCAGATCCTCTTCCTCGCCGCCACGCTCGGCGTCGTTGTGCACCACCTGAAGCATCGGGCCAGGGTGTGAAGCCGAGGCGCGGGAGAGCGAAGCCGTTCGAGTCCCGCCTAGACCGGCAGGCGAAGTTGACCGGTGGCTGCGAGGGCAGCTCCACCACTGACCGAGGGAGCGTCGTCAGCGGTGCGGATGCTGACACGGATCTGAGAAGGCCGTTGCAGCTTGTGTCCCTGGACGATGGTGATGTGTTCGCCCACGTAGCCGTGGCGGCTGAGCAGACTGGCCAGTGGCCCTGCGGCGCTGCCCGTCGCGGGATCCTCCGTAATGCCGGCGACCGGATTCACGAATCGGGCATGGGCGTGTGCGCCGGGTTCCGCTGGGTCCAGAGCGTACAGATACACCCCTTGACCACCGACGTCCGGCAACAGGGCGCGCAGTTGGCCGGCGTCCGGCGAGGCGAGGTTCACCGTTCGGCGGTCGCGGAGACCGACCAGCAGGTGTGCCGCTCCAGTGGACACAACCTGCGCCACCGGCAGCCTCTCGGCGGCGCCCAAGCCGTCCACCTCCACGCCGAGTGCCGTGGCGAGGGCGTGATGGTCGGTCAGTTCCTGTCCGAACTGGGGGCGGTGCTGCCGCATCGAGACGACGATCCGACCGTTGCCGCCACGGGAAACGGTGACCGGCAGAGCCGTGGAGCCGAGTTGCTGCCGCCACTGGCCTGCGGCGCGGTCCTCCAGTCGGCCTGAATCCGCCAGCCACCACCATGCCCCCAAGGCGTTGTGGCCGGCGCCGTACACCTCCACGCCTCCCGCGGTGAACGACCGCAGGCGCCAGTCGGCGTCGTCAACAGTGGGCCGCAGCAGAAAGGTCGTCTCCGCCTGGTTGAACTCGCGGGCGATGCGCGGCAGAAGGGGCTCGGGCAGGCCGTCGGCATCAGGAACGATGGCCAGCGGATTTCCTTCCAGGGGTCGGTCGGTGAACACATCCACCAAGACGAACGGGATGTCGGACGGCATTCTGTCTCCATCGGAATTGGGTTTGGACGCAGATGAGAGTACGGTCCGTGAAGCCGCCAACCCCAGCGCTATCAGTGCTGATCAGGGCCGTGATCAGTCGATTCCACGGTAGATTTCCTATATGAACGACGAATCCACGGCAGCCCTGGACAGCATGGACTGGGCCATCTTGGTGGAGCTGCAGAACGACGCCCGTCTGTCGTACGCCGAGCTCTCCCGTCGCGTGGCGCTGAGCCCCTCAGCGGTGATCGAGCGCGTACGGCGGCTGGAGGCGCTGGGCGTGATCACGGGGTACCACGCGGTGGTGAACCCGGCACGGGTCGGGCTGGGCATCCAGGCCATCGTGCGCCTGAAGTACCCGGGCACGGCCCATCAGCCGCTGCACCGGCTCATCGCCGACCGCCCCGAAATCCTGCGGTGCCACCGGGTGACCGGAGACGAGTGCTACGTCATCCATGTCGTGACCAAAGATGTGGCCCGGCTGGAACAAGTCGTGGACGACCTCGCGCGCTTGGGCTCGCTCACCACCCACATCGTCTATTCGACACTGCTGCCCCGCAGGACACTCACCGCGCCGTCCGCGGCCGACGAGTGAAGCTCCAGAACTACAGGACGCGGAAGGTCCGGTAGGCAATGCCGCCTTCGATCAGGTACCCCGATCCGACGCAGACGGTGTGGTGGAGCCAGGCACAGGACTCGGCCCCGGTCTCGAAGAGCGGGTTGGTGCGGAAGTAGTAGTCGGCTGGGTCGATCCGGTGCCGCTCGTCGGGATCGGCCAGGGCTTCACGCATGCCGGGCGGCGTGACCCAGTGGATCCGTTGTCACGGTGCACCGCCTCCTGCGGCTGAGGGGAACAGTTTCTGGCGAACCGCATCCGTCGAGACGCCGGACTGGGCACACAGGGTCGCCAGATCGAAGAAAAAGCGCTCGCCGGCGATCAGATCGTCCTGGAAGCCGAACTGGATGAACACCGGTATCTCGGCACGCTTGCCGTTGGGAACGACGCCGAACCGGTTGCCTGTCATGGTCAGCCTCGCCGTGCCCCAGCACACGAGCGTCTCGCCGTTGCTCGCGTGCCCGTCCAGGGTGACGTCGTAGTCGGGGAACGAGGCGAAGAATCGCCTCAGCGCTGTCTCGTTCTCGGCCAGCCCCCGAGCCGTCGTACCGAAGGCCGGAGTCTCCAGCACCATCCCGCGGTGGAGGAGCCGCAGAGCGGCGGAAATGTCCTGGTATTGGATTTGATCCAGTTTTCGAACAGTAACTACGCTTCCGTTCGCATGTGACGGCTGTGGCCGGAAGGGCCGCAGACGGTGCGGGGTGGTGGCATGGATAGTTCGGGGCGTGGGTGCCAGGCGTGAGCGGACCGTTGTCCGGGCTGCTGTTGGGGCGTGAGGACGTCCTGCGTGCGGTGCGGGGACAGGTACAGCGGGCGGTCGGCGGTCATGGTGGCGTGCTGCTGGTGACCGGTGAAGCGGGTATCGGCAAGTCGTCGCTCGCCGGCTGTGTGGTGGAAGAGGCGCGGGCCGGAGGCCTGACCGTGCTGCGCGGGGCGTGCTGGGATGCGGACGGCACTCCTGGGCTGTGGCCCTGGATGCAGGTGGTCCGCACCTTGCGCAGATCCGTTCCGGCCCAGACATGGAAGGCGGCCTCGGATGCGGCCGGGGTCGCCTCGGAGATCCTGTGCGGCGGCAGCGGCGGCAGCGGGTCCGGGCCCGGGGGAGTGGACCAGTTCCAACTGTTCGACGCGGTCACCACCCTCCTGACCACGGCTGCCCAGCAGCAGCCCCTGCTGGTCGTACTGGAGGATGTGCACTGGGCGGATACGGCGTCCGTGGCGTTGCTGGAGTTCGCCGCGCAGCATCTGTCGCTGGAGCGGGTCCTCGTCCTGGCCACATGCAGGGATGTGGAGATCGAGCGGCCCGACCATCCACTGCGTGACCGGCTGCGCTCGCTGATGACGCGGGCCGTGACGCTCGCGCTGCCGGGTCTCGGAGTGGCCGATGTCGCCGAGCTGATGCACCGCACGGCGGGCAGGACGCCGGATGACGCCCTGGTCGCCGAGGTGTTGCGCCGTACCGGCGGAAACCCGTTCTTCGTCCAGGAGGTTGCCCGCCTGTGGGCGGCCGGTCATGAGGTGACGGCGGTGTCACCCGGCCTGCGCGCCTCGCTCCAGGAACGTCTGCGCCTGCTGGAGGCCCCGGTGGCGGACTGCCTGGGCGCGGCGTCGGTACTGGGGCGGCGGTTCTGCCCCGGCGTCCTGGCCCGGGTGCTGGGCTGCCCGGAGGCGCAGGTACGCGGCTGGCTGGCGCGCGCGGCCGACGGCCAACTGGTCGAGATCCAGAACCCGGCAGTGGCGGTCTTCAAGCACGATCTGGTGCGCGAGACGCTGTACGGAGACTTGGACGCACAGCGGGCCCGCGGCCTCCACGCCGCCGCGGTGAACGCACTGCGCGAGACGGCCGGGGCCTCGGCGGACGTGATACTCCCCGTCGAACTGGCCCGCCACGCCCACCTCGCCTTCGAGGAACTCGACCGGGACGAGGCGGTGGAGCTGATGCTGTCCGCGGCGCGGCACGCGGAGCACCGGCTGGCGCACGAGGAGGCGGTGGGCCACTACGGGCGTGCCCTGGACCGCCTCTCCGGTGCGGACCCCGCCCGGCGCGTGCTGGTCGGCCTCGACCTCGGGCTCGCACTCCAGGTGACCGGTGAACAGGAGCGCTCCTGGCGGGTGTTCGAGGAGGCCGCCACACTGGCCGACGGCCTGGCCAGGCCGCTGCTCATGGGACGCACCGCACTCACTCTCTACGGCGCCGACGGCCGCGGCGACACGACCCGACTGAGACAGAGTGCCCTGAGCTGGGCACACGCGCAGTTCACCGCGTCCGGCACGACCACAACCACGACAACACCGACGGACAGGACGGCCGGGGGACGACCTGGCGCCGGCGACGGTGCCGAACTCCACCTCCCCGAGTCCGACTTGGCCCGCACCGTGGCAGCGGCAGTGGTCGCCCAGGCCCGCGCGGAGGGTGACGACGATGCCCTGCACGTCGGACTGTGGGCGCGCATGCAGGCGGAGTGGGGCCCACAGGCGGCGGGCGGGCGCCGCGATCTGGCCGCCGAACTCGCCCAGGTGTCCCGGCGACGCGGCGACTGCTGGACGGAGCACGTGGCGATGTCGATGCGCTGGGTCGCGGCGCTGGAGGCGGACGACCCGCACTTCCTCGAAGCCCTGCACGCCATGGCGGCCGTGGCCGCCGCCGACGGCTCTGCCCGCCTGCGCCTGACCTCCGTCATCGACCGCAGCGTCGTGCACGCCATGGCGGGCCGGTTCGCCGAGGCGGAGCGGCTGCTGGACGAGTCGGCGACCCTGAGCGCTTCCGGCCCCAGCTACCTCCGGCACTTCCAGGCCCATCACCGCTGGACTCTGCTCGTCCTACGAGGCGAGTTCACCGAGGCCAGAAGCTCTCTGGAGGCCCTGCGCCCCGGCGAGCACCCGTACGTTCACGTCCTGGACGCCCTGACAGACCTGGAGGCGGGGGAGAGGCCGACCGGTCCCGTACCCCGGCCGGGTGTGGGGGCCGACGAGGACACGGCACTGTTCCGGATTCTCGCTCCGCTCTGGCTGCGCTGCCAGGCGCAGGGGGCCGCCGCTACGGGCCATCCGGCGTGGTGCGACGACGCCTACGCCGCGCTGGCCCCGTACGAGGGGCAGTGGCTGGTCTCCCTGCTGGGCTGGGACATCGGCGGCCCGGCGACGCTGTGGCTGGGCGTCCTCGACGCCGCCCGCGGGCGCTGGGACAGCGCGGTACGCCACCTCACCGCGGCCCTCCGATCGGCCGAGCGGCTGCACGCGCCGCCCTGGGCGCTACGGGCCCGGATCGAACTGGCCCGCGTACTCGCCGAGCGGGGCGGGCCGGTCAGCGGTCATGACCTCGCAACCCTGCTGAAGGAGGCGACGTCGCAGGCACAGAACCTGGGCATGACCCACCTGCTCACCCGCATCGAACACCTCCCCACGCACCCGCCCGACAGACAACCGCCCACCCCGTCCTGCGAGTTCCGCTGCAACGGCCAGGTGTGGCACCTGACGTACGAGGGCCGCACCGTGCACCTGCCGGACGCCAAGGGCCTGCGCGACCTGCACACGCTGCTGAGCCTGCCCGGCCAGGACATCCCCGCCGTCCACCTGCTGAACCCCCAGGACGAAGCCGTGGCCGCCGCGCACGGCGTGGGTGCCGACGAGGTCCTGGACGAGGA
Organism: Streptomyces sp. DI166; assembly: GCF_900091315.1. Taxonomy (GTDB): domain Bacteria; phylum Actinomycetota; class Actinomycetes; order Streptomycetales; family Streptomycetaceae; genus Streptomyces; species Streptomyces fuscus. Next base: position 119,905 of record NZ_FLSP01000006.1, read on the forward strand.
GGCCCGCCGCCGCTACCGCCGGCACCTGGAACAGTTGGAGACGGAGATCGACCGTGCGGTCGAGCGGGGCGAGGACGCCCGCGCGGCCGCCTACGACCAGGAACGCGCCGCCCTGCTGGACGAACTACGCAGACACGCGGGCCTCGCGGGTCGCCCACGCCGACTGGGCGACCCGCGCGAACGCGCCCGCAAGAACGTCACCGCCCGCATCCGCGACACCCTGCGCCGCCTCGACGACCAGCACCCAGCCCTGGCCGCCCACCTGCGCCGCACCGTCTCCACCGGCACGATGTGCCGCTACACCCCGGATGAGGACATCCACTGGCACCTGTGAACCGAAGACATCACAGAGGCTGCCAGTCGTGCCAGGCGCTGCCGGGCTGGTGCTGCCAGCGGTGGTGGACGCCTCCGGGGTTGTTGGCGACGATTTCGAGGCGGCCGTCGCGGTTGCGCAGGGCTTGGATGAAGTAGCCGCCGCCGCCGAAGTCCTGCCAGGTGCGCCAGGCGCCGGACTGGTCGACCTGGTAGTTGTGTTGCAGCAGGTCGTCGTTCATGGCGAACACCTCCAGCCGCCCGTCATGCGACGAGACGCAGGCCAGCCGGGCGTCCGCAGGCCCGCCGAGCGGGCGCCAGTCGTGCCAGTCCCCACCCGGTGTGTTCTGCCAACGGTGATGCACACCGGAGGAGTTGGAGGCGAAGACTTCCAGCCGCCCGTCATGGTTGGTGCCGACCGCCAGATGCACGCCCCCAAGCCCGAAGTCGACCCACTGCCGCCACGTGCCCGACAGATCGGTCTGGCAGGTGTGCTGGAAGATGCCGTCGGTGAGAGCGAACACTTCGAGTCGTCCGTCGGAGGCCGGGGCGACCGCGAGCCGTGCGTCAGCGGGGCCCCCGAGAGGCCGCCAGTCGTGCCAGGTGCCGCCGGGCGTGTGATGCCAACGGTGGTGCACACCGGTGGAATTGGACGCGAACACCTCCAGCCGCCCGTCATGATTGCTGCCTACGGCCAAGTGCTTGCCCCCACCACCGAAGGTGTACCAGTCGGCCCACTCGCCCGACACCTTCGCCTGGCAGCGGTGCATGAAGGTCTGGCCGTTCATGGCGAACAGCTCCAGCCGCCCGTCCGGCGCCGCCGACAGTGCGATCGTGGCCGATGGGGGCCCTCCGAAGGCCCGCCACCCCGACCAGGCGCCGCCCACTTCCACCTGGTACGTGTGGTAGATCTGGTCGATCGCCGCATGGAACACCTCCACGCGCCCGTCCGCGGACATCCCCACCGCCAGCCGCTGCCGCCGGTCCGGCACCACCGGAGCGTTCCACCAGCTGGTCTCCTTGCGGGCGCCGGCCCACGAGAAGCTGAAGTGGATGTGGTCGGTGTGGGGGTTGGCGCCGCGGTAGGGCTGCCAGCCGGCGTCGGGGCGGTTGGCCATCCAGATGCGCCGGTTCCAGATCATGTACATGATCCCGAAGCGGCGGGCGAGGGCGTGGGGGTTGCCGTGCCGGTCGGTGGCGTGGAGCCAGCCGATCAGGTCGTCGGCGAGGTGGCTCTGGCTGTGGACGCTTACGCCCCAGTCCCAGGCACGGCCTTCCTTGTGCTCGCTCTGGCCACCGCTGCCGCAGGCCCTGCTGATGCCCATGCTGGTCGTGCCGGGGTAGGCGGCGAGGATCAGGTCGCGGAAGGCGAGCAGACCGGGCTTCGCGACGGGGTCGCAGTCGCGTTGTGGGTCGTAGGGGGCGTAGGGGTCGATGTCGGGGCCGAAATCGGGTGTCGTCGGCGCCATGCCGGGCTCCTTCGGGCCGGGCCCCCGCTCGGTGCGAGGGGCTCTACCCCTGCTGCGCGTGATCGCAAGACGCGGCCCGCCAGATGCGATCACGCGCCCCTCTTGTGACGAACCCGTCCGACCGGGGCCGCGAGCCGCAGCCGATCAGGCGCCCATCCGGGCGCGCCGCGCGCCGCAGCTCATGGCCACGAGGAAGGCTCTTGCCGTGACCAACCGCAAAACCCGCCGACCGCACGCCGCCGCGATGACGGTGTGCGCCCTCACGCTCCCCGCGCTGCTGACCACCCTCTCCGCCCCCGCCGTACACCCCGGCGAGGCCCGGCCCAGGGCATCATCCGACGCCGCCGTCGGCGAGACGGTGCGCACACGGGCCGGTCTGGTGCGCGGAACACCCTCCGGCCCGTACCGGATCTTCCGAGGCGTCCCCTACGCGGCCGCGCCCGAGGGACGTCTCCGATGGGCACCGCCCCGGCCCGTACGGCCCTGGAAGGGGATCAGGGACGCCACGAAGCCGGGCCCGCTGTGCCCGCAGGTGCCCTCTCCCTACGCGCAGATCTCCAGCACCAACGAGGACTGCCTGGTCCTCGACGTCACCACACCATCGGCAGCCGACCGGCGGCGGCCCGCGCCGGTGCTCGTCTGGATCCACGGGGACGGCGCCGTGGGCGGCGGCTCCTTCTTCGACGGACGGCGCCTTGCGGGGCAGGGCCTGGTGGTCGTCAGCATCAACTACCGCCTCGGTGTTTTCGGCGGGCTGGCCCTGCCCGGGCTGGAAGGCTCCGGCACCTTCGGATTCCAGGACCAGCAGGCAGCGCTGAGGTGGGTGAGGGACAACGCGCGCGCCTTCGGCGGCGATCCCGGCAACGTCACCCTCGCGGGAGTCTCCTTCGGCGCGTCCGCCATCGCCGGGCACCTGACGTCCCCCGCGTCCGAGGGCCTCTTCCACCGGGCGATCATGGCCAGCGGGGAGGGCATGATGGACATGCCGGCCGGTGCGATGGGCCCGGGAGTGCCGGGCTACCCGTGGTACGTCTGGCGCAGCGGCCGCGAGATGGAGGACATCACGACGGAGATGACCTCCTCCCTCGGCTGCCGCGACGAGCGGCCCGAACGCACCCTGGCCTGCCTGCGCGCCCTGCCGGTGAAGACGATCCTCACAGTGCCTTACATCATGAACGCCTTCCAGGCCTTCGGCTACGGCAACCCCACGCTGCCCCAACTGCCCCCGACCGCCCTGCGCGCAGGCCGCTTCCACGCCGTACCCGTCCTGTCGGGGGCGACCCTCGACGAGCACCGCACGTTCGTCGGCATGCTGTACGACGCGGTGGGCAAGCGGTTCACCGAGGCCGACTACACCCGCGCGCTGCGCACTGCCTTCGGTCCCCGTGCCGCCAAGAGGGTCCGGGCCGAGTACCCGACGAGCGCCTTCCCTTCCCCCGCCCTGGCATGGGCCACCGTGATCACCGACCGCATGTGGGCGCGCGGTACTCACGCCCTGCACAACACCCTGGCACGGAAAGTCCCGGTCTACGCCTACGAGTTCGCCGACCGACAGGCGCCGATGTTCCTGCCGCTGCCCGGCGAGTTCGACTTCGGTGCCTTCCACGCGGGAGACATCCCCTACCTGTTCGAGGACGAGGCAGCCGAGCCGCTGTTCACTCCGGAGCAGCGCAGGTTGTCGGCGGCCATGACCACGTACTGGGCCTCGTTCGCCCGCACCGGCACACCGCACGGCCCGGGGCTGCCGACCTGGCCGGCGTACCGCTCGGGGGACGCGAAGAAGCCCTACACGCAGTCCCTGGCCCCGCGGCATATCGGCCCGGTCGACTACTACGGCACGCACAACCTCGGGTTCTGGAAGCACATGCCCTGACACAGCCGCTTCCTGTCCAGGGCCGAAAGTCCCGTGTACCCCGGTCCCGTTCGGGCATCACCCCTGACTGCGATACTGCGTGCGATTTACGCCTGACAGAGCTCGTGCTGCCTGAGGAACCCCGACTGTGAACACCGGTATCGACAACTACCACGCCCTCCGAGCCCGCCACGAAGCCATGCGTCTGCGCCGCCGCATGCTTTCCCCAACGGGCCCCGAGCACCTCACCGGCACGGACCTCACACCCTCGGAGCCGTACGACGGCAGAGCCGACCAGCGCTGCATACGCGACCACCTCGAAGCGGTCGAGCCGCTGGAGGAACTGATCACTCACCTCTACCGGGCACTGTTCGCCCGCCACCCCTCCATGCGAGCACTGTTCCCCGCGTCGATGGCCTTCCAACAGGCCCACCTCGCCGCCGCGTTCCGCTACCTCATCGAACACCTCGACCAGCCCGCCGCCATCACCGCGACCTTCGCCCGGCTCGGCCGCGACCACCGCAAACTCGGCCTGCTCCCCGCCCAGTACACAGCGTTCGAGACGGCCTTGCGCGAGGCCTTGCGGGCGCACGCCGACCGCTGCTGGACAGCCGAGCTGGAGCAGGCGTGGGTGAGGATGCTGCGTGCCGGTGTGAGTGCGATGGTGAGCGCGGCCGACGAGGCCCTGCACGAACCACCCTTCTGGTCAGCGACAGTGACGGACCATCAGCTGCGTGACTCCGACCTGGCGGTCCTGCGCGTCCGCCCGCACGAGGAGTACCGCTTCCGCGGAGGCGAGCATGTCGCCCTGGAATCCCCGCGTCTTCCGCACACTTGGCGTCGCTACTACCCGGTGAGTGTGCCGGGCGGGGAGGGGGAGGTGGAGTTCCACGTCCGCTGCACCGCGCCCGGCGGGGTGAGCGAGGCCCTGGTCCACGGCACCGGCCGGGGGGATGTCGTACGTATCGGCCCACCGGAAGGAAACCTCGTCTCCGATGGTCCGGAGGCCGGGGGACTGCTCCTGGTGGCGTGGGACACGGGCTGGGCCGCGATGAAGGCGCTCCTGCGGGACCTGGAGTCCAGCCGCGGTCAGCCGGCCGGCCGCAGGGTGCGGCTGTTCGTCGGCGCCGAGGGGCTGTTCGGCTTCTACGACGCCGACTGTCTGGCGGGCTTGGAGCGGCACCGCTCGTGGCTGACCGTCGTCCCGGTGACAGGGGGCAGGCCGGGGGAGGACCCCCACGACCGGCTCGTCCAAGCGGTGACGGCCACCGGTCCGGTGACAGCGGACCGCGCCCTGGTGGCGGGCCCTCCCGCACCGGTTCGCGCGATCACCGCCGCACTCGTCCGTGCCGGTCTGGGACCTGAGCAGGTACTGCACGACCTGCCCCCGGGCATCGGGTAGGCACTTCCGCCCCTGCCCTGTCCGTCAGCGCAATCAGCCACTTCGGGGCATCAGGGGTTCAGGTGATGCTCCAGTCGCGGAGCTGCCGCCCGAGCAGACCCACTCCGAGCGCGCCGGAGGCGGCGTCACGGACCAGGGCAACCGCCTCCTTCGGCGGATACTCCAGACGGCACCCGTTCAGCGCCAGGTACGCCTCCGCGCAGTGCCAGGCGAAGGCCTCGTTGGAATGCTCCAGGCACGGCAGCCGCGCCAGCGTCTGCAGCAGCGCCGCCGCCTTCAAGTACAGGGACCCGTAGACATTGCGCTCCATGGCCCGGGCGTTGACCCGGGCCACCGCCGCGTACAGCGAGCCGTAGTCGTCCACCTGCGGATCACCGGGAAGCAGCTCGGCGGCGTGCAGCAGGAAGGGCACGTCGAGAGGATGCAACGGTTCGGGCCGCGTCACGCGGCGTGACCCCGTTCCTGCTCCTCCTCAAGGACGCGCCGCGCCGCCAGCTCCTCCGTACGGCGCTCCTGGTCCCGGTCGGTGCCGCTCGCCCCGGCCGCCTCCGCGAAGGCGTCGCCACTGCGGGCCATCGACGCGCGGAAGGCTTCGAGGAAGTGCGTCTCCACGGCCGTGGCACGGGCGTAGGCCGCCGACAGGATGTACTCCTGCAGGCTGACACCCTCCTGCCGTGCCGCGGCCTCGATCGCGGCCCGCTGAGCCGGATCGGGAAAACGCAGGTTCATCGCTTTGGGCTGAGACATGGCACCAATGGTACCGCTGGTACCAGCGAAGGGGGGATCGGAATGAGCGAACAGCGCGGGACGGGCTACTTCGCGCCTCGCGTGCCGTAGTGATCGAGGAAGACGTCTACACCACTGGTGATGAGACGGTCCGTCAGGTCCTCGTCGATGTGCGTGCCGTAGGCGCTGAAGACCATGTGGGGGAAGACCAGTAGCCCGTAGAACTGGATGACCGCCACTTCCAGGTCGGGGATCTCCAGCCGGCCCTGGTCGGTGAGGGTGCGCAGGGCGTTGGCGAGGGCGGGGTGGTGGCCCTCGGTGCTGCGGTGTTTCCATGCCTCGCCCAGCTCGGGGAAGCGGTGCACTTCGGCGGCGACGAGGTTGCGCAGCGCGGTGACCTCGCTGTTGGTGCGTACGGCGTGGACCCAGCCGCGGGCGGCCCCGACGAGGGCGGCCCGCAGGTCTTCGGTGTCGGCCAGACCCTCAAGCGCGGCCGCCGACTCCCCGGCCAGCGGTTCGTCGAGCGCGTCCGTGATGACCGCTGTGAAGAGGGCTTCCTTGCTGCCGAAGTGGTTGTAGACGGTCACCTTCGACACCCCCGCCTCGGCGGCGATGGTGTCCATGCCCACTCCGAAACCGTCGCGCAGGAACAGCTCGCGGGCGGCGCGCACGATGGCCAGCCGTTTCTGCTCCGCTCGGGGTCCGCTCGGAGGCCGCTTGACGCTGTCCACGCTCATGGCACCGACCATAGCACCCACCTGAACTGTACGGTTGAGTACATCTGAACTGAACAGTATGGTTCAGTTAATGGGAGGGGTCGACCGAGACCGTGGTCCTCGCCCTTCTCCGCGTGCCCAACCGCGGCGCGCATCCGACCGGTCATCCGACCGGAAAACGCACCCGAAGGACGCGTCATGACCCATTCCGCAGCCGGTGCACCCCACACGGCCGAACACGCCCACCACCCGCCCGCCGACCCGCGCCGCTGGGCCGCGCTGGCGCTGATCTGTCTCGCCCAGTTCATGCTCGTCCTCGACGTCACCGTCGTGAACGTCGCGTTGCCCGACATGGCGGCCGACCTCGACCTCGGGCGGGAGACCCTGACCTGGGTGGTCACCGCCTACACCCTGTGCTTCGGCGGACTGATGCTGCTCGGCGGCCGACTCGCCGACGCGCTCGGCGCCCGCCGCACCCTGCTCGCCGGCCTCGTCCTCTTCACCACCGCGTCGCTGGTCACCGGGCTGGCGGAGAGCGCTCCGATGCTGCTCGGCGGGCGCATCGGCCAAGGCATAGGCGCCGCCCTGCTGTCCCCTGCCGCGCTGTCCCTCGTCACCACCACCTTCCACGGCGCCGAACGCAACAAGGCGCTCGGCGTCTGGGCGGCGATCGGCGGCACCGGATCGGCAGCGGGTGTACTGCTCGGCGGCGCCCTGACCGACGGCCCGGGCTGGCAGTGGGTGTTCTACGTCAACGTGCCCGTCGGACTGGCGCTGCTGATCGCCGTGCCCGCCTTCGTGCCGAGCCGCGCTCCGCGGCCCGCCCGCCTCGACATCCCCGGCGCCCTGCTCGTCACCGCAGGCACCGCCGCTCTCATCTACGGCCTGGTCAAGGCCGGGGACACCGGCTGGGCGGACAGCTCGACCCTGTTGCCCCTGGCCGGCGGGGTACTCGCCTACGCGGCCTTCGCGGCGGTCGAACGAGCCGCCCGAGCCCCGCTGATGGACCTGCGCATGTTCACCCGGCGGCCCGTCCTCGCCGGAGCCTTCCTGATGCTGATGGCCACGGCACTGCTGATCGCGTTCTTCTTCCTGGGGTCCGTGTACCTCCAGCATGTCCGGGGCTTCAGCCCGATGCGGACCGGACTGGTGTTCCTGCCCGTCGCCGTCGCCGTCGGTGTCGGCGCCCACCTCGGATCCCGCCTCGTCGGCCGCATCGGCAGCCGCACGACGGCCGTCTCCGGCATGGCCGTCGCGGCTGCCGGAACCATCCCGCTGACCCGGCTGTCGGAGAGCGGCAGCGTGTACGGAAGTCTCCTGCCGGGCTTCGTGATCGCCTCACTCGGCATCGGTGCCGTATTCGTCACCGCCACGACGACCGCACTGGCCATGGTGGAGCACCACGAGGCAGGGCTTGCCTCGGGGGTCGTCAACACCTTTCACGAGGTGGGCGGTTCGATGGGCGTCGCCGTTGTCTCGGCCGTCGCCGCGTCCGGCTTCGAGGGAGGTTCCGCGAGCGGCTTCGCCGATGCGTTCACGGTGTGCGCTGTGGGGGCGGCGGCCAGCGCGCTCGTGGCCCTGTGGCTCGTACCGCGTGGCAAACCGCAGATGACCGGAGGCCCGCACGTGCACTGACCCCAACGACGGTGTTCCGCGACGGAGGCAGCTTGGGGGCGCCGCCCCCGAGCAACTCCTCAACCGATGGTTGTGAGCGCCTCGTTCGCCCGGTCCAGCATGCGCAGCGCGTCGGCGGCCGCGGGCGAGAGCAGGCTGGGGTCCCGCAGGTCGGCCAGGGGGACCCATGCCACTGCCTCGGTGGAACCGTCCCTCTCGGTGATCGTCGGCGCTCCACCGGAGAGGACCGTGGCGTAGAACAATGCCGTCAGGTTCCAGCGCACGCCGTGGCGCTCGGCGACGTAGGTCCGGGCGTCCAGGAGGCGGGCGTCGGTCAGTTCGAGGCCCGTCTCTTCCGTCAGTTCACGGGCCAGCGCCTCGACGGGTTGTTCGCCCGGGTCGATGCCCCCGCCGGGCAGGTGCCACAGGCCGGGCAGGAAGACCGGCGAAGCGTCCGACAGCCTGGCCAGCAGCAGCCGGTCCCCTTCCGTGGCGATGGCGTACGCCGAAATACGTGTCCGCCTGGGCACGTTCATACGTCCCCCTGCCCGTGCTGAAGCCTTACGGCCGGAACCCTGGTTCCTGTTCCTGCTCACTCGGTTTTGCGGAGGGCCCGCAGCAGTTCGCGGCTGCTCGCCTCGGGCATGTAGGCGCGGACCAGGGCGACGCCGATGCGCGGCAGGTCCGCCTCGTCGCGGTACAGCAGGTACAGCGGCTCGTACCGGGGGTTGAACTTCTGCTTGAAGGCGTGCAGGGACCGGAACCCGTAGTACGGCTCCAGGAAGACGCCCAGCTGGTCAAGGAGCCGGTCGAAGGCGGTGGCGGACTGCGACCAGGCGCTGTCGCCATGGGCGAGCGGGGCCCCGGACAGGGAGACGAACTCCGCGCCCTCCTCCTGGAAGGCGAGCATCGCGGAGGCGATCATGAACTCGACCACCGGCGGGAAGGGTCCGGCCGCCCGTCTGCGCATGACATCGAGCGTCCACCCGTGGACCTGGCCGTTGCCGCCGTACACGGGGATCCACGAGGTGACCCCGAGCACCGTCGTGCCTTCCGTCGCCAGGCCGACGCGTACGTGCGTGTCGAGCGCCTCCTCGACGCCACCGAGGGTGAACCCCATCTCCGGCAGCCCCTTGTCACCCACCCACTCCTCGGAGATCGCCCGCACCTCGTGAACGACCTGGCGTGGCTGATCCGCCAGACGGACCAGCTCGAAGCCGACGTCGAGCTTCTTGCCGCGGTTCAGGGCGCTGCGGACCTTCTGCCACCGCTTGCCGGTGAGTTCCAGCCCTGGAAGGGGCACCACGGTGTCCTCCGCCACCTGCACGCTGTGCCAGCCCAGCGCCTCGGCGGCCTCGGCGACTGGTCGGGTCGTCGAGAACAGGCAGGGGATGGTGCCCTGGTGCTCGCAGAAGTCGACGAAGTCCCGTACCGCCGCCGGGCGGTCCTCGGGCGCCCCGGCCGGGTCACTGAGGGCGATGCAGACGCCCGCGTGCTCGCGGTAGGCGACGTAGGCCTGGCCGGAAGGGGCGAAGAAGTAGGAGTTCTCGGGCCAGGTGGTCATCCAGGACAGGTTGGTGCCGCCGTGCCGGACGAGCAGGTCCACGGCACGCTCGCGATCCTCCCGAGCGGTGGTCGCGCCCGAGCGGCGGAACCGGCTGAGCAACGGCGTGGGGACACGGAACGCGGACCGGCCCGCCAGCAGAACCACGAGTTCGGCTGCCCAGACGATGCCCGTCGGCACCAGCACCGGCAGGTCGTCGAACGCTTCGCGCCGGTCGGCCTGGTCCGCCAACGCGTACGCCACCGCGATCAGTACCCCCAGCAGCACCGACAGCACGGCCAGGACGGTCGTGATCCACCAGGCCGCACGCCGGCCCTTGCGCAGTCCGTCGAAGAGGACCGCGGCCACCAGTACGTGGACGGCGGCGTGGAGGGCGGACCCGCCCAGGTCGTAGGTGGACCCCATGGGCCCCTCGGCGGGGACCAGCCACACGGTGACGGTGATGGCCAGGAGCAGCACGATCCCGGAGGCGGCGAGCAGACGCCACTCGCGGCGGCTCACCCGGCCGGAGGCGGGGGACCGGCCCGGTACCGGCAGCCACCGTGCGGCCGCCAGGCCCACCGCGACCCCGAGCAGGTGTTCCAGGTCGGCGACCCGGCCCACGAACAGGAAGCCCACCAGTGCATATCCCGCCAGGACCAGCCGTGCCCGCAGCCGCCAGGGGGAGGGCAGGGTCGCGGTGGCCAGGGCCGCGGCGGCCAACGCACCCGCAGACGGCCCCACGTCCAGGTCCCGGGACACCAGCTCCGCCCACGACCAGTTCACGCCCCGGCCCAGCCACAACAGCCCGGCACCGGCGAGCACCGCCACGAGATGGCCTACGAGCGTCGCGGCCACCGTCCACCGGGTGCCGAGCCGCCACTCGGCGAAGCCCACCAGCAGGAGCACGGCGGCCACGATCACCAGAACGGCGGCGGGCCGGGTACCGAACACGAACCCGCTGAACGGCGTCCACCAGCGGTTCGCCTCGAACGACGGCAGCCCGTAGGCGATCTGCGGATACCAGGACCGGTCCTCCACGGGCCGCCACAGGGACTGCGTGGCCAGCGCCACCACGAGCACGACCACGACCAGCCCGCAGGTGAACGGCAGCCGGCGCACCACCCGTACGACGCGGCCCCCACCGCCGGCAGAGGCGACGCTGTCCGCCGACCGGACCGAACGGTCTGCCCCGAGCTGTCTCATGCCCACGAAAACATTAAAAGCGGCCCCGGGTCACCGTGCGCGTCGGTGACCGGGGGCCGCGACAGCCGGACCGAAAGGCGACCGCCCGCGTCAGCCCGGCCGAGCGACCGCCCGCGTCAGCCCGGCCGAAGTGCGACCGCGTCAGCCCGGCCGAAGTGCGACCGCCAGTGTCAGTTCGAGGACGCGGTGCGGGGACGCGAGGTCCGGGAACAGCTCCCGCAGCTGGGACATCCGGTACCGGACGGTCTGGGGATGGACGAACAGCTCGGCTGCCACCTCGTCCCGCCTGCCCTGGTGCAGCAGCCACGCCCGCAAGGTCTCCTCCAGCCGCTGCGCGGTCGCGGAGGGCAGGGTCCGCAACGGTGCGAGGGCTCGGGTACGCAGGTCCGCGAGGGCGTCCATGTCGGCGCTCAGCACCAGTTCGGGCAGGTGGTCCTCCGTGTCGCGGATATCGGGGGAGAGGGAGCGGGCGCGTACGGCGCGTGCGTACGAGGCCGACGCACGCGTCCAGGGCCGGGCCGGGCCGACCACGGCGTCGCGGCCGGTCAGCTGCCGCAGGAGATGGGACCGGTCGGCGTCGGGGACGAGCAGCACACCGGTGGCGTCCGGCAGATCGTCCAGGACGAGGGTGCTCGGATCGAGTGCGCGATAGGCGGGCCGGGCCTGGGCGGCGGGCAGCAGGACCGCGGTCAGCGACACCGGCGGCTGCCACCCGGCCCGCTGCGCGGACACCAGCAGCACGTCCGGGCTCGCACCGGCGAGCAGGTCGCGGGCCAGGTGCTCCAGGTGGCGCTCGTGCTCCCTGCCCCGGGCGGCGAGCTCATCGGCGTGGCCCGCGGCGCTCGCGGCGGAGAGCTCGTCGATGTAGGCGAAGGTCAGCTCGGCGAACTTGGCGACCTCGGCGGCGGGCAGCCCCGCGGACACGGCGCCCGCGGCCAGGCATCGCCAGGCCACGCGGGCACCCACGCGGTAGGCGCTGAGCAGGGCGTCCATCGAACGCCCGTCGCGGACCTCGCCGCGGCCCAGCTCGTAGGCCGCGTCACCGCCGTCGCCGCCGGTGGCGTTCCCGCTCGCGAGGTCCAGGTAGTGCCCCAGGGCGGTGCGGACGGCCCGGCGGATGGTGGCGCCCATATGGCCCGAGAGGGCGTTGGCGTAGGGAGGGACCTCGTCGATGATCGCCTGGACGACCTCGTCGGCGGTGGATTTCAGCGCGGCCCTCAGTGCCGTGACCGTCGTCTCGTCCAGGGCCAGCTCACTGGCTCTGCGGATCACATGGCTCACGATCTATTCCCTGCGAACAACTCTGCCGATCAGATTCACGTCCTGCGGTCAGGACTTTACGCCCTGAGGCACAGCAAGCTGGAGTCATGACGAGTACAGCCCTCCGCAGCAGGGCGTGGAAACTACTGGAGATGGTGACGACACCGCTGGCGCCGTCCGACTATCTCGACCTGGTCAGCCCGCTGCGTGCGGGCGCCGACCTGCGGGGGCGCATCGAGGCCGTGCACCCCGAGACGGCCGACGCCGCGACGGTCGTGATCAGACCGGGGCGGGGCTGGCGCGGCCACACGCCCGGTCAGTACGTGCGGGTCGGAGTCGATGTCGACGGGGTGCGCCTGTGGCGTGCCTACTCGCTCACCTCACCGCCCCACCGCCAGGACGGCCGCGTCACGATCACCGTGAAGGCGATCCCCGACGGAAAGGTCAGCAACCACCTGGTCCGCCGGGCGACACCGGGCACGCTGATCCACCTCGACCAGGCCACCGGTGACTTCGTCCTGCCGCGGGCCAAGCCCGCCAAGGTTCTCTACCTGACGGCCGGCAGCGGCATCACGCCCGTCATGGGCATGCTGCGCGCCACCGCGTTCGACGACGTCGTCATGGTCCACAGCGCGCCCCGCCCGCACGACGTGATCTTCCGCAAGGAACTGCACGGCCTGGTCGCGGCCGGGAAACTGAAGCTCGTCGAGGTGCACACGGACACGGACGGCATGCTCGACATCGCCCGGCTCGACGAACTCGTGCCCGACTGGGCCGAGCGCGAGACCTGGGCCTGCGGGCCCGCGGGCCTGCTCGACACCGCCGAGGAGCACTGGACCGAGCACGGCCTGCGCGAGCGCCTGCACACCGAACGCTTCCGCCCCAGCGTCGTCGTCACCGGCGACGGCGGCGAGGTCACCTTCAGCACCACCGGCAGGACCGTCGACGCGGACGGCGCGACGCCGCTGCTGGACGTCGGCGAAGAGGCCGGTGTGCTCATGCCCTCCGGGTGCCGCATGGGCATTTGCTTCGGCTGCGTCACGCCGCTCAAGTCCGGCGCCGTCCGCGACCTGCGCACCGGGGAGATCACCGAAGCCGAACCGGGCGTCCTCATCCAGACCTGTGTGTCCGCAGCCGCGGGCCCCTGCGACATCGAACGGTAGGAACAGCTTGACTGCCATCGACCCCACCGCCCACCTGACCGCAGCGCAGATCGAGGAGCTCGGCCGCGAACTGGACGCGATCCGTGACGAGGTGATCGCCAGCCGCGGTGAGAAGGACGCCGCCTACATCCGCAAGGTCATCAAGGCGCAGCGCACGCTGGAGCTGGCCAGCAGGGGGGTGCTGCTGTTCTCGTTCTTCCCGCCCGCGTGGATCGTCGGCACCGCCGGGCTGTCCGTGGCGAAGATCATGGACAACATGGAGATCGGCCACAACGTCCTGCACGGCCAGTGGGACTGGATGCGGGACCCGAAGATCCACTCCACCACGTGGGACTGGGACCACGTCTCGCCGGCCGACCAGTGGAAGCACTCGCACAACGAGCTGCACCACACGTACACGAACGTGCTCGGCAAGGACAACGACCTCGGCTACGGCATCATGCGCGTCGACGAGGACCAGCCCTGGCACCCCGTCCACCTCGGCCAGCCGCTGTGGAACTTCGTCAACGCCTGCTTCTTCGAGTACGGCATCGCCGCCTACGACCTGGAACTCGGCAAGAACCTCAGCAAGGACCGCCGCAAGAACCCGCAGTTCCGCGCGCGGGCCCGGGCCGTGGGCCGCAAGATCCGCAAGCAGGTCCTGAAGGACTACGTCATCCACCCGCTGCTGTCGGGCCCCTCGTTCCTCTCCACCCTCGCCGCCACTTTCACCGCCAACGTGGTCCGCAACATCTGGTCCCACTCGGTGATCATGTGCGGTCACTTCCCCAAGGGCGTGAAGGTCTTCGAGCGCCAGTCGATCGAGGGCGAGACGCGCGGCCAGTGGTACCTGCGCCAGATGATGGGCTCGGCGAACATCAGCGGCAGCAAGGCCATGCACTTCATGACCGGCAATCTCTCGCACCAGATCGAGCACCACCTCTTCCCCGACCTCCCCAGCAACCGGTACGCCGAGGTCGCGGTGAAGGTGCGGGCCCTGTTCGAGAAGTACGAGCTGGACTACGTCACCGGCCCGCTGCCCAAGCAGGTCCTCTCCGCCTGGGGCAAGGTCTTCCGGCTGTCCCTGCCGAACAAGAAGACCGAGGTCACCACGCCGGAGCGCGAGCCGGAACTCCTCGCGGCCTGATTGCGGCCTGCGCCCGCAGACACCTGCTCGGCCCGCCCTCCGACCCGCAGCGGCGGGCCGACGCGGCGTACTCCTGAAGGCACAACGCCCCCACGTGGGCCATGTGCTCGATCTCGGTGGGGTCGACGCTCTCGTTGGGGGCGTGGATCACCAAGGGGTCACCGCCATCTCGGTGGGCCTGCTCGTGGCAGCCGCCCTCGCCCGAGCCGGCGGCGATGGCCGGTGAACGGCCCGGTCGTCCGCCTCGTGAGGCGCGGGACCGGGCCCTTTGGCATCGTGAAGGAGGGAGTGTGACCGGTGCGGCGGGGGGACCGCGGGAGCGACGAGGGGAAAGCGTGGAACCTACACCGACCCCAGCGGAACACGAGAGACCGACGCAGGCCCCCCAGCCGCGCGGGCTGGACCCCGAGATGACGGCGGCGCTGCTCGACATCCTGGTCGGCGAGTCCTCGATCGGCCTCTACGTCCTGGACGCCGACCTGCGCAGGATCCCCGACGGCATGGACGGCGTACCGGCACCGGGCGAGGCCGGGGCGGGGGCCGATCCGTCGCTGGCGGCCGCTCTGGCGACGCCGGAGGTCCGCTCGCTCCTGCGGAGGGCGCTGAAGGAGGACCGGTCCGTGCACCAGGTGCGCTGCACGGTGCACCCGCCCCACGCCACGGCCCGCGAGGGGCGCGTGCTGTCCGTGTCGGCCCGTCCCCTGCACGACCGGGACCGCCGCCCTCTCGGAATCGCCGTCACCCTGACCGACACGACCGCCACAGAGCGCGCCCAGCGGAACCTGGAGCTGCTGGGCCGGGCGGACACCATGATCGGCAGCTCGCTGGACGTGTTCCGCACCGCACAGGAGCTCGCGGCGATCGCCGTGCCCGGGCTCGCGGACGGCGCCGCCGTCGACGTCCTCGACGTCGTGTTCCACGGCAACGCGCCCCCTCCCGGGCCGCTCCTCGAACCGGCCACCGTGCGCCGCGCGGGCTTCGTCACCGTGGTCGACCTCAAGGGTCACGCCATCTACGAGGTCGGAAGCGTGCGCGTCATGCAACCGGGCAAACCGTACGCCCACGCCCTCGCCGATCTCACCCCCCGGGTGGTGAACGACCTCAGCGAGGACGATGCCGCGGCGTGGCTGTCGCGCGATCCGGGCCGGGCCGCCCTCTTCCGCAGCGTCCACGTGCACTCGATGGTGCTGGTCCCCCTCGCCGCACGCGGCGTGGTGCTGGGACTCGCCGCGTTCTACCGTGCGGGCGACTCGGAACCGTTCGACGACATGGACGCCGATGTGGCGCAGAAGCTGGCTGCGCGCGCCGCTCTCTCCCTGGACAACGCGCGCCTCTATACGCGTGAGCGGACCCTTGCACGTATCGCCCAGCGGCAGCTGCTGCCGGGCCGCGTACCCACGACGTGGGCCGTGGAGACCGCCCACGCGTATCTGCCCGTGGCGGCAGGCGGTTCCTGGTTCGACGTGATCCCGCTGCCCGGCGCCCGGGTGGCACTCGTGGCGGGTGACGTATGGCGCTCCGGCCTGCGGGCCGCCACCGCGATGGGGCAACTGCGCACCGCTGTCCACGCCTTCGCCGCGATGGACCTCGAACCGGTGGAACTCCTCGTCCGACTGCATGAGTTGACGGCCACCGCGGTCGTGGAGGAGGCCACGAGCGACCTCCTCGCGCAAGGGGACGGCCTCAACCACGATGCCGTGGACACGGACGACGCATCCCCGGCAAGCTGTCTGTACGTGGTGTACGACCCCGTGAACCGGGAGTGCCAAGCAGTGAGCGCCGCGCACCCGCCGCCCGTGGTGACGCCCTCCGACGGAGCGCCGTACACCCTGGACATGCCGGTCGGCCCCGCACTGGGTCGGGGCACGGCCGAGTACCGGTTGACCACTTTCCCGGTCCCCGCAGGCAGCGTGCTCGCCCTGTTCAACCAAGGACTGGTACGCGGGCGGGGCCGGGCCGAGGATGGGCTGGCGGCGCTCGTCCGTGCGCTGGCCGGGGCGCCACGCCGCCCGCTGAAGGCGCTGCGTGACCGGCTGATGACCTCGGTGCTGCCCGAGGGCGCCGAGGACGACGCCCTGCTGCTGCTCGCCCGCACCAGGGGACTGGGCCCGAACCACCTCGCCTACTGGGAGCTGCCCGACGACCCGCGCAGCGCCGGCAGGGCCAGACGGCTGGTCGCGGGCCGCCTCACCGAATGGGGGGAGGACGCCCTCATTCCCTCCGCCGAACTCCTCGTCAGCGAGGTGGTCACGAACTCCGTCCGTTACGCCGAGGGCACCATCGGCCTGCGGTTGATCCGCGCCGACAGCACCATCTGCGAGGTCACGGACTCCGTCAGTGCCGCCCCCCATCTCCGACTCGCGGACGACACCGACGAGGGAGGCCGCGGCCTGTACCTCGTGAGCCGCTTTGCCAGCCGCTGGGGCACGCGCTACTCCGCGAGGGGCAAGACGGTCTGGTTCGAACTGCCCCACGACTGACGCCTTGGCGGGATGGTCCCGGCCGTTCCGGCAAGGCGAAGCCCAGCACCGCCACACGAGGCGATTCGGACGCCGCTGCTGGTGGCGGTGGCGGTGGCGGTGGCGGTCAGTCGGTCGGTGCGGCGGTGGTGGCGCTGATGATGTGTTGGGTCAGATGGGCGAAGTGGCGCGCGGTGGGCTGGGGTTGCGGCGATTGGGCGATGGCGACGGTGCACCAAGGGGCGTCGGTGATGACGGGGAAGGCGAGGCCGGGGCGGGTGTAGTAGCGGGCTGCGGTGGTGATGGAGATGCCGCGGCCGGAGGCGACGGCCTGGAGTTCGGCCTCGAAGGTGGCGGCTTCGTGGACGACAGGCGGGGGCTGTCCGTCGCGGTGGTCGCACCGGAGCCAGTAGTCCAGGAGGCCCCGCGGCCCTGTCGGCAGCACGACCCACAAGACCCCGCCCCGGCGGTTTCGCCCTCCCCGCCACCTCACCCCTTCAGCAGGTCCCCGCCATGAACACCCCCACAGCCCCCCTCCCGCCGACCCGGCGCGCACCCGACGGCACCGCAGGCCACGCCCTGCCCCTGCCGGCCATAGACCGCCACGCCCTGCTGGCCCTGCCCGCCCAAGCCCGCCAAGTACCTGAAGTACGTCACTTCATCACCGCCCACACCCTGCACTGGGGCCTGCCCAAGGAAGACCAGGAACGCGCCGAACTCATCGGCAGCGAACTCGCCGCCAACGCCGCCCGCCACGGCAGAAGCGACATGAGTGTGCACCTGACGATGACCGCGAGCACCCTGCACATCGAAGTCACCAACACCGGACCACCACCCCTGCCGTACGGCCTGCCACCCCCGTCTCCCGGCGAATCGGGCCGCGGCCTGCACCTCGTCGCACTCACCGCCGACGAATTCCACATCCCACCCAGGAAAGAGGGCTGGCGCACCCACGCCGCGGTGAACACCCACCCCATCCCGCATACCCGCCCAGCCTCACCGCAACAAGCAGCCTGACCGGCCGCTGCCTCCCCTGCCCCAGCGGCCGACCCAGGGTCTCTTGGCTCTCGCGATCACCGGAACAGCGAGAGCCGAAAGACCCCCTTCAATGCTCGTCTGCCGTCGAGGGAAGTGAGCCGATGATGGTGACGATGAACTGCTCGAACTCGTCGGCTGCCATGTTTCCGTGCAGGCGGAGATCGGTGCGGATCACCCCGTACTTCCTCATGGTGTCCTCGATGGTGGTCCGGCTCGTGGCCTTGTCGAGTTCGGACAGGAGTACCCGGTCGCGGTAGCCGGCTTGTTCGGGTTCGGGCTCCACAGATGCTCCTGAGGGGCGAGAGCGCTGGATGGGGTGGGGTTTCGGGTGCTGCGTCGCCGGCCGGCCCGTCAGGAGGTGGCGGCCTTGCGATCCGCCTCGCTCAACGGCGGTGCTTGCAGGTGCGGCTTCTTCGGGCCGAAGAGCATCGGGATGAGCATGTCGGCGGAGAAGAGCCGGGTCGCGGGCTTCTCCAGGCTCATGACGTCCAACAGGGCCCCGAGTGCGCGGGGGTTGGCGGCACCGGTCTCGACGGCGTGGTCGACGAACCGGGCCAGGAACCGCTCCACGGCGTTGGGTGGGGTATCCGTGGCTCCGGGGTAGAAGGCGTCCTGTCCGACTGCCAGGTCCCAGGCGGCGGCGACGGGCCGTGCAGCGGCTCTCTGCATGCGCCGGGCGGTGCCGGGGGCGGCCAGTGGGGTGGTGCGCGCGATGTCGCGGACGGCGAGGGCGCCCTGGGCGGCGACGGTGAGGCCGTGGCCGTACACGGGGTTGAAGCAGGCGATGGCGTCGCCGAGCACGACGAATCCGTCGGGCCAGTGCTTGGCCTTCTCGTAGTAGCGGCGATGGTTGGCGGTGGAGCGGGTGGTGGCGACGTCGCTCAAGGGCTCGGCTTCCTTGAGGAGTTCACCGATGACGGGGTCGCCGAGGCCGAGGGCGAAGTCGGTGAAGGCGTCGGGGTCACTCGTGGGCTCACCGCCGCGGGTGCCGGAGAGGGTGACGATCCACTGACCGTCCTCGATGGGCACGATGATGCCGCCCTGGCCGGGGGCCTTGGCCGGGTTGGCCTGGACATTGACGAGCGGGAAGTCGTGGTCCGCGGCGCTGTGGGGGGCCCGGAAGAGGCGGGTCGCGTAGGCGACGCCGGCATCGACCCGGCGTTCGGCGACCTTCGGCAGTGCCAGTGTGCTCAGCCACTGCGGGGTGTGCGAGCCGCGGCCGGATGCGTCGATGACCAGGTCGGCCTCCAGCGTGGATATGTCACCCTCGCTGTCCACGCGGACCCCGGTGACGCGGTGGGCGTCACCCGCCAGCCCCAGTGCGGTGGTGTTCTGGCGCACCGAGACGTGCGGGTGGGCGAGAACTAATGCGCGCAGGACCGCGTCCAGCAGGTTGCGCGAGCAGACGAGGTTACGGTGGTGGGTGGCCAGGAAGCGGCGGAACCACACCTCGTTGGGGGCCCGCGAGACCATGTCGCCCATGATGTGAACGAGGCGCCCGCCACGGGCGACGACCTCGTCGACGGCGCCGGGCAGCAGCTCGTTGAAGGCCTTCACACCACCGCTCCACACCAGGTGCGCGTGCCGGGCCTGGGGTACGCCGCGGCGCGGCAGGGGCCCGTCGGGGAGAGGGTCGCGTTCGACGAGGGTGACGTCTGCGATATCGGCCAGGGCCGCGGCGGCGAACAGGCCGGCCGCGCTGGCTCCCACGACGACGGCGGTGGGGCGGCGTGCTGGCTCAGACATGGGTGTTGTCGCTTTCTCTCATGGCCACTCGTTGCCGGATCGTCTGGACGATGCGGGGTCGTTGGAAGGCGCGGGCTATGACTTCGAGGTCGTCGAGGTCGGTGTGCGTCCGGACTGCTGCCGTGTCGGCGTCGCCGTGCCGGGAGTTGCCCGACGATGATGCGGTACGGGCGTCGAGGGCCGCGCGGATGGTGACGGCCCCCGCGATCCCCCGGGCGTGTTCCTCGCTGTGGCCGGCGGCCCGTGCCTCTTCGAAGGCCCGGTCGTGCAGCAGCGGTTCGAGGAAGGGGGCGAGCCGCAGCAGCGCGTCGTGGATGCGCTGCTGGCGTTGCAACAGGCGCAGATCGAGCGGGGCGAAACGGCCGACGCGGGCCGGGGCAGCGGGCGGGGCGACAGTCCGCAGAGCCCGCGCAAGCGGTCGCAGCCGCCGGTAAGTGCGCTGGTCTCGTAGCCACTTGTGCAGGAACGGCCCGCCCTGCGGGAGGATGAATCCGAGCCCTACGAGGCTGGCGTCGAGGATCGCGAAGGGCGGCGCGACCTTCGTGGACAGCCAGTCGAGATTCCCGCCGGTCCAGCGCGCGCCGATGGCGATGAACTTGGCGACGTCGAAAACCAGCCCGAAGGCGTATCCGGCCTGCAGGAAGACCAGTCCCGCTCTGAGCCAGCCGCCGCTGACCTTCGGGATCCATCGCCAGATCATGTACGCGGCCACGAGCGCGGAGACCATGTGGGCGCCCAGGTAGAGCAGGATGTGCTCGCGCATCCACGGCTCATTGGCGTAGTAGGTGTCCAGGTCGTAGATGCGCTCGGTCGGTGCGTCCGCGAGGAGGAAGGTGATCCACAGCGCGCCGATGATGCCGAGGTAGATCATCCAGATACGGCGGATCCGTTCGCTGCGGCGCGGGGACGGCTCGTCCCGCCAGGTGATGACCATGGTCAGGCAGGAGGCGCAGAACGCGGTGAGGAGTGAGTACACCCAGGGTGCGGCGATGTTCGGCACCCCGGTCGTCGTGTTGATCCGGTGGATGCTGGCCGGGGGCACGGACAAGAACACCGTGGAGGCCAGCAGAAGTAACAGGGTGGTCGCCCGGACGTCCGGATCCTTCCAGGCACGCACGAAGGTGGGTGTCTTGAGGCTGAGTGCCAGGATCAGGAGCACGATCGGCAGGGTGTACGGGATGTGGAAGCCGGTCAGGCTCATCGCCGTAGCTCCTCCGTCTCAGCGCTGCGAGGCATATGCGTGAATGCTTTCTGTGGTGGTCACCCGGTGACGGACGATGGGCGCGTGGGTATGGCGAGTACGGGGAAGGACACGGCACGACGGCGCACGGCCGGACAACGCGGCGGCGGTGTGTCTCACAGGATGCGGCGGCCGCGGTTGAGCAGGGACAGGTTGATCCGTCCCTCGACGGTCGCCGGGCTGACGGGGCCTTCCGCGTAGCGGCCCTTCATCCACGGACGCACTTCGCGGCCGAAGAGCAGTCCGAAAGTCTCGGCGTCCACCTCGTGTTCGCTGGCGGATTCCGACCTGGCGGCCACCGTGAGAACGGCGGAGCGGGGCACTTCCTGCTCGCCGAGGATCTGCCCCACGGCCCGGCGTACGGCATCGGGTGTCGGGGCGGCGCCGAGAGCGCGGGCCGCCGCCTGCAGCCCGGGGATGTGGTGTCCCCGGTCGTTCTCCTCCTCGTGCCACAACTCGTGGCCCAGGATGACCAGTTGGGCCTCGGGTGCGGTACGTGCCCCCACGACGATGATGGAACGCTCACCCAGGTCCAGGCGTACACCCGACACCGCGATGTCCGGAGGGAACGCACGGAACTCCAGCCTGATGTCGCGGCCCTTCCGGACGCTCATGGCCCGGCAGAACTCCGTCATGACCTCCCTCGGTTCGGCGGGCCGGCGCAGCGATTTCGCGGCCTTGTCACCGAGGTCGGCCAGGAGTAACTTCATCGCCTTGGTGCTCATTGCTGGGGGTCCCCCTCCTCGGGCGCCACCGACCGCAGGACTCCTTCCAGGATCCGCTCCAACTGGACGCGGGAGACGGAGCCGTGCGCCCGCAGGTCGGCGCCTTTGACTCCGTACCGGTCCAACAGGGCTGCCACAGGGTCCTGTTGGGGTTGCTCAAGCTGCCGCAGGGTGGGCAGCAGTACGCGGTTGAGCGCCTCATCGGCGGGCGCCGTGAAGAACGACTCGCCGCCATCGACATGAAAGAACTGCACCAGCCGGTGCAGGTGTGTGACGTTGGGAATCTTCCGTCCGTCACAGACGGCACGCGCCCAGACCTCGGAGATCTCCAGATGCGCGGAGACAGCGGCGGCGAGATCGGACATGCGTCCCCCGTTGCGGGCGAGGTAGGCGTCGCTGAGCGCCTTGATGCGGGCGCAGACTCGCTCATTGACCGTCTCCACCGGCGGCGTACCGCCCTTGAGCAGGCGCCGGACGGTGCTCTCGGGCAGCGCTGTCCTGGCCCCCAGTTCTCGCGGGTCGAGGATTTCCGATCGGTTCAAGCCCTGCTCACGGATGATCTCGTCCAGGCGCTGAAGCGTTTCGTGCAGTGGGGTGTGTGGCTCCAACGACGTACTCCCTGGAAACCCGGTGGGCGGCGCGCTTTCGGCTGACGGGCAGCCTACGCGCAACCTCCCCGGAGTTTCAACGATCGTTTACTGGCCGGAATCGATCGTTTATTTCCGGCCGTTCCTTGCGGGAGGGGGCACGTCCAGCAACCTTCTCCCGGCGGACTGTGCAGGCTAAACCGCCATGGTCTCCAAACGATCGTTTGCCAGCCGAAAACTATCGTTGACAGCAGGGCTTCGCGCAGACCAATATCCCCGACAGCGGAGGTGATCCGTTCGACTGCGCGGCGTCATCACTTCCCAGGACGACACCCCTGCCCGAGTGCGCCCAGAGGAGAGGCACGCATGAACTCGCAGGCCCGGCTGAGGCCGCCGGCGGGACGATCCCGGTCGTTGGTCCTCCGCCCGGCCGCTCACCGCTTACGGAGATGTGCATGCCCCAGCCCATTGTGCTCCTTGGATTAGGGGCCACGGCCGCCTCCGGCGAATTCGCCCTGACTCAGATCGCGTCGGCGCAGCCCGTAGTCCTGGCCGACACCGCCGCCCCCGCCTGGGCCCGCCCACACCTGGACCACCACCTCCACGTCGACCCCGCCGACGGCCCCACCACGATCGCCGCGGTGAAGGCCTTCGCCTCCGCCCACCCGCTGCACGGCATCCTCACCTACACGCGAGACCACCTCGTCACCGCCGCACAGATCGCCGAAGACCTGAACCGGCCCACCACAACGGCCGGGACTCTCGCCCTGTGCACCGACCGCACGGCCACTCGCGAAACCCTTGCGCAGCACCGCGTGCCGCATCCGGTCTGGGACGAAGCCCGCAACGCAGAGACAGCCACACACCGCGCGGACGCCATCGGTTACCCCGTCATCATCCGGGCGCGCACCGGCTCCGCAGTCTCCGGCCTGGCGTGCGATCGCAGCGAGGTGCCAGGCGTCTGCGATCGCATGAACCGCCACACTGGATCACAACACCCCCACCGCGCCGCCGCGTTCCTCTTGGAGGAGCACCTCGACGGGCCGCAAGTCGCAGCGGAGACCGTGGTCTTGGAGGGCGGCGACGTCCGGACAGTCGCCATCACCCGGACCACGGTGGGGCCGGGGCCGGCCCGACAGGCGGTACGGCACTGCGTGTTCGCCCACGACAGCCTGCTGCACAACCGCATACTGCGCCAGACGGTCGCCCGCACCGTCGACGCGCTCGGCATCACCCTCGGAGTGCTCCACATCGAGATGACGCTCACCACGCGCGGCCCGCACATCACGGACGTCACCCCCCACTTGCCCGACGACCTGATCCCCCTGCTCGTGGAGCGGGCGACCGGTATCAACCTGCCCCAGGTGGCGGCCGACCTGGCCCTCGGACGTCACCCGAACCTGGTCCCCACCCGCCAGCGCGCGGCAGCCGTCCACTTCGCCTACTCCCCGAACAGCGGTCGGCTCCGGAGGCTGGCGCTCACGGCACGCGATGTGCACCCGCTGGTGGACCGCGCCGCCATCACCCAAGAGCCCGGCCGCCACGTGGAAGCGGCAGCCTGCGCCACCACACAGGACCGCCTGGCCCACTGGGTCGTAGCGGCCGAAACCGCGATCGACTGCCACACCCTCCTGGACCAAGTGACGCACAGCCTCGACGCCGACATCGTCCCTGCCTCCGACGCGCCCGCGGCATGAGCACGCGTGTCGATTCGCTGAGACGAGTCAGCCTTCCCACTGTGACAGCCCGGAGCGGACAAACTGCTGGGCGGCTCTGGATATCGTGGGCGCGTGGGGAATGTGTTCCGAGGCGACGGGCAGAATCTGGATCTGTCCAACGGCGGCACCGAGGTGTTCGTCGAGGTGCTGATGCTCGCGGTGTCCGACCTCGCCGAAGACGAGTGGGACTACAGATTTGCCGCCCTTCTGACATTGCAGGACCAGAACGTGATGGGGCGCGGTGCCGTCGGCTTCGACCTGGGGGACATCGCGTGGGGCGCGTCTCCGGCGGAGCGCGCCCGGTCGAAGCAGTTCGTACTGCGCGCTGTTGAGCTGGCGTTGAGCGGCCACCGGTGGGGTGAGCTGGGCTACGACCCGCCCTTTGCCCGTGACTATCTGCGTCAGTTCAAATCGATGGTCGAAACCTTCGAACCGACCGATGACCGCAGGCGTGGTCAAGGCTTCCCGTCACCGGAGGAACGCGCGAGGGCTTCGTGCGTGCAGCACCGCATCCTCAACGCGCTGCCGCACTGGGAGGGATGCTTCCTGTGCAACCGCCCAACACCGGCCTGAATGCTTGATGCGACGGCCGGAGGTTCACGACCACCGGGCACACGCGTCAGCGAGGCGCGCGTCGGCTCGAACCCAGACCTCGCCGTCGGCCGCATCGGCCGGGGTGTCAACGCGCTCCAGCCCGAGGAAGGCGATAAGCGTGAGGAGTTCGGCCCGTTCGGCTCGGGCTTCGTCCGTCTTGTGCGAGTCGAAGAAGACGTAGTACTGGTCGCTCGGATCCACGATGCCCGAATCGGCCCAGATCCGGGCGACTTCTTCGAACGCTGCTGCTTCCGTCGTGAACGTGGCGGCGCGAAGGGCACCGCGCGTCTCCGGCGTCGCGTCGAGGTCGGCGAGGGCAGAGAACCACTGGCCGTAGTGGTTGAGGCCGTTGTATCCGTTCTCGAAGAAGAGCATCGCGGCCGGAACGTATCGGTTGGGCCGGTCGGCCCGCAGGTACTCCGTTTCCGTGCCCTTGACCCGGGCGATCACACCGCGGTCGGGCATGAGTATCAGACTCTGCCCGGCAGGCTCATCACTGATGGTGTACGTACCGGACTTCCGGTCCTTGAAGAACGCGGAAAACGCCACATAGGCTTCCTGAGGGTCGCCCACGGAGACTTTTTCGTCGTTGCCGTCACCGACGGCGAAGACGAAGTGCTTGGGTCCGGGTTCGTAAGCGCGGGCCATGGTCGTCCTTCGTTCACGTGAAAACCGCAGTAGCTCTCGGCGCCGCAACACGTCATGGTCGCCTCGCGGATCATCTCATCCGGCGAGTCGGCGGTCCCTTCCGGTGCCCGTCAGTGCCTGGACGCCAATAACACCGAGCAGCCGTAGTCGCTCGGCAGTCTCGCTGCCGTCTGCCGCGGTGAAGGCCATGATGCGCAGGTCGGTGCCGAGTGCGGCGAGGATGTCGCAGTCAAGGGTGAGTTCCCCTACGGTCGCGTGCCGGACCGTCTTGGTGAGGGGCTCGTGCACCCCCACCACACCGGAATCCCACAGCGCTGTGAAGTCGCTGCTCTGATTGCGCAGTTCGTCGACAAGAGCGGCCAGTCTCGTGTCCTTGGGATAGCGGGCCGAGGTTGCGCGCAGGTCGGACACGAAGGCCGCGCGGTGACCTGTCGTCCGGCTCACCGCCTGGGGGTATCCGGCGGGCGGCGCGACGAAGGCCCACCACACCGCGTTCCGTGCGAAGCCGCGTTCCGGTGGCGGGGTGCCGAACAGGGCCGCCCACAGCGGGTTCCACGTGATGAGGTTCCAGGCGGCGTCGTACACGCTCAGCGGTGTGCCGGTCAGTCGGTCGAGCAGCCGCTGGACGCCCGCCGGCACATGACCGGAGATCTGCCCGCCGCCCGGAAACGCCTGCCCGGCGAGCACGAAGAGATGCTCCCGTTCCGCCGCCGTCAGCCGCAGCGCCCGGGCCAGCGCGGAGAGGACCTGCGAGGACGGATTCGTCGCCCTGCCCTGTTCGAGCCGCACGATGTAGTCGACGGACAGCCCGGCGAGCTGGGCGAGCTCCTCACGCCGCAGGCCCGGCGCGCGCCGGACTCCGTCGTCCGGCAGGCCGGCCTCGGCCGGTTTGATGCGGTCCCGCCAGGCGTGCAACGCCCTGCCGAGATCCGTGGTTCCGGTCATGACCCGAGTATCGCGCGGTAGGCCGTGTCCCGTCGTGGTACTGCGAGTCCACCGGCTGCGGCGGGCACTGGCCGCCGCCCGGGGCATCCGCGGAGGGTGGACGTGCCGACCAGCACGGTCGGCTCGGCGGGCACCCGCCCGCCGCTGTGCGCCGAAGGAGCACTTTCATGAAGTACCGCAGCCTCGGGCGGACCGGGATCAAGGTCAGCCCCTACGGTCTGGGCACACTGATGCTCGCCGGCCTGATGGGCAACGAGCCCGACGAGTCCGTGCGCATCATCCACCGGGCGCTCGACGCCGGGATCAACCTCATCGACACCGCCGACCGCTACGCCGACTCCGAGGACATCGTCGGACGGGCCCTGAAGGGGCGCCGTGACGAGGTCGTCCTGGCCACCAAGGTCGGCCTGCCCATGGGGGAGGACCCCAACCACCAGGGCGGCTCCCGCCGCTGGATCACCACCGCCGTCGAGAACTCCCTGCGCCGCCTCGGCACCGACCACATCGACATCTACCAGCTCCAGCGGCCCGACCCGGACACCGACCTGGAGGAGACCCTTTCGGTCCTGACCGACCTCGTCAGGGCCGGCAAGGTACGCGCCATCGGCTTCTCGACCACACCCGCCTCGATGATCGTCCAGGCCCAGTGGACGGCGGAACGCGCCGGACTGCAAAAGCCGCGCACCGAGCAGCCGCCGTACTCGATCCTGAACCGCGGCATCGAACGGGAGGTCCTGCCGCTCGCGCAGGAGTACGGCATGGGCGTGATGGTGTGGGGCCCCTTCGGCCAGGGCCTGCTGACCGGCCGGGTCCGCAAGGGCGGCGACAACGACCTCAAACGCGCCCGCTTCTCCCGCCACCTGTCCGACGAGCACCGCATCGACGTCGTCGAACAGCTCCTCCCGCTCGCCAAGGAGGCCGGGCTGCCCATGACCCATCTGGCCATGGCCTTCACCATCGCCCACCCGGGCGTCAGCGCCGCACTCCTCGGCCCGCGCACCATGGAACACCTTGACGACCTCCTGGCCGGGGCCGACGTCGAACTGTCCGACGACCTCCTCGACCGGATCGACGAGATCGTCCCGCCCGGCACCGACGTCACCGCCCTCGACCAGGAATACCGGCCCCCGGCCCTGCGCGAGCCCGCTCTGCGCCGCCGCCCCGCCGGGTCCCGGTCGGCGACCTGAACCGGTCCCTGACACCCCGCGGGCAGCCGCACCGCCTGCCCACAAGGCCCGGTCAAGCACCACAGATTCGGAACCCGCAACCACGTCCAGACGTCCCTCTGGGTGACGGATGGACGGCGACAACCCGGGAGAGCACGTGGCGAGGAAGGACCGCAAGAAGGACACGGCCACGGAGAAGGATTACGAGAAGTGGATGGCCCGTTTCCAGCTCCGGCTGGCCCTGCGGCCCGGGGTGGACCGAGCGGTCGTGCTCCAGGCGGTCAAGGACGTCGCGGGCCACTGCGCGGTGACGGGCGAGCACCCGCAGACCGCGTTCGGTGACCCGGACGCCTACGCCGTGCAGGCTGCCGCGCGATGGGTCCCGGCGGGCCGGGCGGAGCGCGAGAAGAGGCACCGCGCCGTGGCCGACGCGGTTGACTCCGTACTGACAGAGGGCATGGACATCACCGGCCTGTGAGCGGTTGATCGGGCGCGGTACGGACGAAGGAACCCGTCGGCGGCGACGCGCGCCGCCCGTCTTCGGCCGCCGGTCCGGCTTGCTCGGCATCGCTCGCCGGACCCCCGCCCCTGTACGTGCCCCCGGCGCACGGCGGTGGCGAAGGCGCGCCCGATGCCGACTCACACGTGCGTGTGACGCCGCTCGACCGGGGCACTGGAAGTAGTGGGCCTCAGCGAGGCGGAAGAGCCGCGGACGCGTGCCCCATGGATGCCCGCCGAACGGTCCAATAGTCGACTTACCTGGGCTTTAAATCCATACTTCCGACAATATTCTCGGCTCTGCGTTTTCAGAGAGAGCGCTCCGTTTGTCGGTTCGTCCAGTGGTGTGTTTCCGGACGCTCGCGCGGCGGGGCGTGTAGCCAATCCGGTTCCCCTTTTTCTGGAGAAACACATGCGCGTTGCCGTGACCGGTGGCGGTGGATTCCTCGGGTCCCACCTGTGCGAGGCGCTCTTGCAGCGCGGTGATTCAGTGGTGTGCCTGGACAACTTCTCGACGGGGGACCCCGAGAACATCGCCCACCTACTCGGCTGTCCGTGCTTCGAGTTTCAGCACGCGGACGTGTGCGAGACCGTTGAGGTCCCCGGCCGTGTCGACGCTGTCGCTCACCTCGCGTCCCCCGCTTCGCCGCCCGACTACCTGCGGCAGCCGTTGGAGACCCTCGCGGTCGGCAGCCGTGGCACCGAGAACGCCCTGCGACTGGCCCTGCGCCACAACGCCCGCTTCGTCCTCGCCTCGACGAGCGAGATCTACGGAGACCCGCTGGTCCACCCTCAGGAGGAAGGGTACTGGGGCAACGTCAACTCGATCGGCCCCCGCAGCGTTTATGACGAGGCGAAGCGCTACGCCGAAGCGGTGTCGGCCGCGTACCACCGCACCCACGGTGTGGACGTCGGTATCGCCCGGATCTTCAACACCTACGGCCCGCGCATGCGGCCGCACGACGGCCGCGTGGTGTCCAGCTTCATCACCCAGGCACTGACGGGCGAACCGCTCACCATCTACGGAGACGGTCGGCAGACCCGCAGCTTCTGCTACGTCGACGACCTGATCCGCGGCCTGCTCGCGCTGCTCGACTCCAGGGAGCTCGGCCCGTTCAACCTCGGCAACCCGGTCGAGCACACCGTCCTTGAGCTCGCCGAGCTGGTGCTGGCGATGACCGGCTCGCCGTCCGAGGTGAAGCACCACCCGTTGCCCGCAGACGACCCGGTGCGCCGTCGGCCGGTGATCAGCCGGGCACGTGACGTCCTGGGCTGGGCGCCGGGCACCTCCGTCACCGAGGGCCTCAGCCGCACCATCGCCTACTTCAAAGAGCGCTCCGACCTCCTGCGCACCTCGGCGGTGGCCATCCGCGGAGGCCAGAGCGAGACCCTTCCGCTCGCGGCGGTTACGGGCTGCGCAGGTTCCCCGACGGTTCCCGGCCCGCTCACCGCGGGCTCGGGCATCACGTCCGGCTCCACGGCCACCGGCTCCTGATGCCGGGGCACGCGCGGGCACCGCGCCGCGCGGCGGCCCGCCTCGGTGCGCGTGCCCTTCACGCGTCTTCCCCCACCCTCCATCGGACCGCCTGGAGTACCAGCTGCCATGACATCGCTGGAGCAAGACCACCTCGGTGGGACCGGCACCATCCCGGATTCCCTGCCCCGCCCCCCTTCTCCCGGGTCCCGTGAAGAGCGGGAAGCGCTGAGCAGGGAGATCCGAACCCTGTCGAACGGTGCGGTCGCCGAGGTCCGTCCGGACGGGCCCGTCCTGACACGACCCGCCCACGACCTCAAGCCGCTCCCTTCCCACTACGTGCGGGCCTTCTCCCGCCCGTACCGCATCCTGATCGTGCTGCTCTGGCTCGGCTGGGCGGCCTGCCTGGTGTGGTTCTGGGTCTGGTGGTTCGAGCCGTCCCATCGCATCGGCTGGCTGGGACTGGTCATCAACAGTGCCCTGCTGCTCTACATGACCTATCTTCCACTGCACTTCCTCGTCCCGCTGCTGCGCATGCGACGGTTCCGCCCGGCGGTCGAGGTGCCCGACCTCGGTACCGCTTTCGTGGTCACCCGCGCCCCCTCCGAGGACTGGGACATCGCGCGCACCACCCTGGAGGCGATGCTCCGGCAGAGGTTCCCCCACGCCTACGACGTGTGGCTGTGCGACGAGAAGCCCACCGAGGAGATCCTGGACTGGTGTCGCAGGCACGGCGTCGGCGTCTCCTGCCGGTACGGCCGCGCCGACTACCACCGGGCCGAGTGGCCGCGCCGCACACGCTGCAAAGAGGGCAACCTCGCCTTCTTCTACGACCACTGGGGTTACGAGCACTATGACGTCGTCGTTCAGCTCGACTGCGACCACGTGCCGGAGCCGGACTACCTCGCCGAAATGGTCCGCCCGTTCGCCGACCCGTCGGTCGGCTATGTCGCCGCACCCAGCATCTGTGACTCCAACGCCGGCAACTCCTGGGCGGCCCGTGGCCGTCTGTACCGCGAGGCCGTGCTGCACGGCCCCGTACAGTTCGGCCACAGTGCCGGGCTCGCCCCGCTGTGCATCGGCTCGCACTACGCCGTCCGCACCCGGGCCCTGAAGGAGATCGGCGGTCTCGGTCCGGAACTCGCCGAGGACTTCTCCACTACGTTCCTGCTCAACTCGGCCGGATGGCAAGGCGCGTTTGCCATCGACGCGGAGGCGCACGGCGAGGGCCCACACACCTTCGGTGCGATGATCACCCAGGAGTTCCAGTGGTCGCGCAGTCTCGCCGTGATGCTCTTCGGGATGCTGCCGCGCCATCTGGGACGTATGCCCCTGA
Organism: Streptomyces sp. DI166; assembly: GCF_900091315.1. Classification (GTDB taxonomy): domain Bacteria; phylum Actinomycetota; class Actinomycetes; order Streptomycetales; family Streptomycetaceae; genus Streptomyces; species Streptomyces fuscus. The sequence continues at coordinate 150,468 of NZ_FLSP01000006.1, forward strand.
AGCTGCGGATCCGCTTCGGCGCCGCCCTGATGTACTACCCCCTGCTCGCTGTCGCGACTATCACGGGCATCCTGCTCCCCGCTGTCGCCGCGATCACCGGTGCGCCCTGGGTCAAGGTGAACTACCTGGAGTTCCTCGGACACATGTGGAGCATGTCGATCTGGCTGATCCTGCTGACCCTGCTGTGCCGGCGCCGAGGTCTGTTGCGCCCCAGGAACGCCCCCGTCATCAGCTGGGAAATGTGGCTGTTCGGCCTGTCCCGCTGGCCGTTCGTCGCCTGGGGTGTCCTGGCCGCGTTGGCGCAGAAACTGCGGCCCCGTCAGATCACCTTCAAGGTGACCCCCAAGAAGCGCTCCGGTCTTGAGCCGCTTCCGCTCCGCACTGTCGCGCCGTACCTGGTGATCACCCTGTTCCTGTCGGGCTCGGCGCTGGTCGGCCAGTTCACCGGGCCCGCCGTCGGCTACGTCTTCCTCTGCCTGCTCGGCGCCGCCTCGTACGCCACCGTCACACTCGTCGTCGCCGTGCTGCACATCAAGGAAGCCGCACGGGCCACCGGCGTCCGGGCGTTCCGAGCGCTGCGCACAGCCGCCCTCCCGCTGACGGCAGGCCTGCTCTGTCTGCTTCCGCTGGCATCCGCCGCCGCCCTCTTCCCTGCCTACTTCAGCGGCTTCTACGTCTGGTGACGGCCTGTCACGGCCCTTCGAGAATCGAGGTCCCCCATGCCCCAGACCGTCCTGGTCACCGGCGGCGCCGGCTTCATCGGCAGCCACACCTGCGTCGAACTCCTCCAGTCCGGTCACGAGGTGGTCGTCCTCGACGACCACTCCAACAGCTCCCCCCAGGCACTGGAGCGCGTCGCGAAGATCGCGGGCCGGCCGATCGCCGCCGTGCACACCGCCGACGTCCGCGACCGGCGGGCACTGGACGCCGTGTTCACCGAGCACGCCATCGACGCGGTGATCCACTTCGCCGCGAAGAAAGCCGTCGGCGAGTCGGTACAAATCCCGCTCACGTACTACGACATCAACGTCGGCGGCACCACGGCACTCGCCTCGGCGATGCACGAACACGGCGTGCACCGGCTGGTGTTCTCCTCGTCCTGCTCGATCTACGGCAACGCGACGGTCGTCCCGCTCACCGAGGAGTCCCCGGCCGCGCCCACCAACCCGTACGCCACCACCAAGTGGACCTGCGAGCAGATTCTGGGAGACCTGTGCCGGCACGTGCCCGAGCTGCGGGTGCTGGCACTGCGGTACTTCAATCCCGCCGGCGCGCACCCCAGTGGGCTGCTGGGGGAGGACCCGAGCGGTGTGCCGAACAACATCATGCCGTTCCTCGCGCAGATCGCGGTGGGCCGTCGCGAGGAGCTGAGCGTCTTCGGCGACGACTACCCGACGCCGGACGGCACGGGCGTGCGTGACTACATCCATGTCGTGGACGTGGCCGAGGGCCATGTGGCCGCGCTCGACCACTTCGACGACAGGCCGGGCCTGCAGGTCTTCAACCTCGGCACCGGGCGCGGCTCTTCCGTGCTGGAGCTCGTGCACACCTTCCAGCAGGCGTGCGGCACGCCGATCCCGTACCGCGTCGCGCCGCGCCGCCCCGGCGATGTCGCGGAGCTGGTGGCGGATCCGGCGAAGGTCGAGGCGGCATGGGGGTGGAGGGCGCGGCGTGATCTGGCCGCGATGTGCCGGGACGCATGGAACTTCCAGCAGAACAACCCGTACGGCTACGCCCCCTGACACGGGCCGTGCCCCGTCCCCTGTCCCCGCAGTTCCGCTCAGAAACAGGAGAACCCGCATGCGGTTGACCGTCATCGGTACGGGATACCTAGGAGCCGTGCACGCCGCGTGCATGGCCGACATCGGGCACGACGTCCTCGGTGTCGACGTCGACATCGAGAAGATCACCGCCCTTACCGAGGGCCGGACCCCGTTCTTCGAACCGGGGCTCGACGACGTCCTCACCCGTGCCCTCGCCGCCGGACGTCTGCGCTTCACCACCAGCCTGCGCGAGGCGGCGGCGCACGGCGAGGTCCACTTCATCTGCGTCGGCACCCCCCAACAGCCCGGCTCGCAGGCGGCGGACCTACGGTACGTGGACGCCGTCGTCGACGGGCTAGCCCCGCATCTGCCCGCGTCCTGCCTCGTCGTCGGCAAATCCACGGTCCCGGTGGGCACGACAGCCCGGCTGACGTCCCGCATCGCGGACCTCGTACGCGGCGGCGTGCGGGCCGAGGTGGCGTGGAACCCGGAGTTCCTGCGCGAGGGCTTCGCTGTCGAGGACACCCTGCACCCGGACCGGCTCGTGGTCGGCGCCACCAGCCGCGAGGCAGACGAAACGCTGCGCCGGGTGTACGCGCCGATGCTCGCGGCGGGCGTGCCCTACATCAGTACCGACCCGAACACTGCGGAGCTGGTGAAGGTCGCGGCGAACTCCTTCCTCGCCACGAAGATCTCGTTCATCAACGCGATGGCCGAGGTCTGCGACGCGGCAGGCGCGGACGTCGCCACCCTCGCCGACGCGCTGGGCCACGACAGCCGGATCGGCCGACGCTTCCTCAACGCCGGGGTCGGCTTCGGCGGCGGCTGCCTGCCGAAGGACATCCGGGCGTTCACCGCGCGCGCCCAGGAGCTGGGCGTCGGGGCAGCGGTGGCGTTCCTCGACCAGGTCGACGCGATCAACCAGCGGCAGCGGGCCCGGACCGTCGCGCTCGCACGCCAGATGGCGGGCGGAGACCTGACCGGCCGCCGAGTGACGGTGCTGGGCGCCACGTTCAAGCCGAACAGCGACGACGTACGCGACTCACCGGCCCTGGCGGTCGCGGCGGCGCTGCACCGCGAGGGCGCGGACGTCAGTGTGCACGATCCGGAGGGTACGGCCAACGCGCGGCTCGCCCACCCGGAGTTGCGCTGCAGCTCCGACCTGCTGGCCGCATGCCAGGGCGCCGAACTGGTCCTGCACCTCACGGAGTGGAGCCAGTACCGCGAGCTGGACCCGGTCAAACTGGCCCGCGTCGTCCGCGTACCCATGCTCATCGACGGCCGCAACGGGCTCGCCCACACGGAATGGCAGGCAGCCGGCTGGACGGTCAAGGCTCTGGGCCGCCCGACACTGCCGGACGGCACGGACACCCCCCACCCGCACGACCCGCTGCGCGCCACGATCACCCACCCGGCCACCGAACCGGACCGCGCCACAACCCTCGCATAGGCACCGGACAAGGCTGAGGGGCCACGACGGACTGCCCGTCGTGGCCCCTCGCCGTTGCCTACTCGCCGGCGCTCTCACTGACGGTGGTCGGCTGGGCGGCCCCCACGGTCGGGGACTGCCCGAGCCGGTTGCCGAAGTAGTCCACGAGCCGCGGGGCGGCTTTGAACTGCCGCGCCTCCAGGCCGACAGGTGCTGCAGTCTGTTCGCAGCGGGGCACCAGGTTCACAGCGCCCGACCCCTCGGCGACGTCAGCGGCCAGGCCCCGCAGACAGGGGTCCTCGTCGGAACCGGTCGGCTGGCCGCCGAGGACCTCCTGGCGCGATGTGGTGCGCCAGTCGTCCAGCGCGGCATAGCGCTGGGTGCCCCAGCCCAGATCCCAACTGCCGCTGCTGTAGTAGTCGTTGCCCTGCAGCACAAGCCGGGAAGGAGCGTACGCGGACTGGGCCTCGACCAGCGGTCCGCCATCGGTGGCGAAGATGTTGTTGTGGACGCGAACACCGCGCATCCCGTCCCGCAGCCGAAGGGCCGGCGGGCGGTACCCGGCCGCCTCCGCCGAGGCCAGGCCCTCGGTCCGCATGACGACCGTGTTGTGGTAGATGTCCAGCTCGCTCATGCGGGTGCCGTAGGCGACGATGCCGCCGTACTCGGGCAGCTTGCGCGCGTCGTCCCAACTCATGTTGAAGCGCACGACGTTGTTGCGGTGGGCGCCGGTCGGCTTCCCGGAGTAGACGAGGAAGCCGGGCCCGTCGTTGCCGTGGGCGAGGTTGTACTGCATGACCGAGTCCGAGACGTTGTTGTCGAGGCCGAAGCCGCCGCCGTCGACATGGGACCCGGTGCGGTTGCGGTAGGAGGTGTTGTGCTCCAGCAGGACACGGGTGGAGTCGTACACCCAGACTCCCTCGGGCCCCTCCTCGGCGTCTCTTGCAGACCTCGCGCCGTTGTCGTGGGCGACCGACCGTACGACCTGGGCGTCCCTGACGCTGCCCAGCGCGATGCCGCTGCCGGTGTTCCGGCCATCGCTCTTGGGATCGCCGGTATTGGCGTAGGCCTTCACCCGCTCGATCCGGAGCCGTTCGTTCGCGTATGCCGGGCGGTCGGCGTCGAACGCGGGACCGTAGAAGGCGAGCCCGGCTTCGAGATTGTGATGCACCGAGACATCGGTGATCCGTACGTCACTGAAGCCTGCCGCGGCGCCCGGGTCCGCTCCCACGCTGATGCCGTTCTGGAAGCCTTGGGCCTCCACGTGCGTGATCCTGACATGGCCGAGCCGCCGGGCGCCGGGCAGAGTGTTGCGGAAGGCGATACCGACCCCCTCCCGCAGGGCCTTTCGGTCGCCCACCAGTGCCAGGTTCCTGATCTCGACACCGGCGGTGTTCCGCACCGTGATCGCCGAAGTGCCGCGCGGCGCGATGGTGGCACGCCCGGTCCCGTAGGACTCGATGACCACGGGCCTGGCCGCACTGCCGGCCTCACCCTTCTCCAGGGTGAGGCTGCCGCGGAAACGCGCGCCGCCCTGGAGCCGCAGCCGGTCACCGGGTTGGAACCGCACACCGTTCGCGTGATCCAGGGTCCGCCAGGGCCGGGCCGCAGACATGCCGTCGTTCTTGTCGTCACCGTCGGGGCTCACGTAGAAGGTGTACGGCCCCCCGTTGACGGGACGAGCGGGACGGTACACACCCGCCACGTCGCACCCTGCCACCAGCACGAGCGCTGCCGCCGAGACTCCCGCGGCGGCCATCGAGGCTCGACTCCGCTTCACCGCTCTCACGTCCACCCCTTTGGGTCAGGTCGCTACCATCAAGGCAAAACACGCACATCACATGACAGCCTGTCAGAAAAGGTGTGAACGGAGCGTCGACGACAGTACGGCATACGAGTCACATGCGTATGCCCATCCGCGCTCGTGCTCCGCTTGACGGGCGGGGGGCGACGTGCGGCGTCGCAGCGGATGCCGACCTCGACGGGGTAGCCTGAGTCGGGGGTCAGGCCGTCGCCGGTGAAGACGGGCCACTTGTCAATGAAGGCCCATTGGCGCCGGTGTGCGTCGGCGAAGCGGACCTCGACCAGGCAGGGCTGAGGTTCGTCATCGACTCATCGGATCGCTTCGCAACGCACGAAGACCATGGGCAGAGCCTGCCATCACGGCCTGCGGTCGGCAGCCGGATTCTCCAGGCGACCCAGGGTTTTGACACCTTGAAGCCCCCCACTGTGT